>JBEVNO010000058.1:0-67277 GCA_040508085.1 Steroidobacteraceae bacterium
CCAGCGCCTCTTTGAGACGCCGCACCACCACTTCGCTATCGGCGCCTTACCTTCTGGTTAGGGCGCCGTCCGCGATGTGTTGCCGGGCCCGCTCGCGCAGCGTGGCGATGTCGGAGAGAAAGCTCTCCTTCGGCTCCGGATTCCCTGGGTCACCCGGATTGTCCCGGATCTGCCTGACTGAGATCGGCATCACCAACTCCTGGCCACAAGGGCGCGATGGGCCGGCGTCTGGCTTACTTGTTGTCCAGCTTCTGGGTGGCGTCGCTGCGCTTGCGCTCGGTTTCCAGCGCCAGCTGGGCGGTGGACTTGGCCGACTCGTAGGCGGCATCCGCGCTCTTCTTGCACTGCGACTGCGCATCGCCCTTCAGCGCTTCGCAACCCTGCTTGGCCACATCCATGTCGCCCTTGGCCTGTGCCACGGCGGTGTCGAAGCGGGCTTCGGCGCGATCCTCGATGGCATCACCGCGGTTGTCCGGGTCGCGCGAGGCGGCGGCGGTGGCGGTGTCAGAATAGGTTTCCGCCTGGTCCTTCTGGGCATCCAGGACATTCTCGGCGCGGTCCTTCTGGGCATCAGCCACATCGGCCGATACGGTGGAGGGGGCCTCGGCGCGGTTGCACGCCGGCAGTCCGATGAGCATCACGCTGCAGACCGCGAGAGACGAGAGAATTGGCTTTTTCATTGATATCACTCCTTGAACGATGGACCCGCGAATGCGGGGTCTACGTGGGGACATATGCTGGAGCAGGGCCCGCACCCGGGCTGTAGGCGCAGGTCGGGTATCCGGATAGGGTCAGTCCTAGGCCGGTTCGCGCTCCCGCTGTGCCCAGGCTTCACTGAGGCGCTTTGCCGAAACCGGCACGCGCGTGCGCAGCGCCTGTGCGAACAGCGACACCCGCAGCTCCTCCAGCAGCCAGCGGAAATCATCCTCCGCGGGCGCACGCAGGCCGCGCTCGGCCTTGACCCGCTCGCGGTAGCGCATCTCCACGGGCGCGATCTCGGCCGTGAGCTGCGCATCGCGGCGAACATCACGCGCGGATTTTTCCAGCCGCTGTTCCAGCGCCTGCAGGTAGCGCGGCATTTCGCGCAGTCGCTCCCAGGGCGTGGTGAGCAGGAAGCCTGCCGGCACCAGCCACGCCAGTTGCGCGCGGATGTCTGCGGCGGTCGAGGGCGCGGCCTTCGGCAGCGCCGCCTGCACCCGCGCCAGTCGTTCCAGCGTGCCCTGCACGCTGCGCGAGATCTCCTGCACCGGCAGCCCGATGCCAGCGCGGTGGGTGGCGATGCGCGCGTCGAAGGCGGCGCTGCTGCGCAGCGGCTCGCGGCCGTCCAGGAACACGGTCATCACCACGCGATCCAGCAGGTCGTCGCGCAGGTCGCGGCCGGCGGCGAGCTCGGGGTTGAGCCAGGGGTGCGCCGCCAGGTTGCGGTAGGTGAGCTCGCCCTGCACATTCACGGCCATGTCCCGCCGCAGCGCTTTCAGCTCGCGCGCCTGCGTCAGCTGGATCAGCCGCGCGGTGCCCCGCCGGTGGCTGGCCTGCGCCTCGGGGGGCGTGGCAAAGGCGCGCAGGCCCACCGATGTGCCCTCATCCACCAGTGCGGGATACCCCACCTGGCGCCGGCCGGCTTTCTGCACTTCCTGCCGCTCGGGGATCTCGCCGAACTCCCAGCTGCGCACGCCGGTGATGAGCCCGGACTGCTTCGCGTAATCCTGCTGCGAGGCGCCGGCATGGCGCCCGCGCAGGGCAGCCAGACTGCGCGAGCGCCCGATCACCTTGTCCGCATCATCCAGCAGCAGGAAGTTCATGCGCAGGTGCGGCGGCAGCACGTCTTCGCGGAAATCGCCGCGCTTCACCGGCACGCCGCCGGTGCGCGACAGCGCCGCCGCCAGCTGCGTATATAAAGAGCCACGGCCCGGGTCGAGCAGCGGCAGCACCCGTGCCACGGCTTCCGGCACGGGCACGAAATGCACGCGCAGCTGTTTCGGCAGCGAACGCACCAGTGCCGTCACCAGCTCTTCGGACAGCCCGGGCACCAGCCATTCGAATGGCTCCTCGGGCAGCTGGTTCAGCACATGCAGCGGCACCAGTGCCGAGACCCCGTCATCCTCATGGCCGGGCTCGAAGCGGTAGCGCAGCTGCACCACGAGCGGCCCCGCCGCCAGGTGATCCGGGAAGCGCGTGGCGTCCAGCTCTGCCTCGCTGGCGGCGATGTCACGCTCGGTCAGCCACAGCAGCTTCGGCTGCGCGGCTTCGGCCTCGCGGCGCCAGCGCTCGAAGGCAGCACCAGTGGAGATGCCCTCCGGCACGCGCGCGTCGAAGAATTCATACAGCCGGCCCTCGTCCACCAGCAGGTCGACACGCCGGCCTTTCTGCTGCAGGTACTCGGTATCGGTGAGCAGCCGGGTGTTGTGCTCGAGGAAGGGCGCACGACTATCGTATTCCATGCGCACCAATGCGTGCCGGATGAACAGTTCGCGTGCCGCGGGCGGATCAATGCGCTCGTACGGGACGCGCCGGCCGCTGACCAGCGTCAACCCGAACAGGGTGGTGCGCTCGTAGATGGAGGCGCGCGCGGCCCGTCGCTCCCAGTGCGGCTCATAGTGCTGGCGGCGTACCAGGTGCTCGCCTACCTGCTCCACCCAGGCCGGGTCGATCCGCGCCACGGTGCGCGCATACACCTTGGTGGTCTGCACCTGCTCGGCGCTCACGATCCACGGCGGTTTCGCCTTGAACTGCCCCGAACCCGGGTGGATGTTGAGCTTTGTGCCGTTGGCGCCCAGGTACTCCGCCTGCTCCTTGCGCTGCGCCACCTGTGACAGCAGGCCCGCCAGCAGCGCCCGATGGATGGCCTCGTACTGCGCCGGCTGCGCATTCAGCTGCAGCGCCAGCTCACCCTTCACCACTTCCATCACCTGGCCATGCACATCCTGCCACTCGGTGAGCCGCAGGTAGGAGAGGTAGTTCTCCTTGCACCAGCCGCGCAGCTTGGCGCGCGAGAGCTGCGCGCGCTGCTCACTCCAGGCGCGCCACAGTTTCAGCAGCGACAGGAAATCCGACTGTTCATCGCGCAGCGGTGCATGTTTCTGGTCCGCCTGAGTCTGCTTGTCGGCGGGCCGGTCGCGCGGATCCTGCACCGACAGCGCGGCAGCGATGACGGCCACTTCCTCCAGGCATTGCTCCTTCGCGCCCGCCAGCAGCATGCGGCCCAGCTTCGGATCCAGCGGCAGCTGCGCCAGGCGCCGGCCGGTTTCGGTCAGCTGCCCTTCCGCCGACAGCGCGCCCAGCTCGCGCAGGCTGCGCTGTCCGTCGCGCACATAGCGGCCATCCGGCGGCTCGACGAAGGGGAAGGCCTCGATGTCCCCGAGCTTCAGCGCATGCATCTGCAGGATCACCGCGGCGAGGTTGGTGCGCTGGATCTCCGGCTCGGTGAAGGCCGGCCGCGCCAGGTAATCGGCCTCGTCGTACAGCCGGATGCAGATGCCGGGGCCGACGCGCCCGCAGCGGCCGGCGCGCTGGTTCGCCGAGGCCTGCGAGATCTTCTCGATGGGCAGGCGCTGCAGCCGGCTGCGATGGCTGTAACGGCTGATGCGGGCGACGCCGGTGTCGATCACGGCACGGATGCCCGGCACCGTCAGCGAGGTTTCCGCCACATTGGTCGCCAGCACCACGCGGCGCCTGCCCGACGGCCGGAACACGCGCTGCTGCTCCTCCTGCGCCAGCCGCGAATACAGCGGCAGCACCTCGCAGCCCATGGGGTGGTGCTTGCGCAGCGATTCGGTGGTCTCGCGGATCTCGCGCTCGCCGCTGAGGAACACCAGGATGTCGCCGCTCTGGTCGCGCCACAGTTCATCCACCGCCGTGAGGATGGCGTCCTGTTCCGCCGCGGCGGTCTCGTCCTCCTCGTCCAGCTGCACCGCGCGGTAGCGCACCTCCACCGGATAGCTGCGGCCCGATACCTGGATGATGGGCGCGTCAGCGAAGTGCTTCGAGAAGCGCTCGGTGTCGATGGTGGCCGAGGTGATGACGATCTTCAGGTCCGGCCGCCGCGGCAGCAGCCAGCGCAGGTAGCCCAGCAGGAAGTCGATGTTCAGCGAACGCTCGTGCGCCTCGTCCACGATGATGGTGTCGTAGGCGTCGAGGAAGCGATCGCCCTGCGTCTCGGCCAGCAGGATGCCGTCCGTCATCAGCTTGATCAGGCCCTCGGGACGGCTGCGATCCTGGAAACGCAGCTTGTAGCCCACCAGCTGGCCCAGCGGCACCTGCAGTTCCTCCGCAATGCGCGCGGCCACTGCCCGCGCCGCGATGCGCCGCGGCTGCGTGTGGCCGATGATGCCGGCCACGCCCCGGCCTGCCTCCAGGCAGATCTTCGGCAACTGCGTGGTCTTGCCCGAGCCCGTCTCGCCGGCAACGATGACTACCGGATGCGCCGCGATGGCCGCGCGGATGGCATCGCGATGTGCGGAGACCGGCAGGTCTTCCGGATAGCTGAGCGCTGGCACACTCGCCGCCCGCGCCTGGCGGGCGGCACTGGAGGCCGCGATGCGCGCGGCCAGCGCCTGCTCTGCGCCGCCCACTGCGTTGCCGCGCAGCCGTGCCGCGGCCAGCCGGTCGCGCTCGCGACGCAGGCGGAACTGGTCACGGCGCAGGCAGTCTTCGATGGCGGGAGAATCCGGCGGGCTCATGGTGGGGGCGATGTCCTACCCCGGCAGACTCCGGCGGACGACAGGCTGTCCTGGGGCGGGGGCCGATGATAGCTGCATCGGGCTGCAACAGCCCTGTTACGGACTGGAGCCTGCCATGCGACCCACCCTCATTTCATCTGCAGTAGCGGCCGCGCTGGCCGCGACCACACTGGCCTTTGCCACCGGCGCCAGCGCCCAGCTGCCTGCCGAGCCGGGCACCGGCACGGTGGCACCGGCGACAGCGGTGCCGGCGAAGCCGGATGTCAACGCCGCGGCCGAGAACGTGAAGAAGGCGCTGCAGGCCAAGAAGGATGTGCCGGCCGGTGAGATAACCGTAGGCACGCATGCCGACACCATCATCGTCAGTGGCGAGGTGAGCAGCGCGGCACAGGCTGCCGCCGCGCAGTCGACGGCGGAGGCCGCTTCGGAAGGCGCCCGGGTATCCACCAACATCGAGGTCCGCCCCGACGCCGAACAGAGCGCGGCGCAGCGCGGTGTCCAGCAGCAGGAAGCCGGGCTGGTGCGCAATGTGGAACAGGCGCTGCAACGTGACTCCGCCACTGCCGGGCTGGGTGTGCAGGTCAGTGTGCGGGCGCCGGATGTCATCGGCCTGCATGGCCTGGTGCCAACAGCCGCGAGCCGCCAGGCGGCCGGACGCGTGGCCGCACAGGTGGCGGGTGTGAAGCGGGTGGACAACCAGCTGCAGATTCCGGCCGAGTAGCTTCAGCCGAAATCGATACGGGATACCGGCGTGGCCTGCAGATGATCAGCCAGCTGCAGGCCCGTGTTGCGGCTGATGAGAGGTCCCAGCGAATGCGTTTCTGCAGCGGCAAACGCAAGGGATTGATCCGTGAACCGCCGCCGGCCAGTTCGCGGTGCCGCGTGCAGCAGCGCATAGCCCTGGTGTCGCGGATCGCGCTCGATCTGCCCGGCGAGCGCCTTGACCACTTCCTCCTCGCCTTCCAGCAATTGCAGGAAGCGGTCACCATCGAACTGCAGCATTGAAGTGACGTCCAGGCGCGCGTTCTTCGCCCGCGCCCGCTGCACCATCTCCAGCAGGAACTGCTGATCCCCGATGGCTGTGATCCAGCTGGCGTAAACCAGTTCGTAGGGCATTGTGTCCATGGCGTCGGTTGTAGGAATATTCCTATGACTTTATCCGGGCCCCGCCGCGCCCCGGTACATCAAAAGACGTAACCATGGCGATCAGAAAAAACGCAGCGCGCCCGGAACCGATTCTCGTGCCCTGTGCCGCCTGCCCGTTGCGGCGCCAGGACATTTTCAAGAAGGCTACCGCTGAAGAGATCGCCTTCATCCAGCAGCTGAAGATCGGCGAACTGGTGCTGCCTGCGGGCTCGCAGGTGATGCGCGAGGATGTGCCAACGGGCGAGTACTTCACGCTGCTCGGCGGCTGGGCCTTCCGTTACCGCACCTTGTCGTCCGGGGCCCGGCAGATCCTCAATTTCCTGCTGCCGGGAGACTTCCTCGGCCTGCAGGAGAAACTCGACGGCAAGGCCGCGCATGGCGTTGAGCTGCTGACCGATGGCGTGCTGTGCCGCTTCCCCGGCGAGCGGCTGTTCGATGTGTACCGTTCGCACCCGGCGCTGGGCTACGACCTCACCTGGCTTGCCGCGCATGAGGAGCTGATCATGGACGAGAACCTGGTCTCGGTCGGCCAGCGTTCGGCGCCGCAGCGCATTGCCATGCTGCTCATCCATCTCTTCAAGCGTGCCGAGTCAGTGGGGCTGAAGGATGAAGACGACACCGTACCGTTTCCGGTAACGCAGCAGCACATGTCCGATGCATTGGGCCTGTCGCTGGTGCATACCCACCGCACGCTGCGCCGGCTGCAGCACAGCGGCTTGTTCCATGTGGAGGACGGCCGGCTCGCCATCCGCAAGCCGAAGGCATTGCGGCATCTTGCCGATTACTATGCGCTGCCGTTGCGGGATCGCCCGCTGATCTGATCGTTGCCAGTGGCTGCCGGCGATGTCGCGGCGATCGGCAGCACGACGACGAAGGTCGAGCCCAGTCCCCTGCCCGGGCTGCCCGCCCGCACCGAGCCCCCGTGCAATTCGGCGAGCTGCCGCACGATCGACAGACCGAGGCCGAGTCCGCCGCGCTGGCCTGCGGTCACGGCGTCAGCCTGCCGGAAGCGATCGAATACCAGCGGCAGGAATTCGCTGCTGATGCCCGCGCCATTGTCGGACACAGCCAGTTCCACCTCGCCATCGATGCGCCGCAGGCAGACGCTGATCTGCCCGCCTGGCGGCGTGAACTTGATGGCGTTGCTCAGCAGGTTCGACAGCACCTGCTGCAGTCGCGCGGGGTCCCCCGTGACGACCACCTGGCTGCCCGGATGGAACAGGCTTTCGATGCTCAGGCGCCTGGCGGCGGCGGCGGCGCGTACGTTCTCGATGGCTGTCGTCACCACGGCGGCGATGGCTACCGGCTGCGCCAGCAATTTCACCTTGCCGCTGATGATGCTGCTCAGGTCGAGCAGGTCGTCCACCATCTGGCGCGGCGCGGGTGCGCGGCGCGCGCCCACCTCGGGGCCAGTGGAGATTCCCTGCAGCGAGGCACTGGCGGTGGTCTGCGCGCTGCGCAGGGTGGCAGGGCCCGCCGCGGGCGACTGCGCAGCGGCAGGTTCCAGCGCATCACGCCGCGCGCTCCCACTGCGCTGCAGTTGGCGTTCGGCCCAGCGCTGCTCGCTGATATCCAGCACCACGCCGGGCAGGCGCGCCGGGGTTCCCTCGCTGTCGCGCAGGACGCGCCCGCGCGCCAGCACCCGCCGCTCCGTCCCCTGCTCCGGGCGCAGCCGGTATTCACAGCTGAAATAGCTGCCGTCACGCAGCGCCTGGTCGATGGCGGCGCGGGCCAGATGCCGGTCCTCGGGGTGCACTGCCTGCAGGTAGATGGACAGGGGGCCACCTTCGGCATCGGCGGGCGAGATGCCCAGCATCGCCGCAAGGCTGGCGTCGGCAAACACCCGGTCGCTGGTGATGTTCCATTCCCAGGTGCCGATCTCGTTCGCCAGCAGTGCGGTATCCATGCGCTCCCGGGTCTGCAGCAGCGCCCGTTCGGCGCTGGCGCGGGCCTGCTCGACGCGCGCCAGGCGGCGATCCGCCAGCACCACTGTGGCTGCAAAGAAGATGGCACAGAAGCCAGCGAGAAAGGCGACGCCGGAACTGGTGGTGAGGTGCCCCAGCTCCTGCATGAACAGGATGATGGCGCCGCCAGCCACCGGCGCGGCCAGCCCCCAGGGAAGCAGGAAGCGGCGCAGCGCCGCGGCGCCGCCAGGCGTGTGCGCGTGCGGGCCGTGTACGGCTGCCGTGATTCCGGCGGCTTCCGAGCTTGAAATTGACATCCTGCAGCAAGCCTAGCCCGCAGGCGCTAATTATCTGTTCGCTGCCGAACATTGCGCCGCCCGGATACGACTCAGTCGGCGCTGCTGCGCCTGCACATCACCACGCCGCCGGCCGGTAATCCTTCAGGAACTGGCCCCATTGATGGATGCCGGAGTTCACGCCGGCAAATACCGGATCCACGATGCGCGCCGCGCCATCAATGATATCCAGCGGCGGGGCAAAGCCCTCTTCGGCCTTGCGCGCCGCGTGCACCACCGGGTCTTCGTCGGTCACCCAGCCAGTGTCCACCGCATTCATGTGGATGCCATCGCGCACATAGTCCGGCGCGCTGGTGCGGGTCATCATGTTCAGCGCCGCCTTGGCCATGTTGGTGTGTGGGTGCTTGTCGGTCTTGGTGGTGCGGTAGAACTGCCCTTCCATGGCGCTCACGTTGACGATGTGCAGGTCGCGCGCGCCGCTCTTCAGCATCAAGGGCTTCAGGCGCGCGTTGAGGATGTAGGGCGCGATGGCATTGACCAGCTGCACTTCCAGCAATTCCGGCGTCTCCACTTCATGCAGGCGCAGCCGCCAGCTGTTCACGCTGCGCAGGTCCAGCTGCTGGCTGTCCTCGTCATAGCGGCCAGCAGGAAACAGCGCCTCGCCGGCGAGGTAGTCCTCGTCCAGGTAATGGCGCTGCGACAATGCGGCGCTGTGCACCAGCCCTTCCGGGTAACCGTGCGCCGCATGCGGCATGAGTTCGCGGCCCGCATCGCGCGGGGCTTCATGGCCAGGCGCATCCAGCAATGCGCGGCACAGCGCCTCATGCCGCGCCAGCGGTGCGCGCTGCGCTGGCGGCAGCGCGGCCGCGCCCTGCGCCTCCGCGGCCAGCAGGTGGCGGAAGAACCCTGCCGGACGCCGCACCGTCTGGCAGGCATTGTTCACGATGTAGTCGAGCCGCGGCAGCTGCCCGCCCAGCCAGCGGGCGAACAGTTCGACGCTGGGCGTGTGCCGCAGGTCCAGGCCATGCACCTGCAGGCGCTGCGACCAGTCGGCATAGTCCGGCTCCCGTGCATAGCGGGCGGCGGCGTCCACGGGGAAGCGCGTCAGCGCCACAACATGCGCGCCGGCGCGCAGCAGTTTCAATGCGGCCTGGAAGCCGATCTTCACGCGCGCGCCGGTGACCAGCGCCACACGGCCGCCGAGGTCGGCGCTCTGCTCGCGTTTGGCGTAGTTGAAGTCGCCGCAATCGCGGCACATCGAATCGTAGTAGCGATGCACCGCGGTGAAGGCCTGCTTGCAGACGTAGCAGTTGCGCGCGCCATGGAGCGACGGGCCGCCGGCTGCGGCGGCATCTGCTGCCGGCGGTGGCGTCAGCCACAGCGGCGCATAGGTTTCGCGCAGCCGCTGCACCCGCAGGCCCGCCTGCGCCAGAGCCGCTTCATCCTGCCGCCGCGCCGCCTCGCGTTCACCACGCCGGAAGGCGCGGGCCATGCGCCGCAGCGCGCCGCGATCCGGTGTGGTGATGCGGCCGGCCAGCACCAGCAATTCACGTCGCTCGGCCTCGGTGAGGCGCGTCAGCAGGCTGCGGTCGGCGTCGATGGCCTGCAGTGCACGCAGGCAGGCGCGCAGTTCATCCTCAGGTGCCAGTGCCGTCATGCGCGGATTTTACTAGGATGGACGCAGATGACCGACATCGATCTGCAACCACACCTCAGCACCCCGCTCATCAACCTGCGGCCGCTGCGCGAGCAGGACTGGACAGAGCTGTTCGCGCTGGCGGCGGACCCGCTGATCTGGGCAGTGCATCCGGCCCATGATCGCTGGCAGGAGCCGGTGTTCCGGCAGTTCTTCGAGCAGGGCCTGGCCAGCGGTGGCGCGCTGGTGGCCAGCGACCCGCGCAGCGGCGCCCTGATCGGCTATTCCCGCTACGACCGCGCGCGCGCCGGACCCGGTGAGGTGGAGATCGGCTGGACCTTCCTCTCCCGTGCCTGCTGGGGCGGCGAGGTGAACCGCGCCATGAAGCGCGCCATGCTGCAGCACGCGCTGCAGTTCGTGCCGCGCGTGATCTTCATCGTCGGCGCGGAGAACCACCGCTCAAGGCGCGCGATGGAGAAGATCGGCGGCCGGCTGGAAGAGCGCCCGGTGAAGCAGGCCGCCAGCCTGCCGGCGGGTCCGCATGTCACCTATGTGATCGACCGCGAGTCGTTCGCGGCGGGGCCGCTGATGCAGCCACCGGCGACCTGAGGCTGCGACGCATGGAGAGCGAGTGGCTGACGCACATCAAGCGCCTGCAGGCCCTGGCCGCCACGGGCCTGACCTACCCTACCGGCGTCTACGACCGCGAGCGCTATGAAGAGATCAAGGCCATTGCCGAGCAGATGCTGGCATCGCTGTTCGCAGCCCCTGTCGGGCAGATAGGCGAGCTGTCGCCTGGCACGCGCGCGCACCCGACGCCCAGCCTCGACGTGCGCGGCGCAGTATTCGATGGCGAGCGCGTGCTGCTGGTGCGCGAGGGCAGCACCGGACGCTGGACGCTGCCCGGCGGCTTTGCCGAGATCGGCCTCTCCGCCGCGGAGAACATCATCAAGGAAGTGCGCGAGGAAGCCTGCCTGGAGGTGGCGGTGCAGCGGCTTTATGCCGTGCGCCACAAGGCCAAAGGTCCGTTCCGGCCCGATGTGCGGGATTTCTACAAGTTCTACTTCCTGTGCAGGCCGCTGGGTTCCAGCGCGCCGCAGGCAGGCCCCGAAGTCACCGCTGCCGGCTACTTTGCGCTGGATGCGCTGCCGGAGCTGGATACCAACCGCACCTGCCGCGAAGACCTGGAGCGCGCGCTGGCGTTCCATCGCGATCCCGCGCTGCAGCCACTGATCGACTAAGTGCATTCACGCGCGGTTCACCCGCGCGGCCAGAAACTGCAGCGCATGCGATGGGTGCCCCCTGTAATGCTGCTGGGCTGCCTCATGGGCAACGTGCTTGCCGGCGAACGCCCTCCGGTCAGTACCGAGCCGCCAGCGGCTGTTCAACAGCGTGTGCTGGAGCTGGTCAACCAGGCCAGGGCGCGCGGCCGTGCCTGTGGCGGCGAACGGTTCGCCGGTGCGCCGCCGCTGCTGGTGTCGGAGCCGCTGCATCGCGCCGCCCGCGCGCATGCACGGGATATGGCCCGACGCGGCTATTTCGATCACGTATCGCGCGACGGACGCACGCCGAAGCAGCGCGTGCAGGCCGAGGGCTACCGGCTGCGCCTCACCGGCGAGAACATCGCCTTTGGTCCGGAGTCCGCGGCCGAAGTGGTGGCGGGCTGGCTGGGCAGCCCGGGCCACTGCGCCAACATCATGGATCCGCGCTTCGTCCACATGGGTGCGGCGGTGGCCATGGGCCGCAAGCGCGGGCACTTCTACTGGGTGCAGGAGCTGGGCCAGCCCCGCTGATCCGCGGCCAAGGCTATCGCTCATCCGCAGGCGGACTTCCGAACGTGCGACGCAGCCAGGACAGCAGGGGTGGTGTGGAAGCATCCGCATAGGCGAACCGCGCAGGTATCCGGCACCGGATCAGCGTGCCTGACCCGACCTCGCTCTCGATCTCCAGCGCACCGCCCACGCGCAATGCCCGTTCGCGCATGCCCACCAGCCCGAAGTGGCCTTGGGTGTGAAGGGCCGCCGTGGCGCGCACATCGAAGCCGCGGCCATTGTCGCGCACCTCCACGACGAGCTGCGTGGATCCATACTGCACATCGATGTACCACTCGGTCGCGCCGGCGTGACGCAGGGCATTGTTGAGCGCTTCAAGACATATCGCCGTGACCTCTTCACTGATGCCTGCCGCCAGCGGTTTCCTGTCGCCTGTGTAATGCACGGCCACGCGGCAGCCGCGATCCCTGAGCAGGCGCGCCGTGAGTTCGTCGAGGGCTAGATCCAGCGACTGTGAGGAGGCGGTGGAGAGTCGCCGCAGGCCCTGCACCTGCGCCCGTCCCCGCAGCAGCGACTCATCGGCGCTGGTCAGTGCCGAGGCGATGGTGTGCCTCACCGGTTCGGTCTCCGGCAGGCGCTGCATGGCGGCATGCAATGTGTAGATCAGGCCCTGCATGCTCTGCAGCAGCGTGTCGTGCAGTTCACGCGCAATGTGCTCCCGCTCGCGCGTGCGCGCCTCCACCTTGAGCTGCATGCGTTGCGCGAGGTACCGCACGCGCCAGAGGTAGGCGATGTAGACGAATGCCAGCACCAGGAGCACGGACAGTGTGCGGAACCACAGGGTCTGGTAGAACGCCGGCAGCACTTCGAAGGAGACCGTGGCCCCGTCCATGTTCCAGATGCCATCGTTGTTGCTGGCGATCACCTGGAAGCGATACTCACCGGGCCCGAGATCCGTGTAGAAGGCCTGGCGCCGGTTGCCGGCATCGATCCACTGGTCGTCGTGGCCTTGCAGCCGGTAGCGGAAGTTGATCTTCTCCGGAATGGACAGACTGAGCGCGGTGTAGGCGATCTCCAGGTTGCGGGTCTGCGCCGGCAGCTGCACCGGTGCCTCGGCGGCGTAGGAGTTGCGGTCGGCGATGATTCCCGTGACGTGCACCGGTGGCGGCAGGGGGTTGCCGGCTGCCTGCTGCGGGTCGAACACCTGCACGACACTTCCGTTGGCGAACCACAGGCGGCCGTCCGGTGATTGCGCAGCCCGTGGCGACCAGCCCGCTGCAGCGGCCTGCGCACCATCCAGCGGGCCAATCTGGCCTACCTTTATTGTGATCTGGGAGTCGGTCCACCAGCGTTCGAGCTCGGCGTCGGCGATGGACAGCACGCCGCAGGATGAATAGATCCACAGCGCATCACCGCTGGTGAGCGTGGCAAAGATTTCCGTGCAGGGCAGTCCGTTGCTGTCATCGAGCAATTGCACCTTGTCGCCGCGCACCACATAGAGGCCCTGGGCGGTACCTGCGAACACGGTGCCATCCCGCCGCGGGGTGATGGATTGCACTACGCCGGAGCCGGCGGGCCGGTTCAGTTTGATGATCCGGGCGCGGCCGTCGTTCCAGAGGCCGACATCGCCACCGGTGAGCGGCAGCCAGACACCGCCATCCACGCCACCGGCTATCGCAATGGACCTGCCGTACGGCAGCTGCGCGGCGCTGACGGACTCGACCACCTTGTTACCCGCGATGCGCAGCAAGGTGCCAGCGGGGCCGGCATGGGTGCGCACCCACAGATCACCCTGCTTGTCCTCGACCATGGAGTTGACGGTGCCGATGCGCTTGCCGGCCTGGTCCAGCAAGGGCACGAACCTGCCATTGGCGTAATAGGTCAGCCCATCATCAACGCCTACCCATACCCGCCCTGCCCGATCGGCGTAGACCGAGGTGACCTGGTCACCGGGAATTTCCTTGCCCGCGCGCAGTGACCGCACGACACCTCTGTCGATGACTTCCAGCGTATGCCAGTTGCTGGTCCAGATTGACCCGTCTGGTGCAGCGGTGACCGCGTTGACGAGATCATTGCCAAAGCCTTCGCGGCTCGAGAAAGTCGCGACCTTCACATCGCGGAAGCGGTCCAGGCCCTGTGAGCTGCAGACCCAGATGTTGCCTTCGCGGTCCTCGAAGATCGAGTAGATGGTGTCGCCGGATAACCCGTCCGATGCCTGGTAGTGCTCCACCCTGCCGCCGGCGATGCGGTAGATGCCCGCGCCCTGCGTGCCCAGCCACATCGCCTTGTGTGAATCGAAGGTGATGCTGGTCACGGCGATGTTGCGGCCGTCGAAACCGGGAACGACGAACGGCTCTAGCTGGTTGCCTCGCAGTGTCGACAGGCCATAGCCGTTGCGGGCTGAGCCGAACATCAGCGCGCCATCGAGGTTCCAGGCCGAGGACTGGATCCCGTCGCTGGAGCCGGGCAGCGCAAACACCTGCTTCGCGGGGGCGCGTGCGCGCGGGTCCCATCGATAGCCGGCGCCACCGGCGATCAGCAGCAGGTTCCCGTCCGGGAGCCCGATGACGCCATCAACGGACGGCAGGTCGATGCCCTCCCTGGGGCCATAGCAAGTGAGCTCGGCCGCGACCTCACACAGCGGCCCGCGGTCATCGGTGGCCCGCGCGCGGGAAATCCAGATCCTTCCGTCCTTCGCCTGTTCGATGCTGATGACTGTTCCCAGGATGTGGCCGACGTCTGCAGGGAAGTGGGTGAGCGCGTTGTCCTTGAAGCGTTCCACGTCGCTGCCGGTGCCGACCCACAGGCTGCCGTCCGTGCCGGTGATCATCAACGTGATGCGCCTGGAACGTACCGGCTCGCCGCGCAGCGGGACAAAGGGTTTGAACCGCACGCCATCGAACTGGTACAGCCCGGACCGCGTAGCCACCCAGATGTAGCCGTCGGCGGGTTGTTGCACCATGGTGGCCGCTCCGTTCAGCGCGCCGTCCTGGACACGCCACGCGGTATGGTTGTATTGCGAGATGCGATGCGCCGGATCGACGGCACCTGCCGGCGCGGCGAGCAGGCAGGACAGGGCAAATGCGGGCAACAGGTTGCGAAGCGCCATTCAAGGCAGCCTCGCACATCCGACCCCGGAGCGGAACACGCCGAAGGCGGCAGCCAGCGCGCACCCAGCCGCGTCATGTTGCGCTCCATTTGTTCAAGACGCGCGTGCCAGCGAGCGGGTAAGCGAAGGTGCGTGACGCGAAGCGAAGCCCCGCATCGCGGGAGACATCGCGGGCGTGCTGTATATTCACAACCACTCCCGCTGTTTTTCAGCTCATCATGACGCCGGCCCCGCAGTCCAGGATCCGCATTCTTGCCGTCGATGATCATCCTGTGCTGCGCACGGGGATCAGCGCGTTGATCGCCAATCAGCCGGACATGGCGCTGGTGGGCGAGGCTGGCAACGGCGCCGACGCCGTTGCGATGTTCCGGGAGCTGCGCCCGGACATCACCTTGATGGATCTGCAGATGCCGGACATGGGTGGCATCGAATGCATCGAGAAGATCCGCGCTGAGTTCCCGACTGCCCGGATCATCGTGCTGACAACCTTTGCCGGAGATGCCCTGGCGGCCCGCGCTCTGCGCGTGGGTGCGTCCGCCTATGTACTCAAGCAGCTGGCGCGCACGGAACTGATGGACCGCATCCGTTCGATCAACGCCGGCGCCAGGCATGTCCAGCCGGAAGTGGCGGTGGACATTGCGCATCACCTGGGTGAAGAGCCGCTGTCGGCAAGGGAGGTTCAGGTCCTGGCATTGGTGGCGCACGGCTGCTCGAACAAGGAGATCGCCGGCAAGTTGTTCATCTCCGATCAGACCATCAAGGGGCACCTCGCCAACATCCTCGCCAAGTTGCGGGTGGACGATCGCACGCATGCGGTCACGGTTGCGCTGCGCCGGGGCATCATCCAGCTCTAGCGGCGCATAAGTACCCTCACACCCGTGCAAGCGGCTTCACCAACCCGGCTGTAGCGTGGAACGCAACTCATGCAACCCCCGAGGAGACGACGATGAAGACCAAGGCGAGTGTGATGCCAACAGGCGGTGGGCAGGCCCTGATGGATCCATCCGACTGCGCCTTCCTGCTGCTGGACCACCAATCGGGCCTGTTCCAGACGGTCAAGGACATTCCCGTCGCGGACCTGCGCCGCAATGTGGAGATGCTGGCGCGGCTCGCCACCCTGCTGAAGATCCCCGTCATCACCACCGCATCCGAGCCTAATGGCCCCAACGGACCGCTGATGCCGGAGATCGAGGCGCATGCACCGCAGGCGCAGTACGTGGCGCGCAAGGGTGAGGTCAACGCGTGGGACAACACCAACTTCGTGGAAGCCGTGCGCGCCACGGGCCGCAATACCTTGATCATGGCCGGCGTGTGGACCAGTGTCTGCGTGATGTTCCCGGCGCTCGATGCCCGCGTGGCGGGGTTCGATGTCTACGCGGTGATCGACGCATCCGGGGATCCGAGCGAGCTCGCGTCGCGCACCTCCCTCGCAAGGTTCGTCCAGGGTGGCGTGATTCCGATCTCGGCCAACGCCGTGCTCTCGGAGATGCATCGCACCTGGGCGCGCCCGGAAGCGGCGGATCTGGCCGGGCTCTACGCACTGGCGGCGCCGAATTACGCCGCGGTGATGGAGAGCTACCTGCGCGCCCAGCAGGCGGCCAAGGCCCCGGGGAATTAGCCGTGCAGCTACTTCGCCGCCTCGCGGCGGAGTAGCCTGTTCTCCGCCTCCAGCGCGGCCAGGCGTTCGCGCAGCGGGCGCACCGCCTCGTCAATCTCTTCCTCCGTGAAGCGCGGCGTGATGTGCTGGGGGCAGTTCCAGTCATAGGCCTCGAGCGTGAGCCTGAAGATCCGTTCCATGCGGGCCTTGTAGCTGGGCGCCGTCACCAGCTGGGTGAGTGCAGCATCCACACCCGGCGCAAGTATCTCCACATGCGCGTAGATCTTGAGTCTCGCCTTGCGCGGCAGATCCATCAGGATGAGCGCCGCGCGCGCACTGCCCGCCACATTGCCCACACTGACGTATTGGCGGTTGCCCCGATAATCGGCAAACGCCAGCGTGTGGTCGTCCACCACCTTCAGGAATCCGCGCGGTCCGCCGCGATGCTGCACATAGGGCCAGCCGGTTTCCGACGTAGTCGCCATGAAAAAGGTGTCGGCCTCGGAGATGAACTGCCGCTCGTCCGCAGCGAAGTGGTCCGCACTGTGGCTGAACTCGCGCTCGGCACGCTCGCGAGCCATGCCCATCGCCTGCTGTGCGGCGCGCACGCGCGGCGTGCTGGCGATGTCGAGAAAGTGCTGGGTCATGTTCCCTGCCTGGAGGAGGGTCCGCGTGGCTACTCCCTGGTGTGGCGCCCTCCGGCCAGATGCTCGGCGACAAACCACGCCTGCTTCTCGTTCGGCCGGATGACGTTGCTGACCAGGAGGTCGTTGGTGCCATCGTCCCCGTGGTCGGCGGCCGCACGGGCCAGCGGACGGGCTTCGGCAAGCAGGAACTCGTGGGCCTCGGCGAGGCGCTTCAGTTGTGCGAGGGGCGACTCGCGGTCGCGCGGCGCCCGCGCAATTCGCGACTCGGACACGACATCCTGCGAGGTCGCGAGCGACACGCCGCCCAGGGTCTGCACGCGCTCGGCCAGCGTGTCGACGATCTCGAGCTGCTCGGTGTAGTGCGCATCGAACATCGTGTGCAGTTCGTAGAACGTGGCGCCAGAGGTCTGCCAGTGTGCCTTCTTGTAGAGGTCACGCATGGCCATGGCATGCGCAAGCAGGCGGTTCAGCGCCGTGACGCTGTGATGCCGCACCTCCGCGGAGAGCCCAAGCCGCACGTCGCGCAGGTTTCCGAACTTCTGCAGCACGTGATCATCATTGATTCCGGGAGCTTCACTCATCACGATCCACCTGTGCCTGGCTGACAATGGGACATGCGGGGCCTCGTCCGGCCGGAATCCGCGTGCGGTAGGGAGCGACCATCGCGGCTTTGCGCGCCGCAGTCTTGAACAAATCTGCTGCACCGCCGGCACGTTTGCGCGGCTCGCAATGCACGAGGCAGCAAGGGCTATGGCGCCCTCACGCGATCCGCGAGCCATTGCTTGATATCCGCCAGCACCTCGGCGCGGCCGAGGTCATTCAGCAGGTCGTGGAAGTGGCCGGTGTAGAGCTTCAGCGTCTTGTCGCGGGCCCCCGAATCGCGGTGGAAGCACTGGCTGCCGACCGCCAGGGCCACACGGTCGTCTGTGCCGTGGAGGATCAGCGTCGGGATGGTGATGCGGTGGAACTCCCGCCCCAGCCGCCGGCTTGCCTGCGCCAGCGCCGCAATGGTTGCCAGGGGTTGTCTCTCGCCGGCGATGAGCGGGTCGTCATTCATCCGCGCAACGCGGCAGGGGTCGCGGCTGAAGTTCTTGTTGTTCAGCCGCACCACCCGCACACGGGGCATGAAGCCGCTCAACACCTCGAACAGTCTTATCGCGAGCGCCGGCGCCGGCACCCGGCAGGCGAAACTCTCGCAGATCAGTCCGGCGAGTCGCGACTGCTGCTCCAGCGCGTAGAGGCATGCGGTCACGCCGCCCGCACTGTGGCCCAGCAGGTACAGCGGTAGCGCTCCCTCCCGCTCGAAGGCCAGCTTCACCATGCTGTCGACGTCCATGACGTATTCGTCAATGGCGTCCATGTAGTACCGCTCGCCGCTCGAGAGCCCGCGGCCGCGCAGATCCACCGCGTAGACCGCATACCCTTCATCGACAAGGCGTTCGGCAGTCCAGAAGTAGTAACCGCTGTGGGAGTTGAAGCCGTGGCAGATCGCGACGATGGCACGCGGTGTACCGAAAGGCGTCCAGATGCGCACGAGCAACTTGCCCTGTGGCACCTCGAGCATCACTTCATCAGGCATGTGGAGGGGATTCATTGACATCGACTGCACCTCGTGCGGCCCGCAAGCGCGACGGCGGCGGGTCCGGCTCCCGGGCGACGCACCGCCGCCCGGGATGGATGGGCTACTTCTTGCCTGCGACCTGGCGGTCGAGGAAGCCGCGGATGAGCGGCGCCATCACGTCCAGCTTGTCCTCGAGCGCGAAATGTCCCGTGTCCAGCAGATGCAGCTCCGCCTGCGGCAGGTCGCGCAGGTAGGGATGCGCGCCGGGTTCCGGGAAGATCGTGTCGTTCTTGCCCCACACGATCAGCGTCGGCGGCTTGCGCGAGCGGAAGTACTCCTGGAACTGCGGGTACAGCGGAACATTGGTCCGGTAGTCGTAGAACAGGTCCATCTGGATGTCGCGATTGCCGGGCCGGTCCAGATATGACTGGTCGATGATCCAGTTGTCAGGGCTGATATGTGAAGGATCCTTGACCCCATCGAGGTACTGGAATCTGGTGATCTCCGGCGTCACCAGCACGTGGATTGCGGCGCGATGCTGCTCCGATCCGGAGGCCCAGTAGGCCTTGATCGGATTCCAGAACTCGCGCAGGCCTTCATCGTAGGCATTGCCGTTCTGGATGATGAGCCCGGTGACCCGTTCCGGATGCTTGAGCGCCAGCCTGTAGCCCACCGGCGCGCCATAGTCCATCACATACATGGCATAGCTGCGGGCACCCACGCGCTCCAGCAGCGCGTTCACCACCTCGGCGTATTTGGCGAAGGTGTAGTGGTAAGCGGTATGCGGCGGCGCGCCGCTCTGCCCGAAGCCGGGGTAGTCCGGCGCGATCACGCGGTAGCGGTCGGCCAGGAGGGGGATCAGGTTCCTGAACATGTGCGAAGAGGTCGGAAACCCGTGCAGCAGCAGCACGACCGGCCCGTTGGCCGGACCTGCCTCGCGGTAGAACACGTTGACGCCATCGATCTGCACGGTCTTGTAACGGACCGATGCAGCTGGAACCACGGGTGCTTCCTTGTCGGCGGCGCCGGCAACCTGGCACGCCGGCGCGGCGAAGACGAACAGCATTGTCGAACTGAGGCAGAGCCTGCGGAAAACATTCATGTTGGATTCTCCTTGATCGGGTTTGCGCGGTCGGCAGCGGCTGCCGATGCGGGGCGGTGCAGAGATTTGGTGGGTTGACACAGGCGAGACCGTAGCGACCCGCACCATCCCCTCCTTGCCCGCCTGTGCGCTTTGTTGGACGCCCCGTGCTGCTCCACGCACTCGCGCACGGCACCGGCGGCGCGGCCGATGCAATCCATAGCCGCACCTGGCCGCCTGGTCACCCCCCGAATGGGTTGGTGGCAGACGCCGCCATCGGGGCTGCCCGATCCGGCGCCGGGTGATGAAGATGCCTGCTACTGCGGCGAGGTGGCACATGGATATGTCGACAGCTTTGTTCAACCTTCTCGAGCATGCGCACCGCGCACTGCCGCTCGATGCCAGTGAGGCGAGCGCCTATCTCACCCGCGCCCGCGACCTGCTGGCGAACGAGCGTGCCGAGCCGCCGCCCGCTCCGGTCAAGCAGCCGCTGAAGTCCTGGCAGGTGACACGGGTGGACCGGTTGATCCAGGAACGGCTGGATATCGTCCGCATCGATGAGCTTGCCTCCGCGGCACGGTTGAGCCGCAGCCACTTCTCGCGCTCCTTCCGCACCACGCTGGGCATCACACCGATCAGCTATCTCAGGCGCCGGCGCGTGGAGCGGGCCCAGCAGCTGATGCTCACCACGCGTCGCTCCCTGTCGCAGATCGCGCTGGACTGCGGCATGTCCGACCAATCGCACATGACACGGGTGTTCCGTGCGGTGCTGGGCACCACACCTGCCGCCTGGCGTCGGCAGAACGCAGACATGCTGGCGCAGGCTGGCGCGGGCGCAACCCATGCGTACTGACCCGGCATCGCATCCGGTCAACCGGGAGCATCTGCTGCACGCGCTGTACGAGGCGGCAGAGCTCGAGCACAACCTGATGTGCACCTATCTCTATGCCGCCTGGAGTCTCAAGGACGGCACGGATCCGGGTGTCACGGACGCGCAGCACGCCATGCTGGCACGGTTCCGGCAGTCCATCATGCGCGTGGCGATCGAGGAGATGAGTCACCTCGTTTCGGTGTGGAACATCACGGTCGCGCTGGGAGGCGCACCGCACATCGGCCGTCTCAACTTCCCGCTCGAGCCGGGGGCGCTGCCGGCCAGCATGGTGGTGCGCCTGTCGCCGTTCTCGCGCAATACGTTGCAGCACTTCATCTATCTGGAACGCCCGGAGAGCTCCAGCGAGCCAGACGGCCTCGGCTTCGAGCCGCCTGCTACCTATGCACGCGGCAACCAGGCTACGCGGTACACACCCATGCCGGCCGACTACGCAACGGTAGGCGGGTTCTATGCCTCGCTTAAATCCCAGCTGGAGCAGTTCATCGCGGAGCGTGGCGAAGATGCTGCCTTCTCGGGGGACCCGGAACTGCAGATAGCCGGCAGCAGCTTCGGCCTGGCGCAAGCGCGGCCAGTGCGGTGTGGCCGTACGGCGGGCGAGGCTTTCGATGCCATCGTGCGCGAAGGCGAAGGCGCCGCCAGCGAATCAGTGGACTCGCACTTCCTCCGCTTCATGAGCGTCCGCGACGGGCTCGATGAACTGCTGCGCGCGGATCCGGATTTCCGGCCTGCGCACCCTGCGGCCACCAATCCAGTGTTGCGCGCGCCGCCCATTCCGCAGGGCCGCGTATGGATCGATGATGCCGATGCCGTGGCGACGGTGGACCTGGCCAATGCCGCGTACGGATTGATGCTGCGCGTCCTGGCCTATGCGTACGCGGTGCCCACCTCGGAACCACGCAAGGCGGCCATGATCAGGCTGTCCATTTCACTCATGCGTGCCGTCACGCCGCTGGCCGAGGCTGCCGCGCGCCTGCCGGCCGGCCCGTCCAATCCGGGGGTGAATGCCGGCATGTCTTTCGTCGCGCTGCGCGATTCCGCGGCTCTGCCGCCGGGTCACGGTGCGGACCTGTTCGTGGCCGAGCGCCTGCGTGAGTTCGCCGCTGGTGCCGCGCGCCTGGCCGGCCTGGGTCCACGGCACCGCAAGGCCGCCGAGCAGTTCGAGGCATTGGCGCAGGGAGCACTCGGGAGATTGCCGGGCGCCCTGCCAGCCAAGGCTCCTTCAGCCCCTGTCCCTGAGGATCACGGCCGCACCGAAGTGACCTCGGCGGTGGAGATCGTGCGCGGCGCGGATGTGGAGATCCACTATCGTGGCGAGCGCTGCATCCATGCAAGGTTCTGTGTGACCGGCGCGCCGGCGGTGTTCGTCGCCAACGTGAAGGGCGAGTGGATACACCCCGACGCCGCAGTGGCCGCGCAGGTTGTCGAAGTGGCGCATGCCTGCCCTTCCGGAGCCATCAACTACCGCCGGCTCGACGGCATTCCCGACGAGCAGCCACCGCCTGTGAACCTGGCGCAGGTGCGTGAGGCCGGGCCGCTTGCCCTGCGCGGGGAACTGTCCATCGCTGGCGTGCCATGCGGCATGCGCGCCACGCTGTGCCGCTGCGGCGCTTCGGCCCACAAGCCCTACTGCGACGGGTCGCACAAGCAGGTCGGCTTCGCAGCCAGCGGCGAGCCACCTGCCTCGGGCATCGACGCGCTGCCGGTGCGCAATGGCCCGTTGCTCATCGACCCCACGCGCAACGGCCCCCTGCAGGTCGAGGGCAACCTGGAGATTGTTTCCGGTACCGGCCGCCTCGTGGCGCGCGTCACGGCAGCGCGACTGTGTCGCTGCGGCGGCAGCTCCAGCAAACCCTTCTGCGACGGCACCCATGAGCGCATCGGCTTCGTGGCGGACGGTCGCTGAGCAGCCCATCCGTGCCGGTCGCGGATTCGCGGCGCGCGCTCGCAACGCCCATCCATGCGGCCGACGATCACGTGATCGGCCCGCCCGAGGCCCGCCTGTCACTGGTCGAGTATGGCAGCTATGCCTGTCCGCACTGCCGCGCCGCCAATGTCGAGATCGGCCAGCTGCGCGAGCGTTTCAGCGAGCGCCTCCGCTATGTCTTCCGTCATCGGCCGCTGGAACACAACGAGCTTGCGCGACGGGCCGCCGAGCTGGCCGAATGCGCACGCTCGAACGAGGAGTTCTGGCGCGTACACCAGCTGCTGATGAGCCGCTCGGCGACGCTGACCGAAGCCGACTTGCGTGCCGTCGCGCGCGAGCTTGGGCTCGATGTGGCGGAACCGGGCGTTGCCGAGAGCCGCTGTCGGGCCGCGGCCGCGGCCGTGCGGGATGACGAACGTACAGCGCATGCCAGCGGGGTGAGCTCCACGCCGACGTTCTTCATCAACGGCGTGCGGTACGACGGAGCCTGGGACCATTTGTCGCTGTCGGAGGCGCTGCTCGGGACGCTGGGACACCGGGTGCACTCCGCGGCCGTAGGCTTTGGCAGCTGGGCACCTGCCGCCGCTGTGCTGCTGGGGCTGTCGACCGTCATCGCCCTGTTACTCAGCAACAGTCCGGTGGCCGGCACGTTCGCAGGCCTCTGGAGCCAGCCGCTGAGCATCGAGTTGTCCGGCCGCGGCTGGCATCTGCCGCTCATCGAATGGATCAACGACGGGCTTCTGACAATGTTCTTCCTCGTCGTGGGCCTGGAAGTGAAGCGTGAGTTCACCGTGGGGCGCCTGGCTCGCCCGCGTCTGGCTTGCCTGCCGATTGCGGCGGCCATCGGCGGGCTTGCCTTCCCTGCCCTGCTCTACTGGCTGATCGTCCCCGCGGGACCTTGGCAGCGGGGCGTGGGTATTCCCATGCCGACGGACACTGCGTTCGCGGTGGCCATCAGCGTGATGCTGGGGCCGCGGGTGCCGGTCGAGCTGCGCCTGTTCCTCACGGCCGCGTCAATCGTGGATGACATCGGCACCATTGCCGTCGTGGCCATCTTCTATTCCACCGGCATCAAGCTGCAGGCCTTGCTCGTGGCAGCGCTGCTGTTGGGCATGCTGGTGCTGCTGAACAGGTCGAGCGTTTACCGCCCCGGGCCCTACATCGCCATCGGCATCCTGCTGTGGCCGGCGCTGCATGCAGCCGGCCTGCACGCCACGCTCGCCGGCGTGCTGCTGGCCATGATGATTCCGACACGGCCTCCCCCCAATCTTGATGCCTTGCTCGCCCAGGCCGAGGCCGCCATCTCCGGCGAGACGCACGGCCAGTGGCGCGCCCTGAACCAGGGCCCCTCGTTGCGGCTGCTGCGCGCGGTGGATTCGATCCGCGAGCGGGTCGAATCCCCGGCGGATCGGCTGCTGCGGTTGTTTGAACCCTGGTCGAGTTATCTCGTGCTGCCCTTGTTCGCGCTGGCCAACGCCGGCCTGCAGCTCAGCGCCGGGCTGTTCGCGGGGCGGGAGTTGATGGCCGGCGCCATCGCCGTGGCGCTGGTCATCGGCAAGCCTGTCGGGTTTCTGCTGGCGTCGGCGGCCGTCATCGGGCTGGGTCTGGCCGAGCGGCCGAAGGAATATTCCTGGCCGCACATCGTCGGGGCCGGCGCGCTGGCCGGCATCGGCTTCACGATGTCGCTGTTCATCGCCGGCCGGGCGTTCCCGGATGCGCGGGACTTCGCCGCCGCCAAGGCCGCCGTGTTCGGCGCCTCGCTGCTCTCCGGCGTGATTGGCTGTGTGATCCTCACCCGGGCCCATCAGCCCGGGCGTGGCTCCGGCTCGAAGCCGGCGTTCAGACGTCGAGGTTGTTCACCGTCAGCGCATTCTTCTCGATGAACTCACGCCGCGGTTCCACCTGGTCGCCCATCAGCGTGTTGAAGATGTCATCGGCCGCGATCGCATCCTCGATGCGCACCTGCAGCAGCCGGCGTGTCTCGGGATTGATGGTGGTCTCCCACAGCTGATCCGGGTTCATCTCACCCAGGCCCTTGTAGCGCTGCATGCTCTGGCCCTTGCGCGCCTGGTCGAACAGCCAGTTGATGGCCTGCTTGAACGAACCGACCTCGCGCCGCTGGTTGCCGCTGACGACATAGGCCCCCTCGCCGATGAGGCCGGTGAGCGTGGCGCCCAGTTCCGCGATGGCGGTGTATTCGGCCGAAGCGAAGAATTCCCGTGGCAGCGCCTTCTCATGCAGCGAGCCATGCTCATTGCGCTTGACCAGCAGCCGCGCCGAACGCGTGCTCTCGCCATCGGCGGATTCCGTCCCGGCCTGCACCTCGATCAGGTAGCGCGCGGTGGAATCGTTCGGCGCATTGAGCGAACTCTCCAGCTGCGCCGTCCAGGCATGCACCGCGTCGATCTGGCCGAAGGCATCTGCGGACAGCTTCGGCACATAGATGAGCTGCTCCAGCAGCCGCGCGTCATAGCGGCGGCTCCAGCGCTTGATGATGGCCTGCACTTCCATGTATTTGCGGGCCAGCGCCTCCAGGCCCGAACCCTGCAGTGGCGGCGCGCCTTCGGTGACGAACAGCGCCGAATCCTCGATGGCATTGTTCAGCAGGATGGCATTGAGCTCGGCATCGTCCTTGACGTACATCTCCTGCTTGCCGCGCTTCACCTTGTAAAGCGGTGGCTGGGCGATGTAGATGTGCCCGCGCTCGATCAGCATCGGGATCTGCCGGTAGAAGAAGGTCAGCAGCAGCGTGCGGATGTGGGAGCCGTCCACGTCCGCGTCCGTCATGATGATGATGCGGTGGTAGCGCAGCTTGTCGATGTTGAATTCATCGCGGCCTATGCCGCAGCCCAGCGCGGTGATCAGCGTGCCCACTTCGGCGGAGCTGATCATCTTGTCGAAGCGCGCCCGCTCCACGTTCAGGATCTTGCCCTTCAGCGGCAGGATGGCCTGGGTGCGGCGGTCGCGGCCCTCCTTGGCCGAGCCACCGGCCGAATCACCCTCGACGATGAAGATCTCGGACAGCGCCGGATCCTTCTCCTGGCAATCCGCGAGCTTGCCGGGCAGCCCGGCAATATCCAGTGCGCCCTTGCGGCGCGTCAGCTCGCGCGCCTTGCGCGCGGCCTCGCGCGCGCGCGCGGCATCGATGATCTTCCCGACAATGGCCTTGGCCTCGCCCGGACGCTCGAGCAGGAACTCGGCCAGCTTCTCCGCCACGCGCGTTTCCACCGGGCCCTTCACTTCGGACGAGACGAGCTTGTCCTTGGTCTGCGAGGAGAACTTCGGATCCGGGAGCTTGACCGAAAGAATCGCGGTAAGGCCTTCGCGGGCATCATCGCCGGAGGTGGCGACCTTTTCCTTCTTCGCCTCCTTCTCGATGTAGTCGTTCAGCGTGCGGGTCAGCGCCGCGCGGAAGCCGGCCAGGTGCGTGCCACCATCCCGCTGCGGGATGTTGTTGGTGTAGCACAGCATGGTTTCCTGGTAGGAATCGTTCCACTGGAGGGCCACTTCGATGCCGATCGAGCCGTCTTGCACCTGAAAATGAAACACTGACGGATGAATCGCGCTGCGCGCACGGTTCAGGTAGGTCACGAAGGCCTTCAAGCCGCCCTCGTACTGGAACACATCGGTCTTGTCGTCCCGCTCGTCGATCAACTCGATGCGCACGCCGGAATTCAGGAATGACAGCTCGCGCAATCGCTTCTGCAGGATTTCGTAATCGAAGGCGATGTGCGTGAAGATCGTGGACGAGGGTTTGAAGTGGATGGTGGTGCCACGATCGGTGGTGACGCCAGTCTCGGCCAGCGGCGCCACCGGATCACCCAGGCGGTACTGCTGCGTATAGGATTTGTCGCCGCGGTGGATGGTCAGGTCCAGCACATCCGACAGTGCATTGACCACTGACACACCGACGCCATGCAGGCCGCCGGAAACCTTGTAGGAGCTGTCGTCGAACTTACCGCCGGCATGCAGCACGGTCATGATGACCTCGGCTGCAGAGCGCCCTTCCTCGGGATGGATATCGACCGGGATGCCGCGGCCGTTGTCCTTCACCGTGATGGATTCATCGGCGTGGATAATCGTGGTGATGTTGGTGCAATGCCCCGCCAGGGCTTCATCGATGGCGTTATCCACCACCTCGAACACCATGTGATGCAGACCTGTGCCGTCATCGGTATCGCCGATATACATGCCAGGCCGTTTCCTTACCGCGTCAAGACCCTTCAAGACCTTGATATGACTGGAATTATAGGCTTCCGATGCCAATGCCTGGGAGTTGGGTGTTTGCACCTTATTATTATAACCTCTGAACGCCTCCCTGTTCCACGTGGAACAGCCTGTCTGGCTTGCCGAAGAGACGCAGGTGCGGGTCCAGCGATGTGATGATCAACTGGCAGTCGAGCTCGCCTACCAGTCGCACCAGCAATCCCAGTCTGTCCGCATCCAGTTCGGCGGCTGGATCATCCAGCAGCAAGGTCGGGGGAGTGTTCTGCTCCTGGCGCAATCGCTGCAGCAGCGCCAGAACCATGGCCGCTGCCACCAGCTTCTGCTGACCCCGCGATAGGCTTTCACGGGCGGCTTTGCCTGCGACGCGCAGCAGCACATCCGCCCTTTGCGGCCCGGCCAGGGTACTGCCGCGCGCCCTGTCGCGCTCCAATCCGTCGGCCATGGTTTCTGCCAGGGATTTCTCGGCGCCCCACCCCCGAAAGTAACTCAGCTCGACCTCCAGCCCGGACAGCTGCCGGATCACCGAAAGCAGCAACGGTCGGACGCTTTCAAACCAGCGCCCGCGCTGGCTGGCCACCAGCTCGCCGTGCAAGGAAATCTCGGCCTCCCAAGGCCGCGCATCCGCCCCCTGCTTCAGCGCCGCATTCCGCTGCCGAAGGGCGCGGCTGAATCGCAGCCAGTGTTCCAGGAAGGTCTGTTCCACGTGGAACACTCCCCAGTCGAGCCAGCGCCGCCTCTCCCCAGGCGCGCCCTCCACCAGGCGATGCACCTCGGGGTCGATGACCTCCACAAAGAACGCCCCCGGCAGTTCCGCCAGGCTGCGTACATCCTCACCATCGAGGCGAGCCGCATAGGCCTCATCGCGGCGGTACTCGAATCCAATGCGGTGCGCCGGATCTGCGGTCTGGCCGAATACCGTCAGGTTGGGCTGGCCGCGGCCGATGAGCTGGTCCGTGTGGCGTGTCCGGAACGACCGCCCCCGCCCCAACAGGAACACCGATTCCAGGATGGATGTCTTGCCCGAGCCGTTGGCCCCGTGAATCAGGTTCAGGCGCGGGCCCAGCTCCAGCGCGGCCTCGCGGATGCAACGCACCCTGGAGATGGAAAGACTGGCCAGGCTCACGCGCTGTCAGCCCGGCTCACGGCGGCTCGCGGGAACGCCGGTTACAGCCGCATCGGCATCACGACGTAGCGTGAGTGCGTGGTCCCCGGCGAGCGGATCAGGCAGCTGCTGTTGGCATCGGTGAGGCCGATCTCCACCGTCTCGGTATCGACCGCCGAAAGTGCGTCCAGCAGATAGGTGACATTGAACCCGATCTCGAGCTCTTCGCCGTCGTAGATGACCTCGACCTCGTCCTGCGCCTCTTCCTGTTCGGGATTGTGAGCCTGCAGCTTCACCGAATCCTTGGCGAGGCCGACCCGCACGCCACGATACTTCTCGTTGGACAGGATGGCTGTGCGCTGCAATGCAGAACGCAGCAGCTCCCGATCCACCACCACCAGCTTGTTCGGCGCAGCCGGAATCACCCGGCTGTATTCAGGAAACTTGCCGTCAATGAGCTTGGATGTGAACCGAACGTCGCCGATCTGGAGCCGAATATGATTCGAACCGATCGCGATCTCGACCTCACCGGAGCCGCTCAGGATACGCTGCAGTTCCAGCACGCCCTTGCGCGGCACGATCACCTGCTGCGGAGTGATGGTCTTGCCGCCGGTGTTCAGCGGTGTTTCTGCAATTGCCAGACGATGGCCATCAGTCGCTACAGTTCGCAGCATTTTCCCGTCCGTTTCCAGCAGGGTGCCGTTCAGGTAATAGCGTACGTCCTGCTGGGCCATCGAGAAATGGGTCTTGGCAATGAGCCGCGACAGCTCAGCCTGAGGCAGGGTGAGCGTCTGCTGCGCATTCACCGATTCCACCACCGGAAATTCGGTTGCCGCCAGGCTCGACAGCACGAAACGGCTGCGACCTGCATTGATCTTGACCTTTTCTCCGTCGATCGTGACTGTAATCGCCACCTTGTCGGGCAACGACTTGGCGATATCGAGCAATTTGCGGCCAGGCACGGTGATCTCGCCCGGCTGCGCCACATTCACTTCGCCCGAAGCCACCAGCTCCACTTCCAGATCCGTCCCGGTCACAGACAGCCGGTTGCCCTTGGCGGCGAGCAGCACATTCGCCAGCACGGGCATGGTTTGTTTGCGCTCGACCACGCCGATCACTGCCTGCAATGGACCTAGGATCTGTTCGCGAGTCGCGCTGAATTTCATGAGCCAACCTTGGATACGTGCTGCGTGTTCTTAAAGTACAGATCTGCTTTTTAAGACTATGACTGTTGTCATGAGCCCTGTGGATATGAGGATAAATCAACGCGCCCTTGTGGGCCATGGACTTAGCGCCGTGTCAGTCGATTCCTACTCGTTGAGAAACCGCTGAACTCCTGTTGGCGGCATGTGGACACTTCCATCCACATTAATACTCCCAACCCATCCACAGCTTTCTCCACCATGCTGTGCACCGACTTGTCCCCATCGGCAGCGGACGCTGCAGCCATCCATCAACTGGTCAACGTGCGCATCAGGTTCGAGTAATCCTCTTTCGCGCGCGGCTCGCTCTCCTGCAATTCCTTCACACGCTTGCAGGCATGCAGCACCGTGGTATGGTCGCGGCCACCGAAGGCATTGCCGATTTCCATCAGGCTGTGCGCGGTCAGTTCCTTGGCCAGCGCCATCGCAATCTGCCGCGGGCGCGCCAGTGAACGTGTACGGCTGTCGGAGAGCAGGTCGGAGAGCCGCACCTTGAAATAATCCGCCACGGTCTTCTGGATGTTCTCGATCGTCACCAGGCGCGCCTGCAGGTTCAGCAGGTCCTTCAGCACTTCCTTGGTGAATTCCAGCGAGATGGGCTGGCCGGTGAAACGGCTGCTGGCGATGATCCGGTGCAGCGCGCCTTCCAGTTCCCGCACATTGGAGCGGATGCGCTTGGCGACGAAAAACGCTACTTCTTCCGGCAAAACCGAGCCTACGGCCTGGGCCTTGCTGATCAGGATGGCGACGCTGGTCTCCAGCTCAGGCGGCTCGATGGCCACCGAAAGCCCCCAGCCGAAACGCGATTTCAGCCGCTCCTCGAGGCCGGGGATTTCCTTGGGATAACGATCCGAGGTCAGGATGATCTGCGCCTGGCCTTCGAACAGCGCATTGAACGTGTGGAAGAATTCTTCCTGCGACTGCGTCTTGTTGGCGAAGAACTGGATGTCGTCGATCAGCAGCGCCGACACCGAGCGGTACGCCGTCTTGAATTCGTTCATCGTGTTGTGGCGCAGGGACTGCACCATGTTGTCGACGAAGCGCTCGGAGTGCACATAGGCGATGCGCGCATCCGGATTGCGTTCGCGGATCACATGACCCACCGACTGCATCAGGTGCGTCTTGCCGAGACCGGTGCCGCCGTAGATGAACAAGGGGTTGTAGGCGCGGCCGGGGTTCTCCGCCACCTGCATGGCTGCGGCCTTGGCGAAGTGATTGCTCTTGCCTTCGACGAAGCGATCGAAGGTGGAGGCGGGGTTCAGTTTCACGCCCAGCTGGAATGCCGGCTCCGCCACAACGCGCTTGCCTGTCGCGCGCGGTGGTTCGGCACTCACCGCCGCCGCCTGCGGCGTGCGCGATCCGACTTCCACCACCAGCGATACCTTGTCGTCCTGCGCCTCGCGCAGCATGGCGCTGATGCGTTGTGCCGCGTGCGCCTGTACCCAGTCCACCGCGTAGCGGTTCGGCGCCAGCAGCCGCAGCACCCCGTCCTCGCGCACCGCCTGCAGCGGCCGCAACCAGGTGTTCACCTGCTGCTCGGGGATCTCGTCCACCAGCCGCGTCAGGATTTCATTCCACAGTTCAGTCATCGTGACAGCGCGGCGTGTGCGGCTTCGGGGGGAGGGGGAGTCTACCCGCCTTGGCCGCCACCGCCATAGGCACAATGGCCCAGCCGGCAGGCCCGCACCGGGGGAGGGTAGTGACGAGGGAAGTTGACTTGGCTGGCGCCTCTGCGTACCCTGCGCAGCCCCGGATTTCCAGACCGAACGAGCCATGGCAACCAAACGCACATACCAGCCGAGCAAGATCAAGCGTGTCCGCACGCACGGCTTCCGTGCCCGCATGGCCACCGCCGACGGTCGCAAGGTCCTGGCCCGTCGTCGCGCCAAGGGCCGCAAGCGCCTGATCCCGTAAAGCCGGTCGCGCCCATGACCGGCGCGAGCCCCGCCCCGCTGGGCTTTGCCCCGCGCCAGCGCATCCTCAAGGCAGCCGAATTCACCGCCGTCTACGCGCTGCGCTCGCGCGTCGTCGATTCCTATTTCTCGATCAATGCCGCGCCCAACGCGCTGGGCCATGCCCGCCTGGGCCTGTCCGTGGGCAACAAGGCCGTCGGCAACTCGGTGGCCCGCAACCGGGTCAAGCGGCTGGTGCGCGAATCCTTCCGCCATTCCTGCCAGCAGCTGGGCGGTCTCGACCTCGTCGTCGGCGCCCGCAACGGGGCGCGGACAGCGCATAATGCGCGGCTGCGCGAAAGCCTCGATGCGCTATGGAAAGAGATCCAAAGGCGATGCGTCGTTTCCTGATCGGTTTAATCAAGGGCTACCAGCTCATCATCAGCCCGCATCTGGGCCAATGCTGCCGCTTTCACCCCTCCTGTTCCTGCTACGCGCAGGAAGCGATCGAAAAGCATGGCGCTGTCAGAGGCCTGTCGCTCGCGTCGAGAAGAATCCTCCGTTGCCACCCTTTCAATGAAGGCGGGATTGACCCCGTACCATGAAGAACCTGCCGAAGAACCTGCGTACGTTTCTCTGGGTCGCCCTCGGGATGATCCTGTTCGTGAATTACCAGACCTGGGTCTCCGACTACGCCCCGCGCGATGCGGCCGCCGCCGCCGCCCAGGCGCAGGCCGCCGAGGCCGACAAGGTCAACAATCCGCTGACGGCCACCGTGCCCCAGGCCACTGGCGGCGCCGCGCCCACGCCGGCCGCACCCGCCGCGACCGGTGATGTGCCCGTGGTCAGCGTGCCCGGCGCCACCACCGCCACGCCGGTGGCCGCCGCCGCACCCACCGGCCGCGCCGTGGTCACGGTGCACACCGACGTGCTCGATGTGGACGTGAACCTGCAGGGCGGCGAACTCAGCCGCGCCGACCTGCTGCTCTACCCGGTCAAGAAGGGCTTCCCCGAGCCGGTGCGCCTGATGCGCCAGCAGGGCCCCGGCAACCAGTTCCTGCTGCAGACCGGCCTTGCCGGCGCCGGCAGCAATGCCGTGCTGGACGAATACCCCACGCACCTCACCGCCTACCACAGCGACTACACCGGCTTCCGCCTCGAGGACGGCATCGACGAACTGCGCGTGCCGCTGAAGTGGACCTCACCGGCCGGCGTCGAGGTGGTCAAGACGCTGGTGTTCCGCCGCGGCTCCTACCGCGTCGATGTCATCTACGAAGTGCAGAACCACTCCACCGCGCCCTGGTCGGCTGCGCCCTATGCGCAGCTGCTGCATGACATGCCCATCGCCAAGCGCTCGTACTTCGACGTGGACAGCTACTCATTCACCGGTCCCGCCTATTACGACGGCACCAAGTACAAGAAGCTGAAGATCACCAACAAGGAAGACGCGGCCTTCAACAGCGAAGTGAAGGACGGCTGGATCGCCTCGCTGCAGCACCATTTCGTCGCCGCCATCATCCCGACGCGCGAGCAGACGCATCGCTTCAACCTGCGTGTGCGCGACACCGAATACCTGGTGACGGACCTGGGCCCGACCATGACGCTGCAGCCGGGCGAGGGCGCTACGGTGGAGCAGACGCTGTTCGTGGGCCCGAAGCTGCAGCGCCAGCTCGAGGCCATCCATCCGGAGCTGGGCCGGGCCGCGGATTTCGGCGTGCTGACCTTCCTGTCGCGGCCGCTGTTCTGGCTGCTCGACAAGGCGCACAAGGTTTTCGGCAACTGGGGCCTGGCGATCATCTCGATCACCTTCCTGCTGAAGCTGCTGTTCTACCCGCTGGCCGAGACCTCCGGCCGCTCGATGGCGAAGATGAAGCTCATCGCGCCGCGCATGAAGGCGCTGCAGGAAACCTACAAGGACGATCGCCAGAAGCTGGGCGCCGCGACCATGGAGCTGTACAAGAAAGAGAAGGTGAACCCGGCCGCCGGCTGCCTGCCGCAACTGGTGCAGCTGCCCGTGTTCCTGGCCTTCTACTGGGTGCTGCTCGAGAGCGTGGAGATGCGCCAGGCGCCGTTCTTCTGGTGGATCCAGGATCTGTCCTCGCGTGATCCGCTGTTCATCCTGCCGCTGATCATGGCCGGCGCGATGTTCCTGCAGTTCAGATTGCAGCCGACGCCTGCGGACCCGGTGCAGGCCAAGGTGTTCATGATCCTGCCCATCGTGATGTCGGTGACCTTCGCCTTCTTCCCGGCTGGCCTGGTGCTCTACTGGGTGACCAACACGCTGCTCACCATTGCGCAGCAGTGGAACATCAACCGGCGGATCGAAGCAGGCACCGCGGCCCGCGATTGACGACGCACGACACCATCGTCGCGCTGGCCACGCCACCCGGGCGCGGCGGTGTGGCGGTGGTGCGGGTCTCCGGCACGGGCGTGCCGGCCATTGCGCAGTCGCTGCTCGGCGCGCTGCCGCCGCCACGCAGCGCGCACTTCTCCCGCTGGCACGATGGCAGCGGCGAGCTGATCGATTTCGGCCTGGCGCTGTATTTCCCGGCGCCGCATTCCTTCACCGGCGAAGCCGTGCTCGAGCTGCAGGGCCACGGCGGCGGCGTGGTGGTCGAGGCACTGCTCGAGCGCATCGTGCAGCTCGGCGCGCGCCAGGCACGCGCTGGCGAGTTCAGCGAACGCGCCTTCCTGAACGACAAGATCGACCTGGCGCAGGCCGAGGCCATCGCCGATCTCATCGATGCCGGCACGCGCCGCGCCGCGCAGGCCGCGATGCGCTCAATGCAGGGCGAGTTCTCGCAGCGCGTGAACGCCACGCGCTCGGCGCTGACCGCGCTGCGCGTGTATGTCGAAGCGGCCATCGACTTCCCCGAAGAAGAGATCGACTTTCTCGCCAGCCAGGAAGTGCGTGAGCGCCTCGAGGATGTGCAGGCGCGCATGGCGGGCGTGCTGCAGGCGGCAGAGCAGGGCGCCGTGCTGACGCGCGGCCTCACCATCGCGATTGCCGGCCGCCCCAATGCCGGCAAGAGCACCTTGATGAACCGGCTCGCCGGCCACGACGTGGCCATCGTCACGCCCGTCGCCGGCACCACACGTGACCTGCTGCGCGAGCGCATCGAGATTAATGGCGTGCCCGTCGAGCTCATCGACACGGCCGGTCTGCGCGCAGCAGCGGGCGATGCCATCGAGGCCGAAGGCATGCGGCGCGCGCGGCTGGCCATCGCGCAGGCCGATCACCTGCTGTTCCTCGTCGATGCCGCCGCCGATCCGCATCTCGACGCCTTCGCACAGGAGCGCGCCAGCCTGCCCCCGGACGTGCCCGTCACGCTGGTGCGCAACAAGATGGATCTGCCCGTGCACACGCATGACGCGCACCTGCCGCCTGGTATGCCGGTACTGTCGATCTCCGCCGCGACCGGCACGGGCCTCGACGCGCTGCGCCAGCACCTGGCCACCGTAGCCGGCCTGCCGGATGCCGGCGGTGGTGCCTTCTCCGCGCGGGCCCGGCATGTCGAGGCATTGCGCCGCGGCGCGCTGCACCTGCAGGACGCGCATCGGCAGCTGGTGGCGAAACAGGGCGAGCTCGCTGCGCTGGAACTGCGCGCGGCGCAAAGTGCGCTGGGAGAAGTCGTGGGCGATGTCAGCAGCGACGAGCTGCTGGGCGCCATCTTCGGCAGCTTCTGTATCGGCAAATAAACCGATCAGGCGAAGTCGGTGCTGCGGGTCAAGTCTTCCCACAGGTCCATTTCCGCAATCACCGCGTCGAGCTTTTCCCGCGCGCGTCGCAGCGCATCGCTGCCCAGCAGCAGGTGCAGTGGCGGCCGCTGCGCCTCGGCCAGTGTCCTGATGGCCAGTGCGGCCTTCTGCGGATCGCCGAGCTGGCTTCCCGCCATCGCGCCCAGTGCCGCAAACGTCTTGCCCACGCTTGCGGCATAGACCTCATCGGCCGCATCGCTGCGGCGGATCGAATGCGCGGACAGGAAATCGGTGCGGAAGGCACCCGGCGCCACCGCGGTGACGTGAATGCCAAGTGGCGCGACCTCCTGCGCCAGAGCCGCCGACATCCCTTCCAGCGCATATTTTGCCGCCGAGTACATCCCGGAAGCCGCGCCCGGCGCGCGTCCCGCTATGGACGTGATGTTGATGACATGGCCGCCACCCTGCCTGCGCAGATGCGGCAGCGCTGCCCGGATGATGCGGAAGGGCGCCAGCACATCCACCTCGAACAGGCGCAGGACATCTGCGTCCGCAGCCTTCTCGATGGCGCCGAGCAGACCGTAGCCGGCGTTGTTGACGATGACGTCGAGCCGGCCCGCGATCTGGAACGCCTGCTCGACGGCGGGGCCGATCGCGGCGGTGTCGGTCATGTCGAGGGTCAGCACGGTGAGCTGGCCTGGTTCTGCCTGCAAGGCTGCCGAGCCATCCCGTGTCGTGCCGATGACCTTGTCGCCCGCATCCAGCGACGCCTGGGCCAGGGCGAGGCCCAGGCCGCGCGACACACCAGTAATGAACCAGGTTTTCATGAATCGGATCTCCAGCCAGCTCGTTGGCGGCCAAGATATCCGCCGCGCGCTGTTTAGAGAATGCCGTTGTGGCTGCTAAGATATGTAAGTAACACTAAAGAATGGCCGGCATGGACGAGCAGATATCGGGTGGGGATTTCAGCCAGGTGCGCGCTTTCGTCGCCGTCAGCCAGCACCTGAGCTTCAGCCGCGCCGCCGCCGCGCTGGGCGTCTCGCCGTCCGCGCTCAGCCAGATGATCCGCGCGCTGGAAACCAGGGTGGGCACCCGGCTGCTGAACCGCACGACCCGCAGCGTGGCACTGACGCATGCAGGTGGGCAGCTGTTCCAGCGCCTCAGGCCGGCGGTGTCGGAGATGGGCAATGCGCTCGCCGAGGCCACGCAATCGCGGTTGCTTCCCGGTGGCACGCTGAAGGTGCACGCCTTCCGCTCTGCCTCGCAGAAGTTCCTGCAGCCGATGCTGGCGTCCTTCATCGCCGCGTATCCAGATGTCGTCGTCGACATCACGCTGGATGATGAAGTTGTCGATGTCGTCGCCGGTGGCTACGACGTCGCGATCCGCCTGGGCGAGGTCATCGAGCGCGATCTGGTGGCGGTGCGGCTGGGCGCGCCGCTGCGCCAGATCGCCGTGGCTTCACCGGGCTATCTGGCCGCGCATGGTGAACCACAACACCCGCGGGATCTCGTGCGCCATCGATGCATCCGCTGGCGCTGGCCAGGAACGCACGTGCCCTATGCCTGGGAGTTCTTCGAGAACGGCGGCTGGTTTGAAGTGGCGGTGACGGGCGCACTGATCGTCAATCAGAAGGAGCTGGCCATCGCGGCTGCCATCGACGGGATCGGCATCGCCTTCTGCATGGAAGATGCGGCCGCGCAGGCCATCCACGCGGGGCAACTGGCGCCGCTGCTGGACAAGTGGTGCGCGCCCTTTCCGGGCCTGTACATCTGCTACCCGCGACAGCGCAACATGCCGCCCGCGTTGCGCGTTTTCATCGATGCTTTGCTGGCCGCCCGGGAGTCTGCGGTGCCCTGACCGGGGTGGAGCGCGGGGTGGTGGGGTAGCTCCAATCGGCTGCTGCGGCAGAGATCTGCCCGATTCTGTATCGGGGAATGACTGATTCGAAAAAAAAGCTACCCAACCAACGACAAACCCTTACACTGTCCGAGATCGTCTCCGTCCGTATCGTTCTGCCCCATCATTCGGGGCCCAAGCGAACCGAAACGCCTGCCGATCAGGTGTCAGGATCTCGTGGATCGCCGTCTGCCGTAACTCGGCTCTCTTCGACCCGTTGCCCGACATTGGTTTTATCAATACTTAGTTTTTTTAGAGAGAAGAGTTTCATGGCCAAGATCTACGTAGGCAATCTGCCCTTTACCGCTACCGAAGACCAGGTGCGCGCGCTGTTCGCCCAGCACGGCACTGTTGAGTCGGTTGCCCTCCCCAACGATCGCGAAACCGGTCGCCCGCGCGGCTTCGGCTTCGTCGAGATGAGCAGCGCCGATGCGGCGCGTGCCATCCAGGCCGTCAATGGCCAGGATCTCGGCGGCCGTCCTCTGCGCGTCAACGAAGCGCAGGACAAGCCCCGCACCGGCGGCGGCGGCGGCGGCGGTAGCCGTGGCGGCTTCGGCGGCGGCGGTGGCGGTGGCAACCGCGGCGGTGGCGGCGGTGGCGGCTACGGCGGCGGTGGTGGCGGCGGCGGCGGTCGCTGGTAAGCACTGCCCCAGGAGCGGGCCGGCGCAAGCCGGCTCGCTCTGCTTTCGGAGATTCCCGTGGCGAAAGTTAATTTCCGTCAGCAGAAGCGGCAGAAGGAAATCGCGCGCAAGCAGCGGCAGGATGAACGCCTGTTGCGCCGTGGCGAGAAGCCTGTGGCCACTGATGCGGCGGTACTGAGCGGCGAGGCTCCGAAAATCGATGGCCCCGGCGAAGTCACCGTGACCGGTGGCGAGAACAACGGTAGCCCCGCCTGAGCTGAGTCCGGCCGGCCTGTTCGCCTATAGTCGGGGAGATGTCACGCACCTCCCTCGCATCCCTTTTTTGTTTCCTGTTTTTTCTCCAGTGTCCGCTGGCACGTCCGGCTGCGCCCGCATCTGGAGCAACTGACGAAATCCTCTGGGATCGCTACGGCGTCCCGCATATCTACGGCCACGATGTTCCCGCCGTGTTCTACGGCTACGGCTGGGCGCAGGCGCAGAGCCACGCCAACCGCATCCTGCGCCTGTACGGCGAAGCCCGCGGCCGCGGCGCCGAATACTGGGGAGCCGAATACGAAGAGACCACGCTGTGGTTGCTGACCAATGGCGTGCCCGCACGGGCGCGGGAATGGTACCGGCTGCAGAAGCCGCAGTTCCGCGGCTATCTTGACGCCTTCGCGCAGGGCATCAATGACTATGCCCGCGCGCATCCGGAAGCCATCGACGCTGCAGCGCGCCGCGTGTTGCCGGTCAGCGGCATCGATGTGGTGGCACACGCGCACCGGCTGATGAATTTCATCTATGTGGCGTCCCCCGGCCGCGCGCTGGGGGAGGGTGATCCGCCGGATGTCGCCGACCAGGGTTCCAATGCCTGGGCCGTGATGCCGAAGAAGACGGCCAACGGCCACACGCTGCTGCTGCAGAACCCGCACCTGAGCTGGAGCACCGACTACTTCATCTATTACGAAGCGCATCTGGTCGCGCCGGAGTTCGAGCTGTATGGCGCCACGCAGATCGGCCTGCCGGTGGTGCGCTTCGCATTCAACCAGCGCATGGGCATCACCAACACGGTGAACAGCATGCTCGGTGCCACCACTTACAGGATCACCTTGCAGGATGGGGGGTATCTGTACGACGGCCGCGTGCGACAGTTCCAGAAGCAGCGGCTCACCTATCGCGTGCGCATGCCCGACGGCACCATGGCCAGTAAGGCGCTCGAGATACGCAGCACCGTTCACGGGCCGGTCTTCGAACGCAAGGATGGCACCACGGTGGCTGTGCGCGTGGCGGGGCTCGATCGCCCCGGCATGCTGCAGCAGTACCACGACATGGTCACCGCCTCGAGCTTCGATCAGTACAGCGCTGCGCTGCGCCGGCTGCAGGTGCCCACCTTCAACATCCTCTATGCCGATCGCGAGGGGCATATCGACTACAGCTACAACGGCATGTCGCCGCGTCGCAGCGAAGGCGACATGGCGTTCTGGCAGGGTTTGGTGCCGGGCGACAGCTCGCGCTACCTGTGGAAGGAGATACATCCCTTCGAAGACCTGCCGCGGGTCACCGATCCACCAGGCGGTTTCGTGCAGAACACCAATGATCCGCCCTGGGTGGCAAGCTGGCCCGCCACGCTGCAGCAGCAGAACTATCCGCTGTACATGGCGCCGCGCTCGGCCGAATCCCTGCGGGCGCAGAGCTCCGTGAAACTGATGTCCGAACACGATGCGCTCACTCTCGACAGCTTCCGTGATCTCAAGCTCGACGCCTATGCGCTGATGGCCGATCGCGTGCTGCCAGACCTGCTGCCCGCCGCGCGCGCCGCTGCGGATCCGGAAGTGCGCGCCGCGGCCGAGCTGCTGGCGCAGTGGGATCGGCGCTTCACCGCCAGCAGCCGTGGCGCCTTGCTGTTCGAGGAATGGGCGCGGCTGTTCGCCGGCAACAGTTTCTCCGGCCAGTCGAATTACACGACGCCGTGGTCTGCCAGTGAGCCCATCAGCACGCCGCGCGGCATCAGGGATCCGGCTGCCGCAGTGGACATGCTGCGCCAGGCCATCACCGCCACGCGGCAGAAATACGGCATGGTGGACCGCAGCTTCGGCGATGTCTCGCGCTTCCGCCTCGATGGCGTGGACCTGCCCGGCAACGGCGGCTTCGGCAACCTCGGTGCCTTCCGGGTGATCACCTGGTCCGATCCGGACGCCAACGGCATCCGCGTCCCCGAACACGGCGAGACCTGGATGGCGATGATCGAGTTCTCCACCCCCGTGAAGGCCTACGGCCTGATGAGCTATGGCAACTCACGCCAGCCCGGCACCACGCATCACGCCGACCAGCTCGGCCTGTTGTCCCGCAACCAGTTCCGCGAACTCTGGCTGCAACGCCCCCAGATCGAAGCCAACCTCGAAGAACGCACCCCCCTCCCCGGCGCCAACCACTGACCCCATCTGCCCGCGTCAGCGGGCAAGGTCGCGCAGGAGGCTCTCCCAATGCGTTACTGCGGGCTCGATGGCGGCCACCGGGACGCGCTCGTTGAGCCCATGCGCGAAGTCATCGGCACTGCGCATGAAAACGCCGGACACCCCGTAGGTCGGAATGCCTGCTGCACGATAGAACACACCATCGGTGGCTCCCGTCGACATCGACGGCACCACCGCAAGCCCGGGATAGCGCGCATGCACCGCCTTCTCCACGGCCTTGATCAGCTCCGGCCGCAGCGGCGAGGCGGGGCTTTCGCGCGTCAGCGCGGCATCGTATTCAATGCTCACGCCCGGGTCCGCAATCGCGCCCACCAGCAGCTGCTTCACGCTCGCTGCCGGCACGCCAGGAAAGATGCGGCAATTCACATTGGCGGTGGCGCGCTGCGGCAGCGCATTGGGCGCATGGCCGCCGCCGATCAACGTCGCCACACAAGTGGTGCGCAGCTGCGCATTGTGCTCCGGATACCGGCTCAGTATCTCGATCGCCTGCTGGTCATCCGGATTCGCGACATAGCGCCGCATGGCGTCCCCGGCCTCGCCGTCAATCTTCGGCGCCGTGGCGCGGAAGAAGCTCCGTGTCAGTTCGCTCTTCTCGACAGGAAAGCGCAGCGCCGCCACCTTGTCGAGCGCACGTGACAACCGGTAGATCGCATTGCCCGGCGTGGGCCGGCTCGAATGGCCGCCCGCATCCGTCACCGTCAGCGTGAAATCCGAATACGTCTTCTCGCCGGCCTGGATGCCATAGCCCAGCGCGCTGGCACCATCCTCCGCCAGCTCGCCACCGCCCGCATCGCCATTGAGCGCGAACTCGGCGTTCTTCAGCTGCGTCACCAGGTGCGCGGCAGAATTGCCGCTGGTCTCCTCGTCGCCGCTCAATGCCAGCAGTACATCGCGCCCCGGCTTCCAGCCCGCGCGCTTCAACCGTGCCAGCGCTGCCACCTGCGCCGTCACGTCGAACTTGTTGTCCAGCACGCCGCGCCCGAACACATAGCCCTGTTCCACCACGGCGGTGAAGGGATCACGCGTCCAATCCTCGCGCCGCGCATCCACCACATCCATGTGCCCGATCAGCAGGATGGGCTGGCGCGCGGCATCGCGGCCGGCATAGCGCGCCGTCAAAGTGGCAGTGGCCGCATCGCCCTCACCAAAGGCTTCAACGCGCACATCGCCCGGCGCAAAGCCCGCCTCCACCAGCACGCTGCGCAGATACTCGGCATAGGCGGGCACCTGGCCACTGCCTGGCAGAGTGCGGAACGACACGCCCTTCTGCAGGATCTCGAGCGCCGTCGGCTGCGCGCCGCAGGCGAGGCCCGCGCCGAACAAACCGGCCACCAGATAACCACTTGCCATCCACAACCGTTTCATCGCGCACCTCACGACAACGAAGTCCACAACTTGCCGCTTCCGCCGACGCGCCGCAAGTTCGCCTATAGTGCGGTGCATGTCGCATCCCGTGACACTGCTGCTCGCGCTGGTCGCCGGTTTCGCCGGTGGGCTCATCCTGCGCGCCACCGGCAACGCCGCGATTGCCGAAGCCGCAAACTACGTGGTGCTGGTGGGCGAAATCTGGCTGCGCGCGCTGCAGATGACCGCCATCCCGCTGCTCACCGCGCTGCTGATCACCGGCATCGCCGGCGCCGGCGACGTGGTGGCCAGCGGCCGCACCGCGGCACGCAGCCTGGCCCTGATCATCGCCACCGTGGTGGGCATGACAGTGCTCGGTGTCGCGGTGATCTACGGTTTCCTCCAGATCTGGCCGGTGGCTCCCGCCGCGCGCGAGGCGCTGATCGCCGGCGTCAGCGCCATGGGCGCGGGCACGCCCACCGAGCCGCCGCCGCCGCTGCGCGAATGGCTGATCAATGTCATCCCCACCAACCCCTTCGCCGCCACCGCACAGGGCGCCATCCTGTCGATGGTGGTCTTCGTGATGCTGTTTGCGCTGGCCATCACGCGGCTGCCGCCGGAGCGCCGCGCGCCGCTGCTGTCCTTCTTCGATTCGATGATGCAGGCCATGATGGTGATGGTCAGCTGGGTGCTGCGGTTCGCACCGGTAGGCGCCTTCACGCTGGCGCTGGGCGTCGGCCTGCACGGCGGCGCGGGCGCGGCCGGCGCCATCGTTCAATACGTGCTGCTCGAGGTGGTTACCGGCACCGCCATCGTGCTCGCCATCTACCCGATGGCAGCCATCATGGCGCGCATTTCGCCGCTGCGCTTCGCGCGCGCCGTGGCACCGGTGCAGGTGGTGGCCGCCAGCACCCAGTCCTCGCTGGCCTCATTGCCTGCCATGTTGAGCGCGGCGCAAGGTCCACTGGGCGTACCGCCCCGCGTTGCCGGCGTGACGCTGCCCATTGCGGTATCCATCTTCAAGGTCACCAGCGCCGCCATGAACCTGGCGGTGGTGCTGTTCAGCGCGCATGTGCTGGGCATACCCGTCACCCCGGGCACGCTGGCAGCGGGTTTCATCGTGGCCTGCCTGGTCAGTTTCGGCGTCGCCGGCCTGCCGGGTGCCTCGTCGTTCTTCGCCAGCGTGGTGCCCATCTGCCTCGCCATGGGGGTGCCCACCACGCTGCTGGCACTGCTGATAGCCGTCGAGGTCATACCCGACCTGTTTCGCACGGTGGGCAATGTGACCGCGGACGTGGCAGTCACCAAGATCGTTGAACGCCGCTACAGTGACAGCGTGTGACCGGCATAGGTTAGAGTGCAGGCGCCGGATCGCATGCGCCGGAAGTGTCGATAATAAAAATTGAGCAGGAGAAGACCATGCTGGGCCTCGCCAGGATGGCTACCCGAAATGCCCTGATCGCGCTGCTGGCCGTCGGCCTCGCGCCTGGTCTGAACATCCCCGCCCGCGCGAAGGAAGCGCCGCTCAACTGGCTCGCCACCTGGCAGGCCAGCCCGGAACCTGCGCGTGCGCCCAACCTGACACTGAACAACCAGACCATCCGTCAGGTGCTGAAGATCAGCCTCGGTGGCAACCAGCTGCGCGTACGCCTCAGCAACGAATTCGGTGATGCGCCGCTGCGCATCGGCGCCGCGCATGTCGCGCTGGCCGGGGAGAAGGGCTCCATCCTGGTGGGCAGCGATCGCACGCTGACCTTCGGTGGCAATGGCGAGGTCATCATCCCGGCGCGCACCTTCGTGCTGTCCGATGCAGTGGATCTGAAAGTCGCGCCGCAGGCGCAGCTGGCCGTCAGCCTCTACGTGCCCGGCAACGAGCGCGCGCTCACCGAACACTTTTTCGCCATGCAGGAAGCCTGGGTGCTGCCGAAGGACATGACTGCCGCCACCACCTTCGAAGGCGCGCGCGCCGTCACCAAGCGCGCCATCCTGAGCGGGGTGGATGTGGTCGCCACGGCACGGCGTCCCAAGGTAGTGGTCGCCATCGGGGATTCCACCACCGGTGGTTTCGGGTCCACGTTGAACGCCAACCAGCGCTGGACCGATTACCTCGCCCAGCGCATGGTCGAGAAGAAGCAGAACATAGCAGTGGTCAACGCCGGCATCGGCGGCAACCGCCTGCTGCACGATTTCATCGGGCCCAATGTGCTGTCGCGCTTCGATCGCGATGTGCTGTCGCAATCCGGTGTCACGCACGCCATCCTGCTGATCGGCATCAACGATTTCGGCCTGCCCGGTGGCCGCAAGCTGCCCGCCGAGGAAGTCACGGTGGAGCAGGTGGTGGCCGGCATCCGCCAGCTCATCACCCGCGCCCACCAGCGCAATGTGAAACTCATCGGCGCCACGCTGCTGCCCTTCGGCCCGCTGGCCGAGCGCCCCGGCTACTACAGCGAAGCCTCCGCGGCCAAGCGCGAAGCACTGAACCAGTGGATCCGCGAAAGCAGGGAATTCGACGGCGTGATCGATTTCGATCTGGCAGTGCGCGACCCCGCCAGCGCCAAGGATCTGCGCCCCGACTTCGACAGCGGCGACCACATGCATCCGAATGACTGGGGCTACAAGGCCATGGCCTGGGCCGTCGACCTGAAGCTCTTCAACTAGCCGCGGGCGCCTGCGCCAGCAGGCAGGCCAGCAAGACGGCTAGTAAGGCAGGTTGGTGTTCGCAGCCGGCCTGGGTTTGGGCTTCGGCTTGGGCTTCTCTTCCAGCGGCGCGGCGGGCGATGCCGCAGCCGGCACGGGCAGCGCAGCAGGCGGTGCCGCCGCCACACCGGCAGTGGCTTCAGCCGGCACCGCCGCATCAGCCGCGGGCAGCACGGCTTCTTCCACCACCGCCACCGCATCCGCGGCGCGCAGTGTTGCATCGGTCCTGCTGACCTGCCGCGTCACCACGACTCCCGCGATCACCGCCACGCTCGCGGCCATCACCGCCATGCCGGCGCGCCTGCGCCGCACGACCACGGCCTTCTTCATGGCAGGATCGGCCAGCACCGGCTTGCCCAGCACGATGGTATCGGTGTGCGAGCGGTCATCGGCCAGCGCCGCCGTGAGCCGCGAACCCAGGTGGCCCATGGCCTGTTCCCAATCGGAGAACAGGTCGATCCACTGGCGCGTGGCGAACTCATAGGCGAAGGCATCGCTCGGGGTCACGTTCTCCACCCGCAGCGGCACCACCATCAGCTTCTGCTGGCTGGCCAGCGCCAGTTCCTTGGTCATCTCGTCGGAGCGGTTGGAGTTGGCAGTGAACACCAGCAGCAGCACCTTGGCACCGCGGATGGCGCGGACGATGGAGCTCTGGAAGTTCTCGCCCGGCAGGATGTCGCGCGTGGCGATCCAGCAGGTGAAGCCACGGTTCTCGATGGCCTTGCAGATGGTCGTTGCGATCTTCGCGTCCTGCGAAGCGAAACTGATGAAGATATCGGCGCTCATGAGTCCGTACTTCCGATGGCGCGCCAGCCCGGCGACGCGGATCACGGATACTACCGGGCGGCGGGAGCGGCTACCACTTCAATCCCTGGATGGTCTTGTCCCGCTGGGCCAGCGTCCACTGGGCGTGTTCGGCCAGGCAGGCCTGTCCCAGCGAGCGCAGCACGTCCAGCTTGCCGTCCTCGGTGGGCGCCGCGCGCAGCTCGCGCAGGGCATGCCCGAACAGCGTGTGCATGTAGCGGTATTGGCGGATCAGCGTGCGGTCCGCGCGTTCACCCAGATAGACCTCGAAGATGCCGGCATAAACCGTCAGCAGCGCCAGCGACCACAGCAGCACATGGCGCGGGCCTTCGGGCAGCAGGTGATAGCCAGCCAGCGACAGCAATATGTCCAGCAGGAAGGTCAGCGCCAGCAGCAACCCCATCACCAGCAGCACGCGGTCGATGCGCTCGGAGGCATGCAGGCGGTGGTTGAGTTGTTGGGAGCGCAAACCATAGTAGTGCAGCTGGCCGCCCTTGCCGGCGGGCGTGTCATCGCCGATCCAGCTGGTGGTGACCTCGGCCATGCCCGCCTGCGAGGGCAGCTGCGGATGCGTGGCCAGGCGCACGTTCACCGCGCGCATGGCGGCGCGGATCCACTCAAGGTCGGTGTCCTGCTTCTGCAGGAAGCTTTCATGCGCGAAGGCGCCGGCAAAGCGATGCCGCACGCCGGTGATCTCCCAGTAATAGTCCACGCGCAGCGCCTCGGCCAGCGCGCGGTAATCCAGATACTTGCGATGCCAGCTGCGGCGCTGCGCGGCAGTGGCATGCACGCGGCCGGCCAGGAAGATGGCCAGCACCGCGCAGATCAGCCCGAGGCCGACCAGACCTTCGGACTGGTGCTTGAAGGCGATCAGCAGCGTCGCCATCGCAGCCCACAATGAATAGCGCACCTTGATGGCACGCAGGAAATCCTGGCGGAAGGCGCTGCCGAGGTAATCCGCCTGCACGAACAGCTGGTTCAGCAGCCCAAGTTTGGGCGCTGCAGCGGCGCGCTCGGGTGGCAGCAGCGGCCAGCTGCGCGTGGCGATGCCCTCGCTGGCGGCGCGGGAATCCTCGTTGAATTCAGCGGTGCGCGTCAGCAGGCGCCGCAGGCCATGCGGCAGCTCGGCCCGGCTGGTCATGTCTTCGGCGCTGTGCCCGCTGAAGCCCGGCACTTCAAGTTCAGGCACCGGGCCGCTGGTCGCGGCATGCGAGGCGCGCGCGCAGCGGATCTCGAACATCAAGTCGTTGTCGCGGGTGTCGAGCAGCACATCCTTCTGCAGCGGCGCCTGATCCTGCGTCAGCATCATGCCGCGGCGGCGGAACTCGACCACGCGCGCGGTGCCGGCGCGATGCGCCGTGGGCTTGCCATCCCACACCGCCACCAGCAGCGAGCAGCAGCGCGCCATCAGCAACGCGGCACGCTGGTGCTGTCCATCGCGCTGCGGGCCGCTGGTGCCGAGGGACTCCCGCGTCACGCCGTCGGGCAGTGGTATCTCCAGCCGCTCGGCCTTCGCCATCACGCGGTCGAACTGCGCGCGGGCCTCCTCGGAAAGCAGGTCCGCGCGGCACACATCTTCGGGAAAGCTGAGCATGGCCAGCACATCCAGGCCCATGTCCATGGCGACGTCGGCCACCAGCAGGTCGGCGCCGTCGGCCATGGAACACAGCAGCTGGATGCGCACACCTGCATGCGCCGCCAGCAACTGCTGCAGCAGCGCGGTGACCGCAAGGCGGATCGCCGGAACCTGCTGTGGCAGCAGGTCGCGATGGCCGGTGACGCCGACCACGAAAGGAATCTCGTACAAAGGCTGCGCCGCGGCCGGTCCCATGGAAGTGCCCACTGTAGCCCCTAGTGTACTGGTTACACTGCGGGTGGAGTCGGCCACCGCTATATCCGGTCCGGATCAGCGGTGCTAGGCTCGCGGTTCATATCAACAATTTCGGGGGTTCCACCATGAAGAAAGGATTCAAGGCAGCGGCTGTGTCGCTGTTGTTTGCCACGATGGGCGCAGGCTCTGCCTTCGCGCAGCCCGCACCGGCACCTGCTGCCGCACCCGCGGCGCCGGGTGCACCGGCGGCCCCCGCGGCGCCGCGGCCGGGCGGTGGTCTGGTTCCGCTGCTCATCGAGAGCAATGCCTTCGCCGATGGCGGCATCGTGCCGCTGAAGTTCTCGTTCTACGGCGGCAGCACGCAGCCGGATTTCAAGATCAGCAATGCGCCGCCCACCGCGCAGACCATCGCCATCATCCTGCACGACCTCGACGTCGCCATGGGTGGCAGCACCGACGACGTGCTGCACTGGGTGGCCTGGAACATTCCGGTGACGCAGCCGGTGACGCAGATGCAGGAAGGCAAGCTGCCCGAGGGCGCAGTGCATGGCCGCGGTGCGCGCGGCAATTCGTACATGGGCATGGGCGCGCCGAATGGTCCGCGCTACCACCACTATGTATTCGAGTTCTATGCGCTCAATGCCAAGCTCGACCTGCCTGCCACTGCCAGCCGCGCCGAGCTGCTCGAGGCCATGAAGGGCAAGGTGGTCGGCAAGGCCGCCTACGTGGGCCGCTTCCGCAACGACACCAACGCGCCGATGCCCGCCGGTCCGCCGCGTCCCGCCGCGCCCCCCGCCGCCGCCCCGCACTAACAAAAAGGGGTCAGATCTATTTGATCTGACCCCACTTGCTGAAGCCGGGACACCGGGGTCAGATAAATAGATCTGACCCCATTTTCTTACAGGGCCTGAAGGCCGGCGGCGTGGGCTTGCATGGCGGCGGGGTTCTTGCGGGAGGCCAGCAGCTCGGTCAGCTGCTGTGGGGATTCCGGCCCGCGGCGCAGCGCATCCAGGTATACCGCGATATAGCTCTTATCCACCGGCGCCCCGCTGGCGATGATCTGCGGCTCGATCAGCCGATGCAGCTCCTGCAGGTTGTACCAGGGCACCGTCGGGTAGACATGGTGGCCGATATGCCAGTTGATGTTGTTCCAGAAGAATGACGTGAGCGGGTTCGAGGTCACCGTGCGCGTGCCCGCCATCTGCCCGGCATTCCACGGCGTGCCGTAATGCTCGGCCACGAAGCGCATCGAATTCAGCAGCGACAGCACCATCACCGGCCACAGCCACAGCGCCAGCGCCTCACCCAGCTTGTCGTGCGCGGCAGCCGCGCTGAGCACCCACCAGTAAACGCCGACCTTCAACGCGGTCTCGAAGATCTGGATCGCCCATTCGCGCCGCCCGAACTTCTGGAACGGATAGATGAAATTGAAATGGATGAAGCTCAGCACGCCGCCGATCAGCGCGTAGGCATAGAAGGTGAGGAAATCAAGGAAGCCGCGCCTGCCCATCGTGAACGCATCCGGGTCACGCGGTGAGCGGTTGTGCCGGTGATGCTCGACATGGTCTTCCTTGAAGGCCACGAAGGTCGCGAAGATGGGCAGCATGCACAGGATGCCGAAGGCCCAGTTCGCCGCCTTGCTGCGGAACAAGGTGTGGTGCAGGGCGTCGTGCATGAACGTGACCATGCTCATCCACAGGAAGCCCATGGCAATGTAGGCGGTCCATTCGATGCCGGGGGAGTCCGCGTACCACGCGGTGTAGCCGAACCCGACCATGAGAGCCACGAACAGCGGGATCTTGGTGAGGTTGGGCAGCAGCCTGAACTGGCGCAGGCGGTCGAGATCGCTGCGGGCGATCTGAATCGGGGCAGGGCGGGACATGGGCGTATAGACCTTTTTTGCCCCGCACGGGGTACTTGCCGACCTTAACACGGCCTTTTGTAGGAATACTCTGACTTCCCGCCTTCGCCCCGCCCTGAGGGGCTTGCGCTCCGGAAACCGGAATGACTTAAGGTGTGACCATGACAACAGAACGCGCCATCCTCGCCGGCGGCTGCTTCTGGGGCATGCAGGATCTGATCCGCAAGCGCCCTGGAGTGATCAGCACGCGTGTCGGCTATTCCGGCGGTGACGTGAAGAACGCCACCTATCGCAACCACGGTACCCATGCAGAGGCCATCGAGATCATCTTCGACCCGGCCCGCACCAGCTACCGGTCGCTGCTGGAGTTCTTTTTCCAGATCCACGATCCCACCACCCGCGACCGCCAGGGCAATGACCTGGGGGCGAGCTACCGCTCGGCCATCTATTACACCAGCGAAGCCCAGCGGGAGACGGCCGAGGACACCATCGACGATGTGAACGCCTCGAAACTCTGGCCGGGCAAGGTGGTCACCCAGCTGGAGCCGGCTGGAGACTTCTGGGAGGCGGAGCCGGAGCACCAGGATTACCTGGAGCGGCTGCCCAACGGCTACACCTGCCATTTCCCGCGCCCGGAGTGGAAGCTCCCACAAAAAAAGCCGGCCTAGCAGCCGGCTTTGAATGCAGCCCGGGGAGTCCGGGCCAGGGGATCAATCCAGGGTCCGGCCGTAGCCTCAGGCAAATGCCATCAGCCCCGGCATGCCCTGCATCACCGGCAGCGACAGCTCCACGGCCGGCCGCTGCGTCATACGGCGCAGCATGCGCGGCGTCAGTTTCTCGGCCGGCTGCTGCGCGGCCAGGTCCGCGCCCAGGCGCAGCATCAGCGCCGCCGTCAGCTCGGCGTCCGCGCCCGCGCGATGCGCGGCGCCGGTGCGGGCCAGCCCCAGCGACCAGGCCAGCGTGGCCAGCGAATGCGTGGACAGGTGCGGATACACCCGGCGCGACAGCTGCATCGAGCAGATGAACGGGTCGAGCTGCAGGTCGAGCTCCAGGCGCCGGCACTCCGAACGCAGGAAGTTCTCGTCGACCCGGGCATTGTGGGCCACCACCGCATCGTTGCCGATGAACGCCAGCAGCCGGCGCAGCACATGGCTCACCGGCGGCGCGCTGTCCACCATCTGCTGGTTGATGCCCGTGTATGCCGTGATCGAGCGCGACACCTGGATGCCGCAGTTCACCAGCGACTGGAAGCGCTCGACCACGCCGCCCTGGTGGATGCGCACCGCACCCACTTCAGTGATGCGGTCGCCTTCCTCCGGTGACAGACCCGTGGTTTCGAAATCCAGGACAACGAGCGGCGAGGTGAACATGGCGGGTCTATCCGTTGAAGTGTTGCCACAAGTTATCCGCCCGGCCCGCAGTGGCGGCAGTGACATGGCTCTCATCAGCTTGTGAGGAAACACCTACATACAAGGGAGTTGGGAGTCACTTCACATTATGTAAACGTGGTTACAGCCAATCGAGAGTGCGGCCTACGGCTTTCTGCCAGCGCGCATACAAGCCCGCGCGTTGCTCCTCCGCCATTGCCGGCAACCAGCGCCGCGCTTCGCTCCAGTTCGCGCGCAGTGCGTCCACGTCCGGCCAGAAGCCACTGGCCAGTCCCGCCGCATAAGCCGCGCCCAGTGCCGTGGTCTCGGTGACCCGCGGACACACCACCGGGCGCCCGAGCAGATCCGCCTGGAACTGCATCAGCAGCTGGTTCGCCACCATGCCGCCATCCACGCGCAGCTCGGGCAGCTCGATGCCGGCGTCGCGCTGCATGGATTCGAGCACCTCGCGCACCTGGTAGGCGGTTGCCTCCAGCGCCGCGCGGGCAATGTGCGCGCGCGTGGCGTAGCGGGTGAGGCCGAGCATCGCGCCCCGGGCGCCGGCATTCCAGTGCGGGGCATACAGGCCGGAAAAGGCGGGCACGAAATACACGCCGCCGTTGTCTTCCACCTGCCGCGCCAAGGCCTCGATCTGGTCGGAAGCCTCGATGATCTGCAGGCTGTCGCGCAGCCACTGCACCAGCGCGCCGGTGATGGCGATGGAGCCCTCCAGCGCATAGCGCGCCGGCTGGTCGCCGAAGCGGTAGGCAACGGTCGTCACCAGCCCCGCGCGAGAGGGCACGATGTCCTCGCCGGTGTTCATCAGCAGGAAGCAGCCGGTGCCGTAGGTGTTCTTCGCCTCGCCTGCGGCGAAGCAGGTCTGTCCCACCAGCGCGGCCTGCTGGTCACCCAGAATGCCGGCGATTGGAACACCCGCGAATGAATCGACCCGGCATTCGCCAATCTGTGCGCTGGAAGAAACAATCCGCGGTAAAAGCGCGCGCGGGATACGCAGATCCCGCAGCAGCGAATCATCCCAGTCGAGCGTCGCCAGGCTCATCAGCTGGGTGCGGCTGGCATTGGTCACGTCGGTGACGTGCAGGCCGCCGGCCACGCCGCCGCTCAGGTTCCACACCAGCCAGCTGTCCATGGTGCCGAACAGCAGCTCGCCGCGTTCGGCCGCCAGCCGCGCGCCTGGCACGTGGTCGAGCAGCCATTGCAGCTTCAGCCCGCTGAAGTAGCTCGCCAGCGGCAGGCCGGTGAGGGCGCGGAAACGATCGCTGCCTCCGTCACGCGCGTATTGCATCGCCAGCGCCTCGACGCGCGTGTCCTGCCACACCAGCGCGCGGTGCACCGGCTGCCCGGTGTGCCGGTTCCACAGCAGCGTGGTCTCGCGCTGGTTGGTGATGCCCAGCGCCGCGATGTCGCGGGCGGTGAGGTCACATGCGACCAGCACCTCGGCGAGGACAGCCTGCGTATTGCTCCATATCTCCAGCGCATCGTGTTCCACCCATCCCGGCTGCGGGTAGTGGTTGGCATGCTCGCGCTGCGCCACGGCGATGATGTCGCCGCCGGTGTCGAACAGGATGCAACGGGTGCTGGTGGTACCTTGATCCAGCGCAGCAATGCGGCGGGGCGTGGGAGCCATGCACCACTATATCGACGCTCAGGACAGGCTCAACCGCTGGATGCCGCCGGTCAGCGTCTGTGTCCCGAGCGATAGATAGATGGTCTGCTCGGATATCGACAACTCCAGCGGCATGCGCCGTTCGAGCTGCGCGGCGAAGGCTGTCAGCAACGGCGGGTCGATGGCGTGGATGGCGATCTCGTCACCCCGATGGATGCGCTCACCCGCCAGCCGTGCCAGCCACGAGCCGGCATCCCTGGTGGGATACACCGCCACATGCGCCGCCGCCTTGGTCGCCTTGTGCAGCCGCGCGGCTTCCGGCGCGCCGATCTCGATCCAGCCCTGCAGCGCGCCGGTGAGATCGCGCACCGTGATGGCCGGCTCATCCGGGTCTGACAGCCCCTTCGAGAAGGCGATGCCCTCGGTGAATTCGAGGCAGTACGCCAGCAGCCGCGTCACCAGGTATTCGGCGGATTCCGAAGGATGGCGCGCCAGCCGCAGCTCCAGCGTCTCGTAGATGGCGCGATCCACATGCGCGAGCTGCACATTGAAGACATGGATGGTGGCTCCGAGTGCCAAGTTGATTTCCTGCTGCGCCGGGGCGCCGAGCATACGCCTCCGGCGTAGGAGCATCCCTACGAAGCAGGCGCAGGCCGGCCACTGCCCGTGCGCCATGCGGCGGGGCAGACTGCCAACCCGCCAGGAATCCATGAAGGATCGCCCATGAAAGCCCATGCCCTGACAGTGCTGCTCCCGTTCGCCCTGCTGGCCGCGTGCAACCGCGCCGAGCCACCGGCCGCCGCCACGCCGCCCGTGACCACCTCCGCGGCTGAACCCGCGCCGCCCGCCACCGCCACTGCGGAAGTCACCGAAGGTGCCGCCCCCGTGGCCGTCGAGACTCCGGGCACCACCATGGCCCAGGCCGTGCTCGCCAGCGCCTCCGGCAGCAAGGTGGCCGGGCAGCTGAACCTCACCGTGGGCGCGAGTGGCGTGGTGGTGGCCGGCGAACTCAGCGGCCTGACCCCGAACACCGTGCATGGTTTCCATGTGCACGAGAACGGCGATTGCTCGGCACCGGATGCCTCCAGCGCCGGCGCCCATTTCAACCCCGGCCATGCCGCGCACGGCGGGCCCGAGACTGCGGCCAAGCATCTGGGTGACATCCCCAATGTGCAGTCCGACGCCAAGGGCAACGCCGTGGTCAATGCCACCATCAGTGGCGCTACGCTGCGCGATGGCGGCGCCAATGATGTGTTCGGCAAGGCGGTAGTGGTGCACGCCAAGCGCGATGACTACAAGACCCAGCCCTCGGGCGATTCGGGCGACCGCATCGCCTGCGGTGTGGTGCGCTAGGCGCTGAGCCTCATCGCAACCGTTCCTCGATCTCGGCCCACAACGCCGCGTACATCTGCCCCGGCGCACTGGCCGGTGCATAGGCATTGAGCGGAGCGCGTCGCAGCGTCATCCGCTCTATGTCACTCGAATAGGGAATCTCCGTTCGCAGCACCTGCGGGAATCGGGCGCGGGTCTGCGCGATCACTTCGTGATGCAGCGACTTGCGCCGGTCAACCATCGAGAACACCGGCAGCAGCCGCAGGTCCGTCCAGCGTTCGCCGCGATGAACGCCACCAGTTGCTCCAGCATGCGCACCGACAGCGGCGTCGGCAGCAGCGGCACCACCAGCGCATCGGCGGCCCGCAGCACGTTCTCGGACAGCAGCGAGATGCCCGGTGGGCAATCCAGGAACAGCGTGTCGTAGTGCTCGCGCAGCGGCTTGCTCATCTTCAGCAGGCGCTTCGTGGGCGTCTTCTGCTCCGCCAGCCGCGTGTCGAACTTGCGATAGGAAAAATCCGCCGGTATCACGTCCAGTTGTGCATGAGCGGTGTGCAGCACCAGTTCCGGCAGTTCCCGTTCGCCCTCCAGCAGCTGCCGCACCGAAGTACGCTGCTGCGGGTCGGCCTGCAGTATCCAGCTGGCCGCGCCTTGTGGATCCAGATCCCACAGCACGGTGCGTTCATGGCGCACGGCGCACTGGAAGGCCAGGTTGACTGCGGTGGTGGTCTTGCCAACGCCGCCCTTGATGTTCGAAACCGCAATGATGCGCATCGGCCGCACGGGATGATTCATCGACAACTTCACATTACGGCACCTGCGGTGCCGGGCCACTTGAAATTTCGCGCCGGTGGCGCAATGCTGATCTCCAGTGGAAGGTTCGGGGCGCCCGGCTCAGGTGGGCGGCAGGCGCCGTTAAGCTAAGCCCACGGCAAGTGTAAGGAGGTGATCCAATGGCACATTCAATCGTTGGCTCGGTCGCGTCTCTGGGCGCATTGGCCGGTGGCGAGGTTGTCCGGTAACGACAATCTGGTACTGGCCAGGAGGCCATAGAGGTATGCGCGCAAGCTAACTGCTACGTGCGCGGCCGAAGTCCAGTGATGGACGCTCCGATGCAATTGCCGTGCGGGTGCTCGAGGCCCGCTCGTAAAGCGCTCGAGCAGGAATGGCGGGGTCCGCAAGGGCTCCGCCATTTTCTTTTCAACCCCCGTCCTACGCGCGGCGCCGTCTCCATCCGACACTGCCGTAGTCCCGTGGCGTGTATTCCTAGGCCATGGAATTCCGACGCAACGATTATGGTTTCCCGGTCACCGACGACCGCATCCCGCTGCATACCAGCGACGCCACCAACAGCCGCATCTACGACCGCACGCTGCGCAACCTGCGTCCCTTCGTGGGCGCCTCGCATTCGGCCATCAACGCGCGCATCGCCGAGCTGCATCGCGAGTGGGATATCGAGCGCACCATGGGCGCCAGCGGCGCCGGGCTGGCATTGCTCGGCTTTGCACTGGGGCTGACGGTCGATCGCAAGTATTTCGCGCTGCCGGCACTGGTCGCCGCCTCGCTGTTCCAGCATGCCGTGCAGGGCTGGAGCCCGCCGTTGCCGGTGCTGCGCCGCGTCGGTGTCCGCACCAGCGCCGAGATCCACGGCGAGATCCTGGCGCTGCGCATCCTGCGCGACGATTTCAGCATCCGGGCACGCGGCGCCGAAGCCGCGCTGTCGCTGGCCCTGGCGCAATAACACCGGCATCACATCCAACCGAAGGAACCCGCATGTCCAACCTGCCTGTGAACGTACCGGAAGAATTTCCGGTCTCCATCCCGCTGACCGGCACCATCGACGATCTCGACCAGCCCGAAGACGAGCGCGAGGATGAGAACGAGGCGCCCATCGGCGCGCCCAATGACGACACCGAAGCGCCGGAAGAATTCGAAGAGGTGGATGAGGCGGAAGACCCGATCGAGCCGGTGGGCGGCGGCAGCGACCTGTGAGGCGCGCAGCTGCCAGTGCCGTGCTGGTCGCCGCACTGGGCCTGTCCGGTGGCTGCAACCGCCAGCCGGATCCGCAGGCGTCCACCATTCCGGCGCCGCTGCCGAGCAAGCCTGCGGATCCCGAGGCGGATGATCCGAAGACCGGCATGAATACCGAGCGTCCTGATTCGCCCAAGGACCTGAAACAGGATCTGAACGCCGATACGACCACCGGCGTGGGAACCAACGCGGCAACCAGCCGCGACCCGAATCACTGATCCGCAGCAACACTTGCCCGGACTGACCCACCGGGCGAGGATGCATCAAACAACACGCCTGAGGGGTCGCCGTGAAGCCATCACTATTTCTGGCCGCTGCCGGCTTTGCCGTGTGCGCGCAGCTCGCGCTGGCGCAACTACCCGCCGGCATCACCATGGAGCAGGTCAACACCACGCTGCCTGAGGAGGGCGCGCCGCAGGCCATTGCCGGTCCCTACGCGGTTGCGACCGAGCGCGCCTTTGGCCATGACGGCCTCCGCATCTATCGACCCGGCACTCTCGACAATTTCCCGCAGCGCGACACCCTGCCCGTGGTGGTGTGGGGCAATGGCGGCTGTGCCGTCGATGCACCGCGCTATGGCGGCTTTCTCGGCACCATTGCCTCGCATGGCTTCCTCGTGATCACCACCGCGGCGGGTGATGCCGCCGCGGCGCCTGCAGCCGCCGCTGCGCCGCGCCGTGCGGCGACTGCCGCAGACCTGGCCGCCGCCATTGACTGGGCCGAGCGCGAGAACACCCGCCCTGGCGCCCCGCTCAGCGGCAGGATCGACACTCGGCGGGTCGCGGTGATGGGCCAGTCCTGCGGCGGCCGGCTCGCCATCCTGGTGGGTGCGGATGCCCGCGTCACTACCATCGGCGTATTCAACGCAGGTCTCAATGCCAGCGACATCCCGCTGCTGTCCAGACTGCATGGCCCGGTACTGCTGATCAACGGCCATGAGCGCGATTTCATGATGGCGCCTTCGAAGGCCACCTATGAGGCCATCGACAAACTGCCCGCGTTCTATGGCGCACGGCATGGCGCAGGGCACACCGCCACCGCATATCACGCAGGCGGCGGGGAGTTCGCCAACGTGGCATCGGCGTGGGCACGCTGGCAGCTGAAGCGCGACGACAAGGCCGGTGCGATGTTCCGTGGCGCACAGTGCACGCTGTGTACCGACAGCAACTGGGACGTGGCAGCCAAGCGGCTGGGACCGCTCGGCCTCTGAATCGATCCGCCAGCTGCGCTTCGCGCTGAGCCTACTTCGGCTTCACGATCGCGATGCGGTCACCGCGGTACGAGCCCACCCACAGCGTGTCGCCCACTTCCAGCGCCACCGTGCCACCGCCGAAGCCCGGCTTGTCGTCCTGCGAATAGAGCGTCTCGACCTGCAGCGTCACCGGATCGATCTTCACCACCCGCCAGTCCTGGCCCACCTGTCCGGCGCCCAGCAACCTGCCATCGCGGGCCCAGTGGATGTTGTCGATGCGGAACCCCAGCGCGATTTCTTCGCGCTTGGGCGGGTTCGCACCGCGCGACAGGCGGATGAAGGACTGGCTGCCCCAGGCCGCCATGTACAGCGTCTTGCCATCGGCTGACAGCTCCACGCCATTGGCGCCGGAGGCCTCGCTGCCCGGCACCTTCTGCCAGCCGCTCTGTGTATGCCACTCCCACAGCTCGCCATTGCGCGTGCCCTTCATCAGTTCCTCGAAGGCCTGGCCGCGCGGCAGGAAGTTGGTGGTGATGAAACCGCCATCGGGCAGGCTGCGCACGGAGTTCAGGCCAATGGGTTCGGGTGCAATAACGCAGCCCACCCAGGTGAGCACGGGCGCTGCACCGCGCGTATCGACGTTGAACACCTCGATGGATTCGCGCGCGCCATGACCCACCACGAACAGCTTGTGTGTCGGGCCCGGGCCGGGCGGCACATAAACACCGTGGGTGGTGAAAGCCCCGCGCGGCGGGCCGGGGCACTGCGGATAGGTCTTCGCATCCAGCTGCTCCCTCGCGGTGGCCGAGGGATACGCGGTCATGCTCATCTTGTCGCGGATGCGGATCAGCGTGACGCCGCCCGTGCCGGTATAGGCGGAGGCCACGGCCCACTCCGTGCCCATGGCGATGAGATCCTCGGGGCCCTGTTGCCCGCACAGGTAGCCATCGCTGGCCTTGCACGGTGGCTCGGGCGGGCCGACCACTTCGGCTGCGGATGCGGGGAGGGCGATGGCCGCCAGGGCGGCAGCGATGGTGCGTATCGGGTTCATCCGTGAATCTCCAGCCTCAGGGTTGTTGCGCCCACTTCACCGGCCAGCCACCCAGGTCCAGCTCCGGCGGGAACAGCCGGATATAGGCCTCGACCATGTGGATCTGCCCGTCATATACCTTGAACATCTCCCAGGCGGTCAGCCGGTCCGAACCTGGGCCGCGCTGGTTCCATGACAGCCGCATGATGACGATGCCCATGCGCTCGTCGACCACCACCTCGCGCACCGTCACACGTCCGAGCCGCTCGAAGATCGCCAGCGACTGCTCGCCGATGTTGTCGCAGCCGGGGCTGAAGGTGCAGCCCGGCCCGGCCATCAGCGCGCCGTTCTCGATGCGGTAGGCCTCCTTGGCAAAGGGCGTGCCGATGGCATTGAAGGTCTTCGCATTGCTGAGGCCGCGCGGGTAGTGCATGGCGATCCCGATGGCCTGCTCGCGCGTGGCCAGCTGTGCCAGGCGCGGCGCGTAGTTCATCGGCTTGCTGGCCGCGCCGCTGTAGGTATCAATGGTGAAGATCATGCCGTCGGCGCGGCTGCGCGTGGCCACGAACTCCAGCTCGCTGATCCGCTCGCCCGTCACCTTGGCCCGCACCACCAGGATGATGGGCGCGCCGGCTTCCTCCACCATCACGCCGGCCACCGCCTGCCCGGCGCGCTCGTCGATGATGTCCTGGCGATAACCACGCAGCCTGGTGACCGAGCGCACCAGCCCCACCTTGTCGATGCTCTTCTCGACGGCGTCCTCGGTGACGCGCAGGCTGGCGGCGACCGGCAATCTGCTGGTGTCGTGCTCCACCAGTGCATACAGCACCTGCGTGATGGTGCCGCGCAGGCACTCGCGGTCGCAGGCTGCCGCAGCTGCGGCAACAGGCTTTGCCGGCGTCGCTGCAAAGGCAGTGGAGGCCAGCGCAGCCATGCACAGCGTCAGTACAAACCTCATGCTTCTCCCCCGGCAGTGTCTTGGGCACTTTGCGTGAGTATAGTCCGCTAATCCGCGCCGCAAGGAGTCATGGCATGTACATCAAGGGATTCGTCGTACCGGTACCGGGTGACAAGAAGGCCGCTTACCAGGACGTAGCCGAGAGGTTCTGGGAGATCGCCAAGGATTACGGCGCGCTCAGCCAGATCGAAGCCTGGGAGGCCGATGTGAAAGACGGCACGCAGACCGATTTCCGCCGCGCCGTGGGCCTGGCACCGGGCGAGAAGGTGGTGTTCGCCTGGATGACCTGGCCGGATCGCGCCACCGCCGACGCCGGCGATGAGAAGATCATGTCCGACCCGCGCATGGCAGCCTTTGGCACCGAGATGCCCTTCGATGGCAAGCGGATGATCTTCGGCGGCTTCGATCCGCTGGTGGTGCGCGAAGCGAAATAGCGCGGCTAGGCTTGCCGCGCCCCCTCGATCACTTCGAACTGGCTGGGGTAGGGGCCCGTCTCGCCGTTGATGCCGATGGCGCTGTCCCCTGCCGACCATGCCGCATCAGGCGCCATGACCTTGTCGGGAGTGATCGGCGTCGAGCGCACGCGCCGCCCGGTGGCATGGTAGATGGCATTGCAGATGGCGGCGGACACCCCGACGATGCCGATCTCGCCCACGCCCTTGGCACCCAGGCGGCTCACGATGTGGTCGGGCTGCTCGACGAACATCACGTCGATGTCGTGGATATCGGCATTCACCGCCACGTGGTATTCGCTCAGGTTGTGGTTCATGAAGCGGCCCAGGTGGTGGTCCGTATGCGTCTCCTCATGCAGTGCCTGGCTGATGCCCCACACGATGCCGCCATAGATCTGGCTGCGCGCGGTCTTGGCGCTGATGATGCGGCCGGCATCAATGGCACTGACGACCCGCGTGACCCGCACCGTGCCGAAGGCCTCGTCCACGCGCACCTCGCAGAACACCGCCGAGTGCGTGGCGCGGATGTACTTTTTCTGGTGGAGCATGTTGGGCAGCATCAGGTGTTTCGCCTCGACGCTGTCAACGCCGGCCTGTGACAGCAGCTCCACCAGCGGCACGGCACTGGCGTGGTCATTGCGCAGGCGCAGGCAGCCGTTGGTGAACTCCACCTCGGCGAATTTCGATTTCTTGAATGCGGCAGTGCTGCGCGCCAGCTTGAACAGCTTCTTCTGCAGCTTCTCGCAGGCGCCATCCACCGCCGAGCCCACGGTGGTGACATGCGAGGAGGCGCCTTCGATGGGGGCCACCGGCAGCGTTGAATCGCCCAACCGGAATATCACCTGCTCCAGCGGCAGCCCCATGGCGGCGGCCGCGATCTGGCTCATCACCGTGTAGGTGCCCGTGCCGATGTCACTGGCGGCGCTCTCGACCACCAGCTGGCCATCGGCATGCAGCACGGCCCGGCAGCTGGCAAACATCTGCATGGCGTCCCACTGGCCGGTGGCCATGCCCCAGCCGATGAGTTCGGTGCCTTCGCGCATGGAGCGCGGCGCCAGCGGCCGTCGCGCCCAGCCGAAGAACGCGGCTCCCTGTTCGTAGCACTGGCGCAGCGTCTTGCTGGAGAAGGGCAGGTCGTGCGCGGTGTCGCGCTCGGTGTAGTTCTTCAGGCGCAGCGCCAGCGGGTCCATGCCCAGCTTGTAGGAAAGCTCATCCATCGCCACTTCCAGCGCGTGCACGCCATGCGCCGCGCCCGGCGCGCGCATGTCCATGGGGCTGTACTGGTCCAGGTCCACCAGCTTGTAGTCCAGGCGTACGTTGTCGCAGGCATACAGCTGGCCGGACCAGTTGACGACCACCTCCACGTAATCCTCCAGCCGCGAGGTTTCCGCCACGGCCTCGTGCAGGATGGCAGTGAGCCTGCCGTCCGCATCGGCGGCCAGGCGCACCCGCTGCCAGGTTTCCGGGCGATGGCCAAAAGTGAACATCTGCTGGCGGGTGAGCACCACGCGCACCGAACGTTCCAGCTGCAGCGAGGCCATCACTGCCAGCAGCAGGTTGTACTGCGGCCGCAGGCCGGAGCCGAAGGCACCGCCCACGAACAGGTTCTTCACCGTGACTTCATCCTTCGACAGACCGAAGGCACGCGACACCATCCAGCGGCTGTTCTGCGAGCCCTGCGTCTTGTCATGGATGGTCAGGTGGCCATCGGCTGCGCGGATCACGGTCGTGGCATGCATCTCCAGCGGGTTGTGATGTTCGACGCCGCTGTAATACTCGTGGTCCACCTTCGCGGCCGCTGCCGCGAACGCCGCGTCGGCATCGCCGGTGGGCTTGGGCGGCGGGGAGTAGCCGGCCTTCAGCCGGCTGGGCCTGTGACCGCCATCCAGCCGGGGCAGCAGGTTGGTCTCATGTGGCTCGATGTCGTATTGCACTTCGACCAGCGACGCCGCATAGCGCGCCGCTTCGAAGGTCTCGGCCACCACCAATGCCACGGGCTGCCCGCTGTAGAGGATGCCGTCACTGTGGAAGGGCTTGAACGGCGAGCCTGCGGGCGCGGTCATGTCCTTGTAGAAGAGGTCGAGCTTGCGCATCTTCGGCCGGTTGCCATGCCACAGGATGTCGACCACGCCGGGCACGGCGCTGGCGGCGGCAAGATCCAGGCTGCGGATGCGGCCTTTGGCAATGGTGCTGTTCACCACCACACCGAACACCATGTCCGGGGTCACATGCTCGGCCGCGTAGCGGGCCTGGCCGGTCACCTTGGCGTAGGCATCGATGCGGTCGACCGCATCACCCAGGCTCACGGCGCCGGTGCCGGCGGCAGCGCGCGGCTGGAATTCATCAGGGGCGATATTCACTCGGTCTCCATGACGTTGCCGCCGGTGTTGTCGACTGTGCCAGCGGCGGCCATCTCCAGCGCGCGCACGATCACGCGCTGCGCCAGCGGAATCTTGAATGCATTGCTGCCCGCGCCAGCACCCTGCGGCACCGCGCCCCGCAGCAGCACGGCTGCGGCAGCCTGGAATGCCTCGGTGCCAGCCGGCCTCCCGATGAGCAGTTGCTCTGCTTCCGGCAGCCGCCACGGCTTGTGCGCCACGCCCCCCACGGCGATGCGCGCGTCGCGGATCAGGCCATCGGTGGCGATGTCCAGCGCAGCTGCCACCGATGCCAGTGCGAAGGCATAGGAGGCCCGCTCGCGGATCTTCAGGTACACGCTGTGCGCGGCGAACTGCTCGCCGGGCGGGATGGTGAGGTACTGGATCAGCTCATCGTCGGCGAGCGTCGTATCACGCTCGGGTTCGTCACCCGGCAGGCGATGGAACTGCGCGAACGGGATGATGCGGTCACCGCGCGTGGAGGTGACATGCACCGTGGCGGCCAGCGCCGCCAGTGCCACGCACATGTCGGAGGGGTGCGTGGCGATGCAGCTGTCGCTGGCGCCCAGGATGGCGTGCTGGCGCGCCAGCGCGCCGATCGCGGAGCAGCCGCTGCCCGGCGCACGCTTGTTGCAGGGCGTGCCCGTGTCATAGAAGTAGTAGCAGCGGGTCCGCTGCAGCAGGTTGCCGCCGTTGGTCGCCATGTTGCGGATCTGCGGCGAGGCGCCTGCCAGGATGGCGCTGGACAGCAAGGGATAAGCCTTGCGCACCAGCGGGTGGTAGGCAGTGGCCGCATTCTTCGCCAGCGCGCCCAGCTTCAGCCCGCCATCAGGCAATTTCTCGATGCCGGCCAGCGGCAGGCGCTTGATGTCGAGCAGCAGCGGCGGCCGCATCACATTCTCTTTCATCAGGTCGAGCAGGTTGGTGCCACCCGCAAGCAGCTTGCCGGATGCGGCGGCCTCCACGGCGGGCTGCACGGCGGTCAGGGCGCGGTATTCGAAGTCATTCATTGGCCAGCCCTCATGCCGGCACGGTGCCGACGACAACGGGCTGGTGGGCCCGTTCCGACTCCGCCGCCTCACCCAGGGCGACCTCGCATACCGCCGCGGTGATCTGCGCATAGGCGCCGCAGCGGCACAGGTTGCCGCTCATCAGTTCCCGCACTTCATCCACGCTGCGGGCCTCACCTTCATTCATCAGGCCCACTGCCGAACACAGCTGCCCCGGCGTGCAGTAGCCGCACTGCAGGGCATCGTGGCGGATGAAGGCCCGCTGCAGCGGGTGCAGCTCGCCGTCGGCATCGAGCCCCTCCACCGTGCGGATGTCGGCGCCGTCACAGCTCACCGCAAGCGTCAGGCAGGACAGCACGCGCTGCCCGTCGACCAGCACGGTGCAGGCGCCACACTGGCCCTGGTCGCAGCCCTTCTTGGTGCCGGTGAGCTGCAGGCGGTCGCGCAGCAGGTCGAGCAGCGTGACCCAGGCTTCGACCGCCACGGGGCGCGCTGCGCCGTTGATGCGGGGGGCAATGGAATACGTGGCTCTTGGCATTGGCAGGTCCAGCCCGCCACAGAAGCGGGCGGGTGTGAGAGAGGGCAGAGGATATGGGCCGCAGTGTGCTGCGGCGGCGACTGCGACGGATGTCGGACTATGGCTGCATGCGGCGTCAGGCTTGCAGCCATCGCGGCATGCAGCCTCTCAGGCGGTGAGGGCTGGCAGCTTGTGGATGAGCTTGTCCAGCGTCACCGGATAATCGCGCACCCGCACGCCGGTGGCGTTGTAGACGGCGTTGGCCACGGCGGCAGCCACGCCGCAGATGCCCAGCTCCGCCACGCCCTTGGCCTTCATCGGCGAAGACATCGCATCCACCTCATCCAGGAAGATCACCTCCTGGTGCGGGATATCTGCATGCACCGGCACCTCGTAGCCCGCAAGGTCATGGTTGACGAAGAAGCCGCGGCGCTTGTCCACATGCAGCTCCTCCATCAGGGCCGCGCCTACGCCCATGGACATCGCGCCGATCAGCTGGCTGCGTGCGGTCTTCGGATTCAGGATGCGCCCCGAGGCGCATACCGCCAGCATGCGGCGCACGCGGATCTCGCCGGTACCCGCATGCACGGCCACCTCCACGAAGTGCGCGCCGAAAGTGGCCTGAGCCTGCTGCTTGCTGGTGTCACCGAAATCGATTTCATCCTCGGCGACCAGCTCCTGGGTTTCGGCAGCCCTGGCGATCTCGGCGGATCGATCGCCACTGCGGATCCTGCCGTCGGCGAACTCGGCGGTGGCCGCGTCGAAGCCGAGCTTGTTCGCGATGGCCTCGCGCAGCTTCGTGCAGGCGGCGAACAGCCCGGCGGTGGAGCAGTTGGCGCCCCACTGGCCGCCGGAACCTGCGGAAACCGGGAAGCGCGAATCACCCAGCCGCACCGTGATCTTCTCCATCGGCACGCCCAGCATCTCCGCTGCGGTCTGCGCCAGCACGGTGTAGCTGCCAGTGCCGATATCCGTCATGTCCGTCTCGACGGTCACCCGGCCGTCGCGCGACAACCGCACCCGCGCGGCGGAGTTCTCAAGCTGGTTGCCGCGATAGGCTGCGGCCACGCCCGTGCCAATGAGCCAGTGTCCCTCGCGCAGCTGCGCGGGCTTCGCGTTGCGGCGCGCCCAGCCGAAGCGCTCCGCGCCCACGCGCAGGCATTCATTCAGCGAGCGCAGCGAGAAACGCAGCGGCCCGGCGGGCGGCGGCGCCGGCGGTTCGCCTTCCTCCGGTGGCGCGGGCGGATGATCCGGCACCACCTGCGTGTCGTTGAGGCGGCGCAGCTCCACCGGGTCCATGCCGAGTTTTTCCGCCAGTTCATCCATGGCGATCTCCAGCGCCATGAGGCCCGTGGCCTCGCCGGGCGCACGCATGGCATTGCCTTCCGGCAGATCCAGCACCGCGAGGCGCGTGGCCGTCATGCGGTGCGCGCCGGCATACAGCATGCGCGTCTGATGCACGGCGCCGTCGGGCTTGCCCTGCGGCAGATCGCCCGACCAGCTCTCGTGGCCGATCGCCGTGAGCCTGCCATCGCGCGTGGCGCCGAGGCGGATGCGCTGGATGGTGGCCGGACGATGCGTGGTGTTGTTCATCATCAGCGCGCGCTGCAGCGTCACCTTCACGGCGCGGCCCGTGGCGCGCGCGCCCAGTGCCGCGAGCACGGCATCCGCGCGCACGAACAGCTTGCCGCCGAAGCCGCCGCCCACATAGGGCGAGATGGCATGCACCCGTTCCTTCGGCACGCCCAGGGTCTCGGAGAGATCGGACACGCACCAGTCCATCATCTGGTTGGAAGTCCACAGCGTCAGCTCTTCGCCCTGCCAGACGGCGATGCTGGCATGCGGCTCCATCATGGCGTGCGCCTGGTCGGGCGTGGTGTAGGTGGCGTCGAGCTTCACCGGCGCACTGGCATAGGCGGCGGCGAAATCGCCCACCGCGCTATCGGGCGGCCCGGCGGTGATCTGCTTGGGTTTCGTGGCCGTGGCCTTCGCAGCCGCGAGGTCGTAGTGGCCGGGCGTCTCGGTGTAGTTCACGCGGATGAGCTTGGCCGCGGCGCGTGCCTGCTCGAAGCTCTCCGCCACCACCAGCGCGATGGCCTGGTGGTAGTGCGCGATCTCCGGCCCGCCCAGCAGCGGCGCCGTGTTGCGCTCGGCACGCCCCAGTTTGCCGGCGTTCTGCGCCGTCACGATGGCCAGCACGCCCGGCGCGGCCTTCGCCTCGGCCAGGTCCATCGAGCGGATGCGGCCCTTGGCGATGCCGGCGCCGAGGATGTAGCCATAGGCCGCATCCGGCGCCACGTCATGGCGCTCATAGGCGTAAGGCGCCGTGCCAGTGGTCTTCAGCGGGCCATCGACGCGGTCCAGCGGCTTGCCGACCACCTGCAGCCGGTCGATGGGGTTGTGCGCAGCCGGGGCCTGGAACTTCATGCCTGCCCCCGCGCCTGGTTGAGCACGGCGGCGAGCGTGCGCTCCACCAGCGTCAGCTTGAAGGCATTGTGGTTGGTGGTGCGGGCACCGGCGAGCAGCTTCATGGTGAACGCCGCCGCACCCTGGGGCAGCTCGGCTTCGGCCGCTTCCACGCGCCAGGGCTTGTGCGCCACGCCGCCCACGGCCACGCGGCCGGTGCCATCGGGCTGGATCACCGCGCCAATCGACACCAGCGCAAAGGCATAGGACGCGCGGTCACGCACCTTGTGGTAGATCTGCTGCCCGCCGATGGGCCGGGGCAGCGTCACTGCGGTGATGAGCTCACCCGCAGTGAGCGAAGTCTCCACATGCGGCGTGTCGCCCGGCAGGCGATGGAACTCCGCCATGGGGATCGAGCGCGTCGCGCCGCTGGCAACCACCGTCTCGACCTTGGCATCCAGCGCGCGCATGGCCACCGCCATGTCGCTCGGGTGGGTCGCAATGCAGGCATTGCTCACACCGACCACCGCGTGCTGCCGGTTCACGCCGTCCAGCGCGCTGCAGCCCGAGCCGGGCTGGCGCTTGTTGCAGGGCTGGTCGGTGTCGTAGAAGTAGGGGCAGCGCGTGCGCTGGAGAAGGTTGCCGGCGGTGGTGGCGCGGTTGCGCAGCTGGCCTGAGGCGCCCGCAAGCAGCGCGCGCGACAGCAGCGGGTATTCGCGGCGCACGGTGTCGTTCGAGGCGAGGTCCGTATTGCGCACCAGCGCGCCGATGCGCAGGCCGCCATCCGGCGTGCGCTCCACCTTGTCCAGGCCAATGCCGTTCACATCCACCAGGTGAGCCGGCTTCTCGATCTCCAGCTTCATCAGGTCGACGAGATTGGTGCCACCGGCAATCGCCTTGGCCCCCGGATGGGCCTGCAGCGCAGCCGCCGCTTCAGCAGCGGATTTCGCGCGTTCGTAGGTGAACGGCCTCATGACTCGCGCTCCGCCACACCGGCCACACCGGCCACGTCGGCGATAGCTTCGACGATGTTGGAATACGCCGCGCAGCGGCACAGGTTGCCGCTCATGCGCTCGCGCAGCTCCTCGGGCGCCGGCTGCATCTTGCCGTCAAGGTCCGCGGTGACATGGCTGGGCACGCCCGCCTCGATCTCCTTCAGCACCGCCACCGCCGAGCAGATCTGCCCCGGCGTGCAGTAGCCGCACTGGTAGGCATCGCGCTGGATGAAGGCAGCCTGCATCGGGTGCAGCTTGTCGGGTGCGCCCAGGCCCTCGATCGTGGTGATCTTCGCGCCCTCATGCATCAGCGCCAGGGACAGGCACGACACCATGCGCTGCCCGTCGACGATCACCGTGCAGGCGCCGCATTGCCCCTGGTCGCAGCCCTTCTTGGAGCCGGTGAGATGCAGCTGCTCGCGCAGCGCATCCAGCAGGGTGGTGCGGGTATCAACCCGCAGGCTGTGCCTGCGGCCGTTGACCTCGAAACTGACATTGGCCTGGATGGGAGCGGCGATGGCGGGAGCCTCGGATGCAGCGGAGAGTTCAGGGAGGGCGGTGGAGGCGAGGGAGAGCCCGCCGAGGGCGAGCACCTCGCGGCGCGAGAGTTCGAGATCTCCTTCGCTGGGCATCGGCACTCCCAATGAGCGCAGCGCGGCGCGCTGCATGCCGCAGCTTCGCGCGGCGGCAAGGCCAGCCTCTGTAGGTGGGGGCGAATGGTGTTTGTAGGGAGATGCCGCTACGTGCGCCCCCCAAAGGGGGGATTCACGAATACGCCCGCGTGAAATCAATGAAAGCGCGCAATGGCGCCGGCATCTGCCTGCGCCCCGGGTAGTAGAGGAACGCGCCGGAAAACCGCAGCCACCATGGCTCCAGCACCGGCTCCAGCGCGCCGCTGGCAAAGAGCGGCTGCAGCCAGTCCTCGAACAGATAAATAAATCCGACCCCATTTACGGCGGCGTCCACGCCGAGTTCGGTGGCTGTGCCGACGCGCACGATCAACGGGCCGCCGGGCTCGATCTTCACGGTCTCGCCGTCGCGCTCGAACTCCCATTCGGTCATCGCGCCACTGGCGAAGCGGCCGCGCACGCAGGCATGCGCGAGCAGCTCGCGCGGATGCGCCGGCCGCCCATGCCGCGCCAGGTAACCCGGCGCCGCCGCCAATGCAAAGCGCTGCTGCCGCGGTCCGATGGGGATGGCCGTCATGTCCTTCTCCAGCCGCTCCTCGTAGCGGATGCCGGCATCGCAGCCCGCCGCCAGGATGTCGACGAAGGAATCATCTGCCACCACATCCAGGCAGATGTCCGGATAGGCGGCCAGGAAGGCCGGCACGATCTGCGGCAGGATCAGCCGCGCCGCGCTCACCGGCACATTCAGCTTCAGCGTGCCGGCCGGCCGGTCGCGGAAGCCGTTCACCACATCCAGCGCCGCCTCCATCTCCAGCAGCGCGGGCGAGAGCCGCTCCAGCAGCCGCGCGCCGGCTTCCGTCGCCGCCACGCTGCGGGTGCTGCGGTTCAGCAGCCGCACCCCGAGCTGCGCCTCGAGCCGCCGCACCGCTTCACTCAGCGAGGAGGCGCTGGTGTCCCGCAGCCGGGCGGCTTCGCGGAACCCGCCCGCCCTCGCCACCGCCACGAAGGCTTCCAGATCCCGTAGCTCCGCCATTGTTCGCCCTGCCGCACAGATCGTCCGGATTGGACCCCATTATCGTACGCCGACCACGGGCGTAACTTGCAAGCTCACCGAAGGAGCTCCGCATGAACACCACCAACGATTACCAGCTCGGACACCGCACCGTGAACCGCCTCGGCTACGGCGCCATGCAGCTCGCCGGCCCCGGCGTCTTCGGCCCGCCGAAGGATCGCGCCGCCGCCGTCGCCGTCCTGCGCGAGGCCATCGCGCAGGGCGTGAACCACATCGACACCTGCGACTACTACGGCCCGCATGTCACCAACCAGATCATCCGCGAGGCACTGCATCCGTATCCGCAGGATCTGGTGCTCGTCACCAAGATCGGCGCGCGCCGGGGTCCCGACGGCTCCTGGCATCCCGCCTTCTCGGCCGCGGAGCTGGCCAGCGCCGTGCACGACA
>JBEVNO010000112.1:0-15104 GCA_040508085.1 Steroidobacteraceae bacterium
TTTCTGCCGCGCGTCGATGGTAAAGCCCGCGGGGATCGTGGACTTGATCACGATGGTGGCGCCCGGATTGATGGCCAGCACATCAGCGATCACCGATTCCACCAGGGAAGCGACGAAGCAATTGGTGTCCGGATCGCAATCGGTGGGCGTGGCGATGACGACGGAATGCGCACCGAAGTAGGCGTCCCGCTTTGTCCAGTGTCGCCCGAAATCCAGCCTTTCGTCCCAAAGGTATTGCTGGATCTCATTGTCCTCTATTGGTGAACGTTTTCCGTTCAGCAAGGGCGACTGTGCCGGCGTCGACATCCAGCCACCACCTGATTGTACTGGGCGGGAAGAATGGCGTTAGAGAGGCCGACATAGCCGGCGCCGGCGACAGCAATCTTCATGTTGTTTGGATCGATCAGGGAAGGGCCTTTTGCCACAGGACGAAGCCGAACATGCCCTTCGCATTGCCCGCGCCAGTGGGAGTCTGCTTCTCGTAACCGAGCTGCAACCCAATCTCATGCATGAGAATCCTGCCATCCCACGAAATTTCGAAGGACTTGTAGTCGCTGGGACCAGCCGTGATGGTATTGAACGGATCTACTGAGCCCCCACGGTCGAGACGGCCGCGTCGCACCAGCGCTCCCAGGCGATTACCCGCTACATCCGTCAGCGACAAACCGATGGAGGTGGTTTCCGAATCCGCGTCCGTGGTATGCCCGATGTTGCGGCCGCGGTAGCGATAGCCGGCACGGAAAATGTTCTGCCGATATGCCCAGTCATACTCGATATCCGAGTTGTACCACTTGACCTTGGTATTCGCATATTCGATGTGGCCACGCAACACTGAACCGGCTTCGAGAAGGAACCACGACTCTGCACCGAACAGGCCGAGATACCGCTCGGGAATTCCGCTGCTGGAATTATCCTCCCCGATCTCCTGCGCGTACACCGCCACAGGCAGCGCCCTGAAGGGCGAGACGATGCGCACATCAAAACCGGCCATCTGGTTGCCGGGCTCGTTCGCCGGGTCATTCAGTCCTCGCATCCCGACATTATCCCGCCCGATCAACACCCGCCCAAATGTCTCCAGATTGCACCGCCGCCCCTTCCCGCAGAACTGCGCGGAACGGGACAACCCCAACTCAAAAATCGGCGCCGGCTTGAACGACAACCGCATACCCATGAACAACGGCTGGTCCACATCGGCCCTGTGCTGCTCCCCCAACCCCAGAAAACCGCTGAACCGCCATGGCCCCAGCCACCGCAGCACCGGCAAATCCACCGGCACGCTGTGAATGCGATCCAGCGACACCGCCGGCATCGGCCGCGCATTGCTCGACAGGATCAGGCTGCCCTCATGCCCCGGCCCCCACCACCGGTCCATCTGGTTGGCGCTGAACAGCCAGTTGCCCCAGCGGATGGTGATATCGCTGCCATCAAAGCGCACATCCTGGCCATCGCTGGCATCCAGCACTCCGGTGGCGGCGATGGTGATGTTGTAACGATCGGTGGTCGCACCGCCAATCGCGGTCAACTCGCCGTTCTCGCGGCCCAGCGTCGCCTCGTCGCGCAGCAGCCCGGGCTGCCCGGCGGTCAGGCGCACCTCGCGCAGCTTCCACTCGGAGGCGTCCTCTCGCAGCGTGGTTGCTGCAATCACGCGCATCAGGGCACTGCGAAGTGCGGGCTCGGCCAGGTCCGTGGCGTCGATATTCTCCACCGCCGTGGCGACATCGGCGCGCGCCAGTGGCCATTCGTTCACGGGCAGATTGATCACGCCCTCGTCGACCAGCAGCGAGAGGTCAGCGCGCAGGCGCACGTCACCCGCCGGCAGAAAAACTCCTTGGGCGAGGGAAATTTGTGCGGTTGCGACAGCGATGCCGAAAAGCAGCAGGGACCGGATGTTCATCCCGTCGAAATATACCGGACTATCGGTCTCGCAGGACAGTTGCCTGATCAGTCGAGCACGCGTCGCCAATGGACAAAACCGAACACACCATCGGTCCCGCCCGCAGCAGCAGGTGACTGCGACTCGTGCCCCAGCTGCAACCCCAGGTCCTGCCCGCCCAGAACGCCGTTCCATGACACCTGCAGGCTGCGATACCTGCTGCGCCCCTGCGTCAGCGGGTTGTAGGCATCCGGCGCGCCCTTGCGATCCAGCAATCCATAGCGTGCCGAGGCGGCCCAGCGATCACCCCTGTCGGTAGTGAGCGACAATTCCATGGAAGTGGTTTCGGAATCCGCGTCCGTCGTATGGCCGATGTTGCGGCCGCGGTAGCGATAGCCCGCGAAGAAGATGTGGTTGCGATAACCGTAGTCGGACCCGAAGCCGGGCGTGGGATCGTCGGGCCGAAACAACTTGTACCAGCCGGTGCTGGTATCCGCGTGCTCCACATGTGCCCGCAGCACCGAACCATTGCCCAGCGTCCACCACGACTCCAGCCCGCCCAGATACATGAACCGTATCGGCAGGCTGGCATCGGAATTGTCTTCTCCGATCAGCTGGCCGTAGACCGCCACCGGCACGGCCTGCAGCGGCGATACGATCCGCAGGTCCAGCCCGCTCATCTGGTTGCCGGGCTCATCGTCCGGGTCATCGAGGCCACGCGTGCCGGTGTTGTCTTGCCCAATGAGCATGCGGCCGAACGTGGCGAAGTCGCAGCGCCGGCCATCACCGCAGAACTGCGCGGAACGGGAGAGGCCGAATTCAAAATTGGCGGCCGGCTTGAATGACAGCCGCATGCCCATGAACAGCGGCGAATCCACATCGGCACGGTGGCTCTCGCCTGCCCCAACGAACGCGCTGAATCGCCACGGGCCCAGCCACCGCAACACCGGCAGGTCCACCGGCAGGCTCCGGATGCGGTCCAGCGAAACGGCCGGCATGGGGCGCGCGTTGCTGGACAGGATCAGGCTGCCATCGCGGCCCGGCCCCCAGGAACGGTCGAGCTGATTCACGCCCAGCAGCCAGTTGCCCCAGCGTACGGCGATGCTGCTGCCGTCGAAGCGCCAGTCCTTGCGATCGCTGGCATCCACCGCGCCAGTGGCGGCAAGGGTGATTCCAAATCGATCGGTGCTGGCGCCGCCCACCGCCGTCAGTTCGGCGTTCTCACGCCCCATTGTCTCGTCATCGCGCAGCAGGCCCGGCTGGCCGGCTGTCAGACGCACTTCGCGCAGCTTCCATTCGGCAGCATCCGCCCTGCGCAGGGTGGCGGCCTTGACGCGCGCCAGCGCGCTGCGCAGGGCTGGCTTCTCTACATCGGCCACATCGATGCCGGCTACCGCCGCGGCGACATCCTGCCGCGCCAGCGGCCATTCATTCAGCGGCAGCAGCACGATCTTCTCGTCCACCAGCAGGGTCAGGTCATTGCGCAGCCGCGTGTCCGTCGCGGCCACGAACAGCGCGTCGGCGCTCACGCCCCGCGCAGCCACCAACGCCAGAACGAACCCGCACAGCCGCAGAACCCTCATTTGGAGCGCAACGCAGACAGTTGAGCCAGCGTGCCGCGCAAGGAGGCCGTTCCAGCCTCCCCCTGCCCCTCGATCAGGGGCGCTATCGCCACGGCCAGCTTCTTGCCCAATTCCACGCCCCACTGGTCAAAGGCATTGATCCCCCACACCACGCTCTGCGTGAACACCTTGTGCTCGTACATCGCGATCAGCGCGCCCAGCGTCGCCGGGTCGATCTGGCGGAACATCAGGATGCTGGACGGCCGGTTGCCTTCATGAATCTTGTGCGGATTATCGGAGTGCTGCCCGTAGGCAAAGGCTTCGGCCTGTGCGAGGCCATTGGCCAGCGCCAGATTATGAGCCGGCTGGTCACCACAGGAGGACGCCGCCGGCAGCAGGAAATCCAGCGCGGCGCGCGGCGTGCCCTGATGCAGCATCTGGAAGAACGAATGCTGCGCGTTGTTGCCCGGCTCACCCCAGATCACCGGAGCGGTGCCCGAGAACACGGCCGACCCGTCCGCCCGCACGCGCTTGCCATTGCTCTCCATGTCCAGCTGCTGCAGGTAGGCGGGAAACCGCGCCAGGCGGTCGTCATAGGGAAGGATGGCGAGGGTCGGCAGCTGCAGGAAGTTGATGTTCCACACGCCGATGAGGCCCAGCAGCGCCGGCACGTTGGCGTGCCACGGCGCACTCAGGAAATGCTCATCCATCGCGGCAGCACCGGCGAGGAACTCCCGGAATCCGGCCGAACCGATGGCCAATGCCAGCGACACACCGATGGATGACCAGATCGAATAGCGTCCGCCGACCCAGTCCCACATCGCGAAGCGGTAATCCGGATGGACGCCGAAGGCATCCATGGCTTCGGCGTTGACCGAGACCGCGGCGAAGTGCGCCGGCACGGCCGCGGCGCCCAGCTGACCGCTCAGCCAGCGCTTCGCGCTGTCGGCGTTGGTGCGCGTCTCAAGCGTGGTGAACGTCTTGGAGCAGACGATGAACAGCGTGCGTTGCGCGTTGGCGCTGGCGAGCACATCGGCCAGCCGGCAGCCATCGATGTTGGACACGAACCGGACCTGCGGTCCGCCCGCGGTCAATGGCCGCAGCGCCTCGACGGCCATGGCGGGGCCAAGGTCAGATCCGCCGATACCGATATTCACGATCAGTTCGAACGGCTCCCCGGCGCTGCTGCGGATGGCGCCGCCGCGCACGCTGTCCGCGAAGGCAAGCATGCGCTCGCGTTCGGCGCGCACCTGCTCGGCGTACGGCGCACCGTCGCGACGCAGTGCGGTATGCAATACCTGCCGGCCTTCAGTGGGATTGGCCACATCGCCGCGATACATGCTGGCGATGCGCTCGCGCAGCCCAAGCTCCTCGGCCAGCTGCAACAACCGCTGCAGCACCGCAGAGGAAATGCGCTGCCGGGAAAAATCGACCGTGAGTCCAGCGCCGCTGGCCAGGCAGCGCCTGGTGCGATCTGGCTCGGATGCGAACAGGTCGGCGATGGCGGGTTGGGCCCGCATCGCCATCTCCGTCAGGCGCGCCCAAGCCTGCGTGCCGGAGGCATCCGCCAGCGCGCTCATGGCTGCATCACTGCCAGAGAACCCTGCCGCCGCTGGCCTTGCCGACCAGCCGCATCAGTGACTCGTGCGCGGCCTGTTCCGCGTCGCTGGCGGCCACCACGCGCAGCGCCACCGCCCCCAGCGGCGGCAGCGAGCGGGCCGCCTCGCGCACCGCCGCGCTGCTGCGGGCGGCCTGGTCCAGTGCCAGCGCGCTCTGCCCGCCCGTCATCGCCAGGTACACATCGGCGAGGATGCGCGCATCCAGCAGCGCGCCATGCAGCTGCCGGTGCGAGTTGTCGATCGAATAGCGCTTGCACAGGGCATCCAGGCCATTGCGCTGTCCAGGGTGCATCTCGCGCGCCAGCGCCAGCGTGTCGAGCACGCGGCAGCGCGAGCGCAGCGCGATGGCTTCGGCCTTGGCTACCGCCGCCCACAGCTTGAACTCGCTGTCGAGGAAGGCGACATCGAATGGCGCGTTGTGGATCACCAGCTCAGCGCCGTCGACGAACTCGAGGAACCGGTCGGCCACCTCGTGGAAGCGCGGTTTGCCGGCGAGTTTCTCGAGCGTGATGCCATGAACCGCGGCGGCGCCCGGGTCGATCTCGCGATCCGGATGCAGGTATTCATGGAAGTGGCGCCCGGTGGCGCGGCGATTCACCACCTCGACGCAACCGATCTCGATGATGCGGTGCCCGAGGTGCGGTTCCAGCCCAGTGGTTTCGGTATCGAGTACGACCTGTCTCACGGCTGCGATGTTAACCCAAGCATTGCATCAATGGCCTCGTTGGCGAGCTCATCGACGCGCTCGTTGCCGGCGTTGCCGGAGTGCCCCTTGACCCATTTCCAGGTGACCTGGTGCGGCGCGCGCGCCTCATCCAGTGCCTGCCACAGGTCCACATTCTTCACCGGCTTCTTGTCAGCGGTGCGCCAGTCGCGCCGTTTCCATTGTGGCAGCCATTCCTGGATGCCGGTGCACACGTATTTTGAATCCGTATGGATGGTGACGCTGGCGGGTCGCTTCAGCGCCCGCAGCGCCTCGATTGCAGCCATGAGCTCCATGCGGTTGTTGGTGGTGGCAGGGTCGAACCCCGAAAGCTCACGGCGCGCCTCCCCGGCAATCAACAGCGCACCCCAGCCACCCGGACCCGGATTGCCTCTGCAGGCCCCGTCCACGTAGATCTCGATGTCGCTCACGAGGGATTGCGCTGCGCGGGCTCTGGCATCGCACCAAACACGGGGCGGCGCTCGCGGAAGAAACGATGCCGCAGCGGGGTCATCCGGTACACATGCTTGCGCGCCTTGAGCAGCCACGCCGCAGCCGGCAGTGGATTCAGCAGGCCACGTCGCAGCATGCGCCGTGTGCCCGGGCCCGCCACACTCCAGGGCCGGCTGTACAGATACCGTCGCTGCAGCACGACCTCGTAACCCAGCAGCTCCAGCCAGTCGCGCACGCGCCCCACGCCCAGGATCTGCTGCAGCCCCGGCGGAAAGCCCGTCCGCGACGCGGCGGCACGCAGGCCCCACAGGCTCACCGGGCTGAACCCCAGCACGATCAGCTGCCCTTCGCCGGTCAGCACGCGGTCGGCCTCGCGCACGATGGCATGGGGGTCGGGCTCGAATTCCAGCGTATGGGGCAGCAGCACCGCATCGACCGAGGCGGTCTGGATGGGCAGCTGGTGGAGCTCGGCGCGCACATCCGCCTCGCAGGCAGCGGGACCGGCCGTCACGTTGGCGATCACGGTCTGGCGCCGGGTGCGGCTGGTGGACAAAAGTTCACGTGACGCGCCCCAGCTGCCGAGCTGCAATAGCTCAAGCCCGAACACATCATCGAGCTGGCCCCGCAGCAGCTCGGCTTCGGCCTCGAGCAATTGCCTGCCTAGTGAAGATGAGAGCCAGTCTGCAGGTCGGGACACGGGCATGGGGATTATGAAAAAACCGTGGCATTTGTGTGACGTCGCCGGTTAAATACCGGCCGGAAAAATCATAGGCTGTTTCAGGGCCCGCGGGCCATACACAGTCGTTCTTCTTTCCCTTCGCGGAGGTGCCACAGCGTGGACCGGGGCTGGCGAAACCGTTCGGGCTTGGCAGTGGCGCTGGCGGCGCTGCTGGTGGGCTGCTCCAGCATGCCGGCGGGCCGTGGGCCTGCGCCGACGCCAGAGATCGTGCCGCCGGTTGCCGCAACGCCTACGATCCCCGCGCCGGTACCTGTGGACGTCGGCCCGCTGCCCGCCGAGGCGGGCGCAGGAGGCGCTCTGGCTCCGGCGGGCGCCGATACCCCCGCCCTGGAGGCCCCGCCCCCTGGCGACCTGCTGGTGCGTCTGCGGGCAGGCCTGGCGCTGGAGGCGCAATACAACTCGCGCATCACCCGCGAGGCCGACTGGTTCGCCTCCCATACGGATTTCGTGGAACGGGTGTTCGGCCGCGCCGCGCCCTACCTGCACTACATCGTGACCGAAGTCGAGGCCCGCGGGCTGCCGGCGGAAATCGCGCTGCTGCCCTTCATCGAAAGCGCCTTCCAGCCCTATGCCTACTCACGCGCCCGCGCCACTGGCCTGTGGCAGTTCATGTCGGCCACCGGCGGCCGGTTCGGCCTGAAGCAGGATTGGTGGTACGACGGCCGCCGCGATGTGGTCGCCGCCACGGGTGCCGCGCTCAACTACCTGACCTACCTGCGCGACATGTTCGACGGCAACTGGCTGCATGCCATCGCCGCTTACAACTGCGGAGAAGGCAATGTCTCCCGGGCCATCCGCCGCAACCAGGCGGCCCGCAAGCCAACCGATTTCTGGAACCTGAAGCTGCCGGCGGAAACACGTGATTACGTGCCACGCCTGCTGGCCATGAGCCGGTTGGTCGCGGACCCGGAGAAGTACGGCCTGTCGATCGAGGGTATCCCGGACACCCCCTATTTCGTGCAGGTGGAAACCGGCGGCCAGATCAGCATCGAAGTGGCGGCGGAACTGGCAGGCGTCACCACCGAGCAGATGTACGACCTGAACCCGGCCTACCACCGCTGGGCCACTGACCCCACCGGCCCGCACATGCTGCTGGTGCCGGTCGAATCGGCCGCGGCCTTCCGCGACAGCCTGCTGCAGCTCACCCCGGACCAGCGCATGCGGGTCGAGCGCTATACGGTTCGTGAGGGGGATACGGTGGCCGCGGTCGCGCAGCGTTTCGGCACCACGCAGCAGCACCTGCGCGAGCTGAACGAGCTGGGAAGTGGCAATGCGCTGGTGGCGGACGTTGAATTGCGCGTGCCCTCGTCCGTGGCCTCCCTGCCCGACAATGTGCTGCAGGCGGCGGCGCGCGTGGATGCGCGCAACCGGCCCGCCAGCACAGTGCGCGCCGTGCATGTGGTGCGGCGTGGCGATTCGCTGTGGAATATTTCCCAGCAGCACAACATGGACGTGGTCCAGCTCGCCTCGCTCAACAGGATGGCGCCCTCGGATACCTTGCGCGTGGGGCAGCGCCTGCAGCTGCATGCAGACAGCAGCCGCACGCCGGTTGCAGGCACGGCAGCCGGCGCGGCCGGCCGGCAGGTGACCTACGTGGTGCGCAGCGGCGACACACTGTCTGGCATCGCGCGCACGCTGAAGGTGTCGGTGGCCTCGCTACGGCAGTGGAACAAGATCACGGGCACCGGCATCCGTGCCGGCCAGAAGCTGGTCGCCTACGTGCACCGGGGCTCCTAGCCGCTGCTATCATCCGCCCCCTGCTGACCATTCGCACAGGGGCCTTCATGGGAATTCTCTCCGGCAAGCGCGCGCTGATCATCGGCGTCGCCACCGACCGTTCGATTGCCTGGGGCATTGCGCAGGCCATGCACGAACACGGCGCCGAACTCGCCTTCACCTACGGCCACGAGAAGCTCAAGGATCGGGTCGAGCCACTGGCCGCCTCAGTGGGCTCAAAGATTGTGCTGCCGCTGGATGTGACCGTTGACAGCCAGACCGAGGCGGTTTTCACCACGCTGGGCCAGGAGTGGGGCTCACTGGATATCCTGGTGCATGCCGTGGCCTTCGCGCCGCGCGAGGCGCTGGCTGGGGATTTCGTCTCATCCACCTCGCGTGAAGCCTTCGCCATTGCCCATGACGTGTCCAGCTACAGCCTGACCGCATTGACCCGCGCAGCGGCCCCGCTGATGGCCGCGCGGGCGGGCGCGGTGCTGACGCTGTCCTACCTGGGTGCGGTGCGGTCGGTGCCCGCCTACAACGTCATGGGGCTGGCCAAGGCCAGCCTGGAGGCCAACGTGCGCTTCCTGGCGGCCGACCTCGGGCCCCGCGGCATCCGGGTGAATGGCATCTCGGCCGGGCCGATCAAGACACTGGCGGCCGCGGGCATCCCGGGCCTGCGCAAGATGCTGGCCCATGTGGCCCAGGCATCGCCCATCCGCCGCAATGTCACCCAGGAGGATGTCGGCAAGGCTGCCAGCTTCCTGTGCTCGGACATGGCGAGCGGCGTGACCGGCGAGATCCTGTACGTGGATGGCGGCTTCAGCACCGTCGGAATGAGCTTCCCCGGCGACGCCGAGTAACCGCCATAACCCCTTTTATCGGGCCGTGAGGACCTGGGTTTCGCCGGACAGGCGGGCCACGATGACGGTGGCCACGGCGTCCGCCAGCACGTTCACTGCGGTGCGCGCCATGTCGAGCAGCCGCTCGACCACCAGCAACACGCCAACGGCTTCAACCGGCAGGCCGATGGCCGTGAGCACCACGGTGAGCCCCACCAGCGCGGCAGCCGGGATGCCGGCAATCCCCATCGAGGTCACCAGCGCCAGCAGCACGATGGTGGCCTGCATGGGGATCGACAGGTGCAGCCCGTAGGCCTGCGCGATGAACAGCGCGGCCGTGCACTCATACAGCGCCGTGCCGGCATGGTTGATGGATGTGCCCAGCGGCAGCACGAACCCGGCAATGCGCGGTGATACCCCGGCCCGCTCCTGCGCGCACTCGATGGTCACGGGCAGTGTGGCGGCGGATGAGGAAGTGGAGAACGCGGTGAGCAGCGCCGGCGCCATGGCCGGGAATATGCGCCAGGGGTTCAGTCGCGTGCTCGCCGCAATCAGCAATGGCAACGCGACGAACGCGTAGACCAGCAGCCCGACCAGCACGCACAGCGCAAACAGCAGCAGAGGCTTCGCGGCGCCCAGGCCCGCCTCGGCGGCAACCTTCAGCGTGAGGCCGAACACCCCCAGCGGCGCCAGCCGCATCACGAGGCCCGTCATGCCCATCATCACTCCGGAGACACCTTCCCAGAAGGTGGTCTGCAGCAGCCGCTGGCGCTCCGGGAGCCGCGTGACGAAGACGCCGTACAGCACCCCGAAGATCAGCAGCCCAACGATCTTTGCGCCCGCCGCGGCTTCGACAATGTTCACGGGGATCATGCCCAGCAGGATGTCGGTGATGCTGCGTCCCGCCTGCGATTGCACGCTGGCACCCACGGCGCCGGCATCCATGTCCAGCGCCAGCAATTCAGCGGCCGGATGGCCATCAATGATGCCTGGCGCGATCAGGTTGACAGTGGTCAGCGCGATCATCACCGCGATCCCCGTGGTCGCGATGTAGAACAGTATGGCCAGCGAGCCGAGCCGGCCCAGGTCGCGGCCCGTGCCCATGCCGGCCACGCCCGCAATGACCATGGCCAGCACCAGCGGCACCACCAGCATCTTCAGCAGGTTCAGAAAGGCGGTGCCGAGGAACCCGCCAAAGGCCACCAAGGGCAACCCGAGCAGGCGGCCGCCCTCGTCCACGAGCAGTCCCAGCGCCACGCCCGCAGCCATCGCCGCGAGGATCCAGGACAGCCTGACGGGCTGGTGCGTGCTGCCCGCCACGGCCGGCAGCGCTACTGCTGGAAGACTTGCGGGTTGGTGCGGACCTTCGCGGAACGCTGCACGTCACTCATGTAGGCCGCGAGATCCCGCTGCGTATAACGCGCCAGCTCACGCTGGCTGCGCATCTGCTGCAACTGCGGATTGTCCGAAAAGCCCTGCACGCGCGAACCGGTAACCTCGAACAATGCCACCGTGCCATCTTCCAGCTTCAAGGCCTGGCTGAAGGGCTTGCCGGCCACAGGACGCGCTGCAGCGAAGGCTGCATCGCGAATCTCCACCGGCAACTCGGGCGAACTGCGTGCGACGAAGCGCGCAGGCTCCGCCCTCACCTTCAACGAAGCCGCAACCGCGTCGAAGGATTTCCCCGCGGCCAGTTCAGCGGCAGCTTTCTGCGCTGCGGCCAATGCAGCCTGCGCGCCCTGCTCGCGACGCAGTGCTTCCACGATGCCATCACGCACTTCTGCCAGCGGCCGAGCCGCTGGCGGGCTATGGGCCAGCACCTGGAAGATGGCGATGTGATCCTCGCCCAGCTGCACCGGGCCGCCCGCGCGACGCTGCGTGAGCGAGGTGTCACTGAACACCTCGCGGTTCAATTCCGCATCCGAGCCCAACGGCAGGCCGCCAGCGCCGCGCTCGAACTGCGCGATCTCGCCGCGCCGCAGGCCGAACTCGGTGGCGAGCTGGTCGATGCTGCTGCCGGCGCGTTCCAGGCGCTCCTGCAGCTGGTCCTGACGCTGGCCGAAGCGTTCCACGGCGATCTCGTTGCGCAGCGAAGCGGCCAGCTCGCCGCGCACGTCCTCGAAGCTGCGGCCCTCGGCCGCCCGGATGCCGTCGAGGCGGATGACGTGGTAACCGAACTGCGTCTTCACCGGTTCGCTGAGTTCGCCCTCCTTCATCGTGAACAACTTGTCCGCAAACTCCTTCACATAGACATCGCGCGCCGCCCAGTCGAGATCCCCGCCGCGGGCGGCCGAGGCCGTGTCGACGGAATTGGCCTTGGCAATGGCGGCGAAGTCGGCGCCGCCCTTGAGCTGGTTGTAGAGGTCGGTGGCCTTGGCCTTCGCCTTGGCATCATCCGTTTCCCCATCCACGGCGATCAGGATATGGCGGGCGCGGCGGGTTTCCTCGCGCTGATATTTGGACTTGTCCTGCTCGTAGCGCGCGCGTAGCTGCTCGTCGGTGACCTGCACCGTGGCGGCGACGTCGGCCAGCGACAGCTCCGCGTACGCCAGCTTCACCGACTCAGGCACCAGGTAATCATCCTTGTGCGCCTGGTAGTAGGCCTCGATGGCGCCCGCTTCGATTGGCGCCTGCGCCACGAAGGCATCCGGCTGCAGCAGCGCGAAGCGCAGTTCCCGCTCCTCATCCAGCAGCGTCAGCACGCGCTTGCCTTCGGCGGGCGTGAGGAAATCGGATGCGTTGATCACGCCCAGCAACTGGTTGGAGAGCAGGCTCTGGCGCAGCTCGCGCACGAAACCCTCTTCAGTGATGCCGGCAGCCACCAGCCGGGAACGCGCGGCCTGCAGGTTGAACTTGCCATCCACCTGGAAGGCTTCCTCCTGCTGGAAGGCACGCGACAGCTGTGCGTCGGACACGCGGTAACCGATGCGGCTGGCGTAGGTGGTGGTAGCCAGGCCACGCACGGCGGAATCAATCAGCTGCTGCTGGAACTGCGTGCGCTGCTCCGGGCTCAACTGGCCGCCGAAGGCCTGCATCAGGCGCGGCTGTTGTTGCTGCCAGGCGCGGTTCATTTCATCGGCGGAGATCTTCTCGCCGTCGACCTTGGCGGCGTAATCGCCCTGCCCGAAGGACATGTCGACCACCGAGTAAGGACCCCAGGCCGCGAACACCAGGCCCAGCGCGCCAAGGATCGAATACCACACCCAGCGATGGGCGCGACCGCCACCCTCGCCCTGGCCTTTGAGCTTGTCGCCGATGTTCTGGAGCATGATTCCTGGTTCTGCTGGTAGACGGGACCCGGTCGGGGTCGGAAGTCTACTGGCAGGCCAGGGATCCGTCGATCACCGGATCAACGGCCCGTGAAGCGCCGGCGGACACCCAGCAGTGGCCCAAATACCTGTATCGCATACCACCGCAGGCTGGTCATGAACGGTGGCGGTGAAGGCCGCCAGCCCCTGTATGCAGTCTGTTCAAGGTAGGTAAACCATTCCTGTGTCCAGGGGTGGTCGCTGCGGTATTGCCAGGGCTTGGTGGGCAATGAATAGTGAATCACCCAGGGATCCTTGCCAATCGCCTCTATGGTCTCATTGGTGTAGGGCATGGCAAGCTGGCACACGCGCTGGAAATACTCGCCCTGCAGGGTCCAACGTGGCTCGACGGCACCTATGCGGGTTCCGGCAGTGGCGTTGATGGATTCCTGATCGAGGTTCAGTTTGTGCTGCGTCCGGGCGTATTCCAGCGCGGCGCGGCCAATGCCTTCCCGCCGCCACGCCTGTAGATCGAGCAGCATCATGCCCGAGTTGAAATTGAAGTCAGACGGGCTGCGCCCCGCCTCGTACCAGCCGGCCAGCCCCCATGGCGAGCAGACGAAAGACGCGCCCATGTCCGGTACGGCGAGTGCGACCTTGCCTTCGAAATCCTTGTCATACAATTCGCCCAGGCAGTGGCGAACGATGACGTCGGAATCCAGGTAAATGGCCCGGTCAACATGTTCCGGCAGCAGGTCGGGGATCAGCAAGCGACCGTAGGCAGCAGTGCTGAACCACCCGTACGTAGGAAGCCCTTCCACGGCTTTACCGACATCTCCGACGAAGATCACCCTGGTACGCGGAAGATCAAGCGATGCCCGGATGGCAGCCTTGTTGGCATCCGAGATGCCCATGTCGAGCACAAAGATTTCGAGGCTACGACCTGGGCTGAGATTGGCGGCAACAGATCGGGCCGTGACGGCCAGCGGCCTTGAGTAGCCATCGTCGGCGGCGAGAACCACACGGATCGGGTTATCTGCGTTCATGATGGCAGGCTACTGCCGCCCGGGCGCAGGGGTCAACGATGAGACCGTGACGGGCCTCGCACGCCGGGAAGAACTTGCTTGCCCCAGGGCTTGAGGCGGCTTAAGAGGAAAGCCAGTCCATCAAGCCCTGGAACTTGGGGGAATTCGCTGCGGCATCCCCTGTATGCACCTTCACACCCCAGCATTCTCCTGTGTGCGTGTACTGCATGAAGGGGCCATTGAGCCCGGCTGCCGTCATCGCCGTCAGGTACTCCCGGTAGAGATCCCGCATGCCCGCATCACGCTGCAGGTTGGCGCAGCCGGAGCCCAGGACGAACGAGTCGGATCCGCCCTCATACGCGATCAGCGGCACGCCCATGCGTTGTGGGCAGGCACGATGGTTCGCGACTCCTGCGGAGGCTCCAGGAATGGCTGCCCGCAGAGTCTGGATGGAGGTGCCCTTCAGGTAGGGGGCAATCGCATACGCATCGGGCCAGATGCGTGAAGGATTGGTCTGGGCGTTGCTCAGCGCCTCGAGTTGGGCGTCACAGGGACCGGTCCACTGCGACTGCCCTGCCAGCACGCGCACGAGGCGCCGCGATTCACCGGCAAACACTTTCCCGAATTCGTCGAACAGACGCACTGATGCATATACGGAATACGCAGCAGCCGGATTGCTGCCCGGCAGCATGAGACGCCGCGCCTCCGCTTCTGCATAGGCATGCTGCGGGAAATCAGGGTTCCAGACCTCGTTCGACCACTCGATATACACACGCAACGCTGGTTTGAGACTGGCCTTGATCATCTGCGCCAGCTGCCGCCAGTCTTCAGCGTTGGACTGGCTGTGCACTGTGATCCAGCAATCCTTGTCGGCCCGATTGCAGAGATCGATCTGCCACTCGTATGCCACCGGCTTCCCCTGGGCAGCGGTCTTTGCCTTGCGGGTGCTGAAGTGTGCCTGCGGGGTCGACGCGGCATTGATGTCGTTCCAGTCCATGAACCTCAGCACCTTGTACGGAGCGAGGTCCGCTACCAGGTCTGTCCGCCACGGATCCGCCGTCGTTGCGAAGTTCACGCCCGCGCGGAAGTATTCCGGCTGGCCCTGCCAGTCGATGTTCCAGAAATTCGCACCAGCGAACTTGCCCGAGCCGGGTGCGGGGTTCGTCATCGTCACTGCGGGCGGGACCACCGGCGCCGGTGCCGGCGCAGGGGTTGGGGTCGGTGCAGGCGCCGGAACAGCAGGTACAGGCACCGCCGGCGTGGGCACGGGAACCACGGCCTGGCCGCCCTCGCTCGCGTCACCACCACCGCAGCCAGCGAGAAC
>JBEVNO010000008.1:0-12689 GCA_040508085.1 Steroidobacteraceae bacterium
AAATGCGTCGTCCAGCGTCAGGCGATCAGCGGCCACCGTGGTCTGCACCATGGACAGGGCCGCGACCCCAACGGCAAGAGCCGTGAGTCGCACACACATGGAAGGAGCTCCATAGGATTCGGGGAGAGACGGGGCGCCGGCAGGAGCCGGCCAGGCCTCAGGCCGGAATCGGTGGACGGAATGGAGCGGTGCGTTGCGAAAGCGGCACCTGCCGTGCGGGATCGCCCGGCGAATGCGCTGAGACTGTCGATGCCACCAGCGGGGTAGCCCCGACCCCGCTCATCCAGATGGTGTGACCGCAGCAATGGGTGTAATGCAGCAGCACATGCAGCGCCCCGCCCTCGCTGGCGTCGCTGCCATCTGCAGTCGCTGCGGCATGATCGTGGGCCACCAGGTGGCTTGCGAGGCCGTCGGCGGCATCCGTATGCACCGCGAGCTCGTGCATTTCGCCCAGCACGCCGAGCAATGATTGCGCTGCCAGGCCCAAGGCAAACAGCAGCATCGCGGCCAGGCGCAGCCTGCGATAGGGGCGATGACGGAGCCTGCGGAACATGGCATGCATAGTAATCCCCTACCGTCGGCGGTGATAGCGGGAAACAACCGGATACCGGCGCGCCCGCCGTTCGCGTGGGCGCGGGGCTTATAGTCGCGTCTTGCGCCGCGCTCCGTGCGGCGGTTACCGCGCAACCCGAGGTCTGTTCGTGACTGAAGACAAGCAGCCAGCCAGGCTCCTCATCCCGGCGATGGATTGCGCGGCGGAGGAAGCCGAGGTCCGCAGGGCTCTGGAAGGCATCGCCGGAATCGACAGCCTGGTGTTTCGCCTCGGTGAGCGGCTGCTCGAGATGCACGCGCGTCCGGAGGCTGTGCCGCAGGCCTTGAAGGCGATCGAAGCCGCGGGCATGAAGGCCACCATGCAGGAAGCTGGCGGGGTCGTGGCCGCGCCAGTGCGCTTTCTGGGGATCTCACGGGAGCTGCTGCAACTGGGTGTTGCGCTCATGCTGGCACTGGGCGCGGAGGCGCTGTCATTCAGCGGCGCCAGCGGCATGGTGGTCTCCGGCGCGCAGCTGCTGCTCTCGCTGGCGGCCATCGCCCTGGCGGGCCTTGAAACCTACAAGAAGGGTCTGCGCGCGCTCGCGCAGGGCCGGCTGAACATCAATGCATTGATGAGCGTTGCGGTCACTGGCGCGTTCGCCATCGGCGAATGGCCGGAAGCCGCCACGGTAATGGCGCTGTACGCCATCGCCGAGCTGATCGAGGCACGGGCCGTGGACCGGGCAAGGAATGCCATCAAGACATTGCTGGCGCTCGCACCCGAGGAGGCAGAGGTCCGCCGCGACAATGGCGTCTGGGAGACGATTCCCTCTTCTGCTGTTGCCCTCGGTGCCGTCATGCGGGTGAGGCCCGGCGCCCGGCTGGCGCTGGACGGCAGGATCCTCAGTGGCACCAGTGCCATCAACCAGGCACCCGTCACTGGTGAATCCCTGCCCGTAGACAGGAATCCTGGCGATGCGGTATTCGCCGGAACGATCAACCAGACCGGTGAGCTGGAGGTCGAAGTCACCGCGCTCGCCAGCAACTCGACCATTGCGCGCATCATCCACGCCGTCGAACAGGCACAGGGCAGCCGGGCGCCGACGCAGCGGTTTGTCGACCGCTTCGCGGCCATTTACACGCCGGCCGTCTTCTTCCTCGCCCTGGGAGTTGTCGTGGGTGCGCCGCTGTTGCTGGGCTGGACCTGGATGGCGGCGCTGTACAAGGCGCTGGTGCTGCTCGTGGTCGCCTGCCCTTGCGCGCTGGTCATCAGCACACCGGTCACCATCGTCAGTGCCCTGGCGAGCGCGGCGCGGCGCGGCATCCTGATCAAGGGCGGCGCGCACCTGGAAAGAGTGCGCAAGCTTGCGGTAATTGCACTCGACAAGACCGGGACGGTGACCGAAGGCAAGCCGGAACTTGTCCACTCCGCGTCGCCGCACAGTGCAGAAGCATTGCCTGCGGATGTCCTCGTGCTGGCGCTGAGTCTCGCGGCCCGCTCCGACCATCCCGTATCGCAGGCCATCGCCTCCGGTCTGCCACAGGTTTCCCGCCTGCAGGTTTCCGACTTCACTGCGCTGGCGGGCCGTGGTGTCCAGGGAGTCATTGATGGCAGTTCGCACGTGCTGGGAAATCACCGGCTGATCGAAGAGAGAGGCCTGTGTGGACCAGTCATCGAGGCATTGCTGCGGGAACAGGAGAACCAGGGCCGTACTGTCACATTGCTCGCCTCGACCGACCGTGTGCTGGCCATCTTTGCCGTGGCGGACACGATCAAGGACAGCTCGCGTGAAGCGATTGCGAGCCTGCACGCGCTCGGTGTCGCCACCATCATGCTGACGGGGGACAACGAGGCCACCGCCAATACCATCGCCGCCCAGGCCGGAATAAACAGCGCGCGGGGCAACCTGCTGCCAGAAGACAAACTCGACGCCATCAGGGAGCTGCAGGCGGCACGCGGATCGACGGGGATGGTCGGTGATGGCATCAATGATGCGCCGGCATTGGCGGCGGCGGATGTCGGTATCGCCATGGGCGCGGCAGGTACTGACACCGCCATCGAGGCCGCTGACCTGGTCGTCATGAACGACGATCTGCGACGCCTGCCGGAGGCTGTCGTGCTGTCTCGCCGGACGCATGCGGTGCTGCTGCAGAACATCTCGCTCGCCATCGGCATCAAGGCCGTGTTCCTGGTCCTGACCATATTGGGCAGCACCTCGATGTGGATGGCCGTCTTCGCCGACATGGGGGCCAGCCTGCTGGTGGTGGGTAACGGCCTGCGCCTGCTGTCGGGCGCAAAGGCTCCTTGACCAGATGGGCGGCGCGCGACCACTCTAGGCAGATGCCGGAACCGACATCCCACCATCGGCATACCGCTGCGGGCACTGCGGCGCCGGCCGCATCGGGCACCGCATCGGGCACCTACACCTGCCCCATGCACCCACAGATCCGCCAGCGCGCCCCCGGCAATTGCCCTTTGTGCGGCATGGCGCTGGAGCCAGTGAACGTGGCGCAGTCCGAAGCCGCATCGCCAGAACTGCGCGACATGACGCGCCGGCTGTGGATCGGCCTCGCCCTGGCTTTGCCGGTGGTCGTGCTGGAGATGGGCGGTCACCTGCCGGCCCTGGGGCTGGCGCGCTATGTCAGCCCTGCACTCTCGCAGTGGATCCAGTTCCTGCTCGCAAGCCCGGTGATCCTGTGGGCGGGGTGGCCGTTCCTGGAGCGCGCCTGGGCGTCACTGCGCAACCGCTCCCTCAACATGTTCACGCTGGTCGCGATGGGCGTTGGCGCAGCCTATCTGTACAGCCTGGCAGCGCTGTTTGTTCCGGACGCCTTTCCTCACGGCATGCACGGGCATGGCGGCACGGTAGCCGGCTACTTCGAGGCCGGTGCAGTCATCACGGTGCTGGTGCTGCTGGGGCAGGTGCTGGAGCTGCGCGCGCGCGAGCACACCGGTGGCGCACTTCGCGCATTGCTGGATCTGGCACCCAGGACGGCACTGCGCATCCGCACGCAAGGCGATGACGAGCAGGTGCCGCTGGAGCTTGTGCAGGTGGGCGACCACCTGCGAGTGCGTCCCGGTGAGTCGTTGCCGGTGGACGGTGTCGTGCTTGAAGGCGACAGCGCGGTGGATGAATCCATGGTGACCGGGGAGTCCTTCCCGGTGGCCAAGTCGCGCGGCAGTCGCGTCATCGGCGGCACGATCAACGGCGGCGGCGCGCTCGTGCTGCAGGCCGAGCAGGTGGGCGGTGACACCATGCTGTCGCGCATCGTGCATCAGGTCGCAGAGGCCCAGCGCAGCCGCGCGCCCATACAGCGGCTGGCCGACCAGGTATCAGCGTGGTTCGTGCCCGCGGTGATCGGCATAGCCGCGCTCAGCTTTGTCGCCTGGATGGTATGGGCACCCGCCCCGGCCTTCGCTGCCGCGCTCGTGGCGGCGGTGTCGGTGCTGATCATCGCCTGCCCCTGCGCGCTGGGCCTTGCCACGCCCATGTCGATCATGGTCGGCATGGGAAAAGGCGCCACCGCCGGCGTGCTGATCCGCAATGCCGAAGCACTGGAGCGCATGGAGAAGGTCGATACGCTGCTGGTCGACAAGACCGGCACGCTGACCGAGGGCAAACCGCGTGTAGTGGCGGTAATGCCAGCGGCGGGCTTCCAGGAAAACCAGCTGCTGCGCGCGGCGGCAGCGCTGGAGCGCTCCAGCGAGCACCCTCTGGCCACTGCCATCGTCGCCGCGGCGCACGAGCGTGGCATTGCCATCGAGGCGGCCGGGGATTTCACCTCGGTCAACGGTCTGGGTATCACGGGGACTCTGGACGGTCAGGTCATAGCGGTGGGCAATGCAATGCTGTTCCGGTCCCTGGCGCTGGAAACAGGACCCCTGGACGAGGCGGCTGAAAAATTGCGCGGCGGCGGTGCCACCGCGATTTTCGTGGCCATCGATGGCCGGCCGGCAGGCGTGATCGCCATCACCGACCCTGTGAAAGCCACCACTCCCGCGGCTCTCGAGGCCCTGCGCCGGGAAGGCGTGAGCATCGTGATGCTGACGGGCGACAACCGCACGACCGCGCTTGCGGTGGCGCGGCAACTGGGTGTCGATGAAGTGGAGTCGGAGGTGCTGCCTGAGCAGAAGCAGGCGTACGTGAAGCGAATGCAGGCGGCCGGCAAAGTGGTGGCGATGGCCGGCGATGGCGTGAACGACGCGCCCGCACTGGCCGCTGCGGACGTTGGCATCGCGATGGGCAACGGGACGGACGTCGCCATGGAAAGTGCGGCCATCACGCTGGTCAAAGGCGATCTGGCCGGAATCGTGCGCGCCCGCGTACTCAGCCGCGCCACGATGCGCAATATCCGCCAGAACCTCGTGCTCGCGTTTGTCTACAACGTGCTCGGCATCCCCGTGGCCGCAGGGCTCCTTTACCCCAGGTTCGGCTTTCTGCTCAGTCCTGTAGTCGCGGCCGCGGCGATGAGCCTGTCGTCGGTTTCCGTCATCGGCAATGCCCTGCGCCTGCGGCGCTTCAGGCTGGTGGCCAAATGACGTATTCCGGCGCCGCTGCTACCCTTCCAGCCTCCGTCATTCCAGTTAAAGGAGCGTTTTGATGCAGGCCTATGACGTGCTGCGCGTCGGTGTTGGCGGACCAGTCGGATCCGGCAAGACCGCCCTGGTCGACCGTTTATGCAAGGCCCTGCGCCAGCGCCTCAACATGGCCGTGGTCACGAACGACATCTACACACGCGAAGATGCCGATTTCCTTGTGCGCAGCGAGGCATTGACCCCGGATCGCATCCGCGGCGTGGAGACCGGAGGCTGCCCGCATACGGCCATCCGTGAGGATGCCTCGATGAACCTCGCCGCCATTGATGAACTCACGCACAGCTTCGCGGCCCTGGACCTCATCATCGTTGAAAGCGGCGGGGACAATCTCGCGGCGACTTTCAGTCCGGAGCTGTCGGATCTCACGCTCTATGTCATCGACGTGGCGGCCGGCGACAAGATTCCCCGCAAGGGCGGCCCGGGCATCATGAAATCCGACCTGCTGATCATCAACAAGATCGACCTGGCTCCGCATGTGGGCGCATCGCTGGATGTCATGGATCGCGATGCCCGCCGCATGCGCGGTGAACGGCCGTTCGTCTTCACCAACCTGAAGACCGGTGAGGGGCTGGAGACGGTGATCAACTTCGTGCTCGACAAGGGCATGCTGCGCGGGCGCGACCAGCTCAGCGCTTGAGCGGCGGGGCTCATGGCGCCCCGGCGCACCCCTCCCCACGTGGATCGTGGGCACCCCTGAAACTGCCGTCGGCGCCAATATCGATGATGCCGGCCTGCCCTGCCAGCGGGCTGCGCGCCGGCAGCGCACGCAGCAGGTGGCCGCGCTGCGCCAGCGCCTCGAGCACGTCCTCGCCCGCGTCGGCTTCGATCTTCAGGTTGTGGGCAACGTCGGAGAATGTGCTTCCGAGCAGGAAGCGCGGGCGTGCCAGCGCCTGGGCTGGATCGAGGCCGAAATCGATCAGCCGCGTGAGCAGCGCCACCAGCGTCTGCGGCTGGCCATCGGCGCCCTGCGTGCCGTAGAGCCAGCGCACCTGCCCGCCCTCGAGCGCCATGCCAGGATTGAGTGTGTGGAAGGGGCGCTTGCCCGGCGCCCAGCCGTTGGGATGGCCGGCCAGTGGCGAGAACGCGGCACCACGGTTGTGCCACAGGATGCCCGTGTCGCCGGCAACTGTGCCGCTGCCCCAGTCGTAGTAGATGGTTTGTAAGGCGCTGACCGCCCGGCCGGCGCGGTCAGCGGCGGCCAGGTATACCGTGTCGCCGTGGCGCCATGGCTGCGGCCAGGGCAGCGCGTGCTGCAAATCGACGCGTCGGGCCAGCGCGTCCAGGTGGACGGGATCCAGCATCTGCTGCAGAGGTACCGAAGCGAACTCGGGGTCGGCGACGAGGCGGTCGCGTTCGATGAACGCCTGCTTGATTGCTTCGACCATCAGGTGCAGGTGGTCGGCACTGCTTTCACCGAGCGCAGCCACGTCGAAACGTTCGAGCAGCGCCATCGCCTGCAAGGTGCTGACGCCTTGAGTGGGTGGAGCGAGTGTCAGCAGCTCCACGCGCCGGTAGGGTTGCCGCAGCGGTGCTTCCTCGCGTGCGCGGGTGGCGGCCAGGTCGGCGGCCGAGAGCGGGCTGCCGGCCGCTTGCAGACCGCGCGCGACGCGCGCTGCCAGCTCTCCTTCGTAGAAATCACGCGCGCCGTGGCGCGCCAGATGGGCAAGCGTCGCGGCGAGTTGCGGCAGGCGCATCGTCTCGCCCGCCACCGGCGTGCGGCCGGTGGGCAAGAAGGCGGCCCCGAAGCCCGGCCAGGCAGCCTGCTCGGCGGCGCGGAACTCGTACCAGAATGCTTGCGAGCGGCTGACGGGCACGCCACGTGCTGCGTTGGCAACGGCGGCTTCCAGGAGGTCGCCCCATGTGAAACGCCCACCCCAGGCGCGGCTCCACTGCCAGGCGCGGTCCCAGACATCGACCGCCGCAGCTGTGGTCGAAGCCGATTGCGGCCCGCGCACCGCGAAGCCGCCACCGACGAGCGCCGGTCGCGTGCGCGCGGCCTGGCCAATGCCCGACAGCGCGCGCACGCCGCCGGTGCCGTCGGCGACGAGCCAGAACGCATCGCCGCCGAGGCCGGTGAAATGAGGCGCGACAACCGTGAGCACGGCCGACATCGCGATCGTCGCCTCCACCGCGTTGCCGCCGCGCGCGAGTACGTCCACGCCGGCTGCCGTGGCGAGCGGATGCGGGCTGATCGCCATGCCCGTCTTGGACGTGAGCATATGCGGCGTGAGGCGGTTCATGCGGTGACCGCGAGGCGGTGAGCGCAGCTCGCGCCGTCGCCCGCACCAGCATTCTGATGAGCCTGGCGGCCCATCTCACCCTCCCGTGGCAGTGTCTTCACTGCACATGCAGCTGGCTTTGGCCGCCCTTGGAATCCGTAGTTTCAGGGGGGTGCACGATCACGACCTGAACAAAGGTCGTGCTCAAGGCGGCCGAGATCGTCGTCATCTTTCCGGTCGCGGGATCGGGATGTCCATCCGCATGGGAGAACAACGAGCGCGCGAAACCAGGGGGGGACATCTGGCCATAGGCCTGATGGTGGGTCGATTCCGCCATCATCATGTGATCGTAGAATTTGTCGACGTCCACATAGCCGGCCCACAGGCCTTCCGCACCAGTCCCCGACAGATCCAGCCGGAACCGCATATCCCGCACCACGACCACGGTCGGGGTCCCATTGACATACGTCCAAGGGAAGGTCATATCCGCAGGCACGGTCGACAGAACACCGTTCTCGATCCTGCCTTTCGTGACGTGATGGAATCGACCACCGAACTTGACGTCAATCCGCTGCGAGCCACCGGGGATGATGCCACTGCCCGTGGCATCCCTCAGCAAGGGATCCAGTCCGCGATACATGGTCACCGTCACGTCCGGATCGTTGATCAGATCGTCCACGCCGGTGAGCTCGATGAGCGTGCGGTTGTAGTGCTTGTCGATGATGTACTTGTTGTTGAAGAACGCCATCTGGCCGTCCGGAAGGCGCAAATTGGGTTGGCAGCCGATCACGCGGAAGAACTCGTTGTCGATGCCCTGCTCGCCGGTGGGGCTCGTGAAGTCGTTTGGACCCGCCGTGCCGTCGAGGTTCAAGCCTATCGCGACCTTTCCGCCCGCCTCGCGGTATGGAAATTTCTCGGGCTTCTCTCCCGGAAACCAGCCTTCGATCTCACGGGCAAGATGAGACTCCACGATCGTCCACTTCTGGCCCTGCTCCTGCGGAAACAACGCCTTGAAGGTCTCGCGCGGACCCCACGTGTTGAGACCGTCCGGACATTCGTCCCGGGCGTTCGGAGTCTGATAGACCGACCAGTAGAGGCTCTTCAGCGCATACGCGATGGTGCCGTTTGTTACCCCGCCGCTGCCGTCGGCCGCCACTGGTGCGCTCAAGGCGACTACAGCAGCAAGGTTGAGCAGGCGTCCAATTCGAGGGGCAGTGTTCACTTCTCTTCGCCTCAGTTCGCCTTGCCGAAGTATTCCTCCCGCACGAAGAGCGCGTTGAAGCCCTGGCGGCGTGCATTGAACTCGCCGCGGCTGTCGCCGTCGATCTCGCCGGGAAACGTGTCACCCGAGTAGTTGTATACCGGGCGGTCGCGGAACGTCCAAACGTGTAGCGCGCCCTTGTCGGCCGCCGCAGCTTCATGGCCCGTCCTGGGATCCAGATACATTGTGCCCCAGGCATTGCTGCCACTCTTTACGCCCACCGGTGCAACAATGGGCGGGAACTGCCGCAGACATTCCGCCTGATCGCCGCCGCCGCAGATGGCGATGCGATACGCCTGGGTGGTCTTGGGGTGGTCACAAAGCAGTTGATCCATGGCGTCATCGGCGCATAGATAAATGTAAACCGTCATGCCGCGCGAATCGGCAACGACCGTTCCCGTATGGGTATCCTGGTACTTGAAACCCGGCGGCGGCGGCGGCGTCCGCATCGTGTAGACGGCGCTCCAGCCCGGCACATCGGTGCCCACCAGGCTCTGGCGTTCGATGTCCGGCGCGTGGCGATATAGCGGCCTGCCGCGGAATGCCCATTGCCTTACGCCCGGCGCACGCTCCAGCGTGCTCCATTCCCCCTTCGGGATGGCGGAGGCCGGAGCCAGCATCGGCACGAAAATCTGTTCGCACTGACCTGTGCACGCCGATCTGTCCGGTGTGTCCTTGTCGTAGGACAACACGGTCATGCGTCCAGTGGTCAGTACCATGCGTCCGAGGGCAGTCGTCTCCACAACGAACCCCGGCGGCACATTCGGCGGGGGCGCTATCGGCCGGCGCCACGCATAGTTGCCGGACGCATACTCGGAGCGCGTCATGCCGCCCAGCACGTCACCCGGCTTCTTGTCGAAGTACGATGTGTACAACGGCTGTTCGTTGTATTGCCATTGGCGCGTTCCATCCTTGCGCGCGACGATCGTCCAGGCGCCGACCGGCCTGGCGTCCACCGAAGCCAGCACCGGCGGCCAGGCCTGCGTGCAGGTGGGCCGCAAACCGAGGTCCGGCAAGGTGAGTCCCGGCGGATACGGACTCATCAGCCCCGCGTTCTCGGTGGTCTTCTCATCGAAACAGGCCGGCGTTCCCTTCGCTTCGCCGGTATAGCCGTTGCGCATGCGCCGCGACGGCCACTGGTAAAGCGTGTGGCCTTTCGCGTCGGCGAACACCGGACCATCCAGCTCCGTCATGATGACCTGGAAATGCGGCGGCATCGGTACGCGTCGATAGTCTTCCACCGCCGCCTTGCCGCCGCGCGCTGCCGAAAGCCCCGTCATGCACAGCGCAGCAAGGCCGACAGCAATGAGAACCACACGTCGCATGATGAATCCTAGACCAGGATTTCCCCGACCTCTTTTGCGGTGGCGTTGCTCAGGGTACCCCACTGCGGGATGTCAAGACCCAGCACCTTCATGGCCGTGTACCCCACCCGCGTGCCCGGGCTCGATGCGCCGTCTATGTGAAGGCCCGTCTTCAGTCTGCCGCCCGCCTTGCCTGCGGTGAACATTGGAATGCCGTCGAGTGAGTGAATCCTCGCGTAGGAGATGTCAGACAGTGCGTACGTGAGCGAATGGTCGAGCATCGTGCCATCGCCTTCCGGCACCTTGGCGAAAGCTTCAACGAAGTAGGCCCACTCTTCCATCGCGCGGCGCGTGAACCATGACACCTCTTCCTGGTAGCCGCCGGGCCCTTCGGGCTCTTCGTGAGTTGCAGTGTGATGGGGCTTCTCGTAGCCCGATTTGCTGGTGGACGCAGTCTCCGCGGCATAGCCCATGTTGAACACGCGCGCCTGATCGCAGGCCAATGCCATCACCATGATATCCGTCATCATGCGGTGTCGGGTCGAGACCAAGCCCGCATCAAGACCCGCTGGCGGGTCGTTTGCCGGGGCATCGATGTGTCTGCAAGATGCCAGCGGCTGCGGCTTGGTGAGCTGCATGTCCAGTTGACGCTCCAGGTCGCGCAGGCCGGTGAAGTACTGATCCAGGCGCTGACGATCCTCAGCGCCGATCTTCCGCTGGAAGGACTTGGTGCTGTCCAGAACTCCCGACAACACGCTCTTGCGGATCATCGTCCTTGGATCAGGCACAAACTCCGCTGCGTTCGGATCCTGATAGTCCGGACCGAAGAGCTTCTGGTAGAAGCGCACCGGCGACCATTCCGGCGGATTGATCGAGTTCTCGTTTTCATAGGAATAGCTGTCGCGTACATCGCCCGTAGCCGTGGCCGACAGGATGGGGAAACGCGTCGTGTTGCCCAGGCGCTTCGCCACGGTCACGTCGATAGTCTCCCCCGGGCGCACTTTCGACGGTGTCGGGGCCACGCCGGAGCGAAGGATCACCCATCCCGTGTGGTGGCACATCAGGGGTGACGCGTCCCTGAAGGTGTTGAAGTTCGAGAACAGGTTGATGTGCTGCTTCACGTTCTTCAGGCTCTCGATCTCAGGCGGAAGATCGAAGTCCGCGCCGAATTTCTTTGGCGTGAAGATCGCCGCGTTCATGCCCAGGCCCCAGATCCAGGTACCAAAGCGCGTCGGGAGCGCCGCGCCAGAGGCCAGCGCCGTACCGTTACCATTCAGGAAGTAATCGAGAAAAGGCAGACCCACAGTAACGGCGCTGCCGCCAAGCATGCCGCGCAGCACGCGGCGACGGGTCATGGGATTCACTTCATACTCCTTTTCAATTTGCAGCGGCGCTTTGGAGGCCCGGGCTTGAATCAGCCGGCTCGACGTCGGTGAATGCAGCACTCAGAGCGATTGAACGCAGCAAGTCCGGCAACCGGTATCCGTCCGCTGCAAACAGCTTTGTGAAATACGTCACTGCCGGACGGTTGATCCGCTCCACCGGCCCACCGGTGGCGTAGGCATAAACCCTTGAGACGAGGCAGGACGGCAATGACGGGTGATTGCGCAGGTTCTGCATGAGTTCCGCAATATTTTGAAAGTCCTTGCCGTCGAGCGTGCCGGTCACGTCGATGTCTGCCCCTCCGTCGGTGGCACGGAATTGCCCGGCGCCATCAAAATTCTCCAGGGCAAGGCCGACCGGATCGGTGATTTTGTGGCAGCCGGCACATGCGGGATTACCCAGGTGCGCACCGACGCGCTCGCGGGCAGTGCGGTGCTGCGCCGAGGGATTTTCGACGGCTGAGAAGTCGACGTTCGGCGGCGGCAGCGGGACCCGCTGACACAGGAACACCTCGCGCATGGCCGTTCCACGCCGTGTCGGCGAACTGCGGCCCGGATGCGCATTTGCGGCAAGGAAGCTCACCTGCGTCAGGAGCCCCAGTCTCGGGCTGCCGGCGGGGAATTCAAATGGCTGCCAGCCGGGCACAGTTGGAACCTTGTAGATGACCGCGAGCGACGGTGACATGAAGGTCGAGCGTGTCGTGAAGAGGTCGCGATAGTCCCTTCTCCGCACTACCAGATGATCAACCACCGTACGCAGGGTCTGGTCGCGTGCATCCGCCAGTGTCTGGGCTGTCACGCCCGGATAGGTTGAGGCGTCCTTGGACAGATTGTTGAAGTTGTCGAACCGCAGCATGTCGTCGAAGAATGCACCTACGCCCGCCTGAAGACGGGGGCTCGCGAGCATCCGGTCAACCACTCGCGCCATTCCGTTTGCGGTGTGCAGTTCGCCCCGCTGCGCCGCGTCGAGCAGTGCGTCGTCGGGCGCCGCATTCCACAGGAAGAAGCTCAGGCGCGAGGCCAGCGCGTAGCCGTCTAGACGCCCTCGCCCCGGGTGTCCAGGATCGGGTTCGAATGTGTCCGCGATGAACACCATCTCCGGACTTATCAACAGGCCTTCGAGTGCATAGGCGAGCCCGTCATAGAAGCTGTCGAAGCGCTTCGCCGCGGCACGCGCCTCCGATACCACCATGGCGAGGCGTTCGGGTTCCAGTGGCCGGCGAAACAGCCGCCGCCCCGTCGCCTTCAGGAACTTCTCCGCGCAGGCGTCGTCGGCAGCTGTCTCCGACGCGGGCTTGCACGGCACCAGCGTGCTGCGGTGTCCCGGAATCTCGAGATCGATATCGTCGGCGCTCACGATCTGAGCCGCAATCTGGGACGCGGCGCACTGGAACT
>JBEVNO010000050.1:0-5603 GCA_040508085.1 Steroidobacteraceae bacterium
TTGACCACGTTCTGCCACTGCGAGCTGGCCGATTCGATGAACTGGCCATCGATCAACATGCGGATACGGGGCGCTGCAACAGTCATGGACAATCCCGGCGGGTCGAAAGTTGTTGGCATTATTCACAGTGCCACCCTCGATTTCCGGGCTGCATGCGCTTAATCTGGCCAATGCCCGCTACGATTTTTGTGAATCCTGTGAATAGCCAGCCCGTCCAACGCCAGATCGGCCTGCGCCTGCTCAAGCTGCGCGAGCAGCGCGGCTACAGCCAGCTGGCGCTGGCCAGGGCATTGGGTCTATCGGCCAGCTACCTGAACCAGATCGAGCGCAACAAGCGGCCACTGACCCCGGCGGTACAGGGCAAGCTGCGCGAGGTCCTGGGCGATGTCAGCGCGCTGTTCGAGGTCGATGACCCCGGCGCGCTGCAGGAATCGCTGGGCGAGACCCTGCGCGACCTGGGCCTGGCCGATGTGAGCAGCACTGAGCTGCGCGCGATGGCCGGCAACCTGCCGCAGATCAGCCGCGCCCTGCTCGACCTGCACCGCCGCCACCTGATGCTGCGCGAGCACGCCGCGGCGCTGGAGTTCCAGCTGGGCGATGTGCACGCCGGGCAGGCGCTGCCGGCGGGCGACCAGGTCCGCGATTTCTTCAACCGCATGCACAACCACATCCCGGAACTGGACGACCTGGCCGAACAGCTGTTCGGCGAATGGGGGCTGGTGGCCGGGCACGTGGCGCCGCGCCTGCGCCAGCTGCTGGCCGACCGCCATGGCGTGCTGGTGGAGGTGGGGCCGCTGCAGGCCGGGCGCGAAAAGCGTGTCTACGACGGCGGCAGCCGCACCCTGTGGCTGCCCGATTACCTCGAACCGGGCCAGCAGGCGTTCCAGATGGCGGCCGAGCTGGCCCTGCTCGGCTATGCGGCGCAGATCGATGCGGTGATCGCCCGTGCGGCCTTCGGCGAAGCGGAGCAGATCGCGCAGGCGCGGATCGGCATGTCCAACTACTTTGCCGGGGCGCTGGTGATGCCGTATGCGCAGTTCCTGCGCGCCGCCGAGCACAGTGCCTACGACATCGATGCGCTGGCCCATCGCTTCGGCGTGGGCTTCGAAGCGGTCTGCCATCGCTTGAGCACGCTGGCGCGGCGCAGTGCGCCCGGCCTGCCGTTCTTCTTCATCCGCGTGGACCGTGCCGGCAATGTCTCCAAGCGGCATTCGGCGACCGATTTCCACTTCTCGCAGGTGGGCGGCTCGTGCCCGCTGTGGATCGTATACGAGGCCTTCAACCAGCCGGGGCGCGTGCTGACCCAGACCGCGCGCATGCCCGACGGGCGCCGCCACTTCTGGCTGGCGCGGCAGGTGAGCAGCGGCCCGATCGGGCATGGGCAACCCCGCAAGACCTTCGCGGTGGCACTGGGCTGCGATCTGCAGCACGCCGAGCGGTTGATCTACACGCGTGGGCTGGATATCCAGAGCCCGGGCAACTCGGTCTCGATCGGCCCGGGCTGCCGGGTCTGCCCGCGCGAGGACTGCATGCAGCGCGCGTTCCCGCAGCTGCCGGGGCGCGGCTGAGCTACCGGAATCGGTGCCTTCGCTTCCTTGAACCGCTATCTGGGACGCCGCTTTGGAACGCGGACGAGGGGACGGCCTCCAGCCATTTCACCCAGATCCTGACGGCTCCATGAGCAGCTTCGTCCACTAACCAGCGCTTCAATGCAAAAAGGACCCTGAGCACACGAGAAAGCGCCTTAGCCAATCCCTTTTTTACCCGACTTTTCATCACAATATGACCGCAGCCTATTGTGCTAGCAAATCCATATGCATTACCCTCAAACGCTAGAGCATTTCGCCTTTAATGGCTAGAAAACCAAGGAAAAGGAACTTCCGTATGTACAGTGTCGGCGATGTAATTGACTCGCGATTTGTGGTTACAGGAATCTGCAGCGAGTCCGGCGGCATGGGGGCAGTCTTGTACGTTGAAGCACGGCCGCCGTATCCATTCCAAGTAGTCTTGAAGTACTGCCGAGAGACGTCTGGCGAGCAAGTGCAGCGCTTTCGTCGAGAGACGAGACTACTAGCATCGTACGCTGGAAACGGGAAAATAGTTAATGTTGTTCATAGCAACTCCGACCATGACCCGCCATATGTGGTGATGCAATACTATCCTGGAGGCGACCTCGGAAAAGCCGCATCGCTTATTCGCAGTTCAGACCAAAACTTGGAAAATGCAATATTGCAAATGATTGATGGACTCGCTGAGTTGCATGCGCGGGGGCATTTTCATCGCGATATCAAGCCGCAAAATTTCCTTATAGATGGCCAGAACATTTTGGTTTCAGACTTCGGACTCACTACCGAGGTCGGCTCTGAAACGGCGTTTACTCGCAGCTCAGTTTGGTGGGGTACATACGGATACATCCCACCAGAATTCCTAGATGGCGGCTTTAAGAACGCGGACGCTGCGGGCGACATCTTCATGCTTGGTAAGACAATTTTCGCAATTTCAACAGGAAAAGACCCGCTTTATCTTGTTGCCGGCGGCCTCCACGCCCCTCTATATCACGTAATTGAGCGATGCTGCAGCTTTAACAAAGGTCAGCGCTATCAAAGTCTCGCCCACTTACGACAAGCTGTCGTGGCGGCGTTTGACGTGATTTTAGGTCGCGGGGGCGGCGTAGGGATGGTAAAACAGATTCTCAGCTCCATCGAGGACCGTTTGCGCCAAGAGCAGCGTTATGACCCTCAGCAAGTCGGTCAGTTCGCGGAGCAACTGGCACTTCTGAACCCTGCCGATAAGACACGCGTTTGCTTGGAGCTGCCGCAACAGATTTTTTCGGTATTTTCGCAAGCTGAGGTTAAGCAGCATGTCGACGAATTTCTGGCAGTTTACTCCGAAATGGTCGAAGAACAGTCCTACGGCTGGAGCTACGCAGAAAAAATTGCATCCAATATGAAAGTTATATTTAAGAGTGCAGATGCCGATCCACATACAAAGGGGATGGCGCTTGATATTGCCATTCGCGCGTCTATATATATGAACAGATATGCAGCCATGGATGTGTGCACTGATCTTATTCGCGAAGTAACTCAGGAACCTTTGGGATCTATCGTGGCCTCAGTAATTGCACGACACAGCGGTTCGTTTGTAGATAATATCGAAGTTGTCACCTGTAAAAATCAGGCAGTCGTAGGCGCAATCATGGCGAACAAGGCGATCGCCAGTACGCTCTAAATCCAGTCAACGGAAGTCGTTCAATTCGATTGCGAGATTCGTTCACAGGCCGCTCTTATGTTTTAACGAGCTCGATTGAAAAGAGGATCGCACCATCAATTTTTCACTAATATAATTTGGCTGCGCTTGGGTTCCATTTCACTGGAGCTTAATCTCTAATACGAGCTAAATCTCACGCATCATGACACTCTGCCCGAGGCACGTGAACGTATAACCAATCCGTCTGTGGCCTAATAAATCGGCGTCACCTTCATCTGCGGCAGCGGCCGCGGTGCGCCATCGGTGAGGTCCGGGCCGAGGTCTTCCCAGCGTTGCCCCTGTTCGACCATGTCCGCCCACAGCTGCTGGGATTCCCGGCGCTTGTCTTCCGACCCCAGGCGGTACGACGGCGGCGGCGGCTCACCGCGGGCCACGCTGGCATAGGCGGCTTCGTACGCGGCCACATGCTGCGCAGGATCGGCGGTGCGCGCCACATCCAGCGTATAGCGCTGGTAGGCCGAGGCGAGATTGCGCCAGCGGATCCAGTAATGGTTGTGGAAGGAGAAATCGCAGAAGCGCTCGCCCGCCACGCTGCCCTTGGCGGCGATGCGGCTGAGCACGACCTGCGGCATGTCCAGGTTCATGCCGCCTTCGTCGCCCTGCAGCGCGACGTGCACGATGCGATCCCGGTAGCCCGGGGCCCGCGCCTGCAGCACATCGCGCCAGTTCTGCATCGTGGAGACGATCGCGAACAGGAAACCGGACATCTCCGCCGCCGCCAGCGGCCGGGCGATGGCGTGGTAGCTGCGCTGCCAGCCCTGGCGGTTCTCGGTGGGCAGGTACACCGGCGGCGCCGGCACAGGTGCCGTGCCGCCTTCGCCGGATGCGTGCAGCGGCTCCGCCGCGCCCGGGTAGACCAGGTTGATGCCGAAGGTCGGCCAGCGTGGCAGCGCGGCATCGAACAGATGGATCGGAAAGTTGCTGCTGATGCCCCCATCGGAGAACCAGCACACGCGGAAGGCGGTGATCACCGCGCTGCCGGTCTGGCCGCCCTGGGTGAGTCCTTCCATGCTGTCGGCCACGTTGCTGTTGTCGCGGCGCTCGCCCGGTTGCGGCGCCTGCGGCTCACCGCGGCGTTCGCGGCGCGCCGGTTCGTGCAGCGGCACCGCACTGATCAGCAGCGGGACGCTCAGGCTCATGCGGGTGGCGACCAGCACCGGCATGTCCTCGCCATCCACGAGGCGGTAGTAGGCCTGCCCGTCCACGTGTTCCGGTGCGCCGGCGCGGGCCACCAGCCACGCCACCACGCTGGCCGGGAACAACTGGTCGAACTGGTCGCGGCGGAACCAGAAATGCGCGGCACTGAACGGCAGGGTGCGCGGCTCGGTGTGGGATACACAGGTGGTGATCATCTGCAGCGTGATCGCCTGGTCGCCGGCCGGTTCGCCGGGATAGCGCGGCGCGCGGTGCAGATCGCCGAAGGTCAGCGGCTGTTCCGGCGGCAGGCCGGCCAGCGCCTGCAGCTGGTCATGCAGCCAATCGGTCAGCGCCGGGTGCGCGGCCTCGGGTTGGGTGCTGCCATTGCACAGGCCCAGCAGGTTGCGCCTCGCCACCCGTGCCACCCGCAGTGCCGAGGCCAGCACGCCGGCACCGTAGGCGCACAGCAGCGACGGCAGCAGGGTCGCCCAGATGCCGGCCGGTCCGCCGGCCAGCCAGCCGATCCCCAACAGGCCGGCCAGCGCGACCAGCACCTCCAGCGGTGCGATGGCGAACACCGCCGCCAGCAGGCAGATCACCTTGCGCGGCAGCCCGGCCTTGCCGGCCAGCACCACCAGCAGCCGGTACGCCATGCGTGCCCCGTGCGCGGGCTGGAACAGGCTGTGGATGAAGCCCTGCCGCGACAGCTGCGCCGAAACCGAGGCAAGCCCCGGGAAACCCACCGCATCGGCCACCCGCTGCCCGGCCTGCCGACGCCGGTCCCCCAGCGCGGCCGCCGCCGCCACGGCCGCGGCAATGGCGCCGGCCGAGGTGCCACCGATGCTCTTGAAGCGGTACTGGCGGGCCAGCGACAGCACCGCGTTGGGATACACGATGCCGCTGGTGATACCGCCCTTCATGACCAGATCGCAGTACTTGTCCGCCACGTCATCGCCCTCTGTCCGCGCCTGCGTGCACGGCCGATCCGCGCACGCCCCCACCCCTGCACGGCTTGGCGCCGGTCGCCCGGGGGAGGCCGGGCATGGGGGATGGGCAGGCCGACAGTATCGCCCGGTGGCTTCTCAGGGCCTGAGAACCGCCGCGCAGAACCGGCTATTCGCCCTTGGCCGCCGCGGCCTGCGGCACGCGCCGGATCTTGGTCAGGTCATAGCCGAGCGCGGCGATACGGGCGGTGGCCT
>JBEVNO010000062.1:0-3259 GCA_040508085.1 Steroidobacteraceae bacterium
AGCTCTGACCCCTTTATTGCGCGATGAAGTCATTGAGGGGGGCAGGGAATATTTGCGCCTTTTCGAGCTTTTGATTGCAAGTGCCGGAATAGAAAAGGATTCTTGCGAGAACCACGTCCCACTTTTTGGAATGCACGTAAGTCGTTGTGAGATAAACAAAAAAATCCGTTCGCGCCGTTGACATAACGACCCCCCGGTTCCTAAGATGGGGGATAGTGGGTCAAAGTGGGTGGAAGTGGGTTAGCCCCATTTCAGTGCATGTTCCGCGGCGCAACAAAAGTCACGATTGATGATAAAGGCAGGGTTGTGGTGCCCGTCCAGCACCGCAAGGGCCTCTCTGCGCCTGCCGAAGGCCGGGTCGTGGTCACCATCGACACCGACCAGTGCCTGCGCATCTATGCGGCCCCGGAGTGGGAGCAGATCGAGGCCAAGCTCAATTCCATGCCCAGCATGCATCCGCAGGTCCGCCGCCTGCAGCGCCTGATGATCGGCCATGCCCAGGACATGGTGCTGGACAGCCACGGCCGGCTGACGCTGACGCCCGAGCTGCGCGAGTGGGCGGGCCTGGACCGCGCCGCCTGGATCGTCGGGCAGGGCCGTGGTCTGGAATTGTGGGATGAGGCGCGCTGGAAACTGCAGCGCGAGGAATGGCTCAAGACCCAGCAGGGCGTAACGGATCTCGCGGTTGAACTCAGCGGCCTGCAGCTCTGATGCGCGCCTCCAGGGGAGCAAGAAAGTGGCTGAGCACGAGCCGGTGCTTGTCGAAGAAGCTGTCGCGGCCCTCGCGATCGGTGCGGGCGAAGGCGCGCCGCGATTGTATGTCGACGCCACGTTTGGCCGCGGTGGCCACGCGGCCCGCATTCTCGCCGCCATGGGAGCAGAAGACCGTCTGCTCGCGATCGACCGGGATCCGCAGGCCATCGCGGCCGCTCGGTCGCGCTTCGACGCGGAGCCGCGTGTGGTGGTGGTACACGCTGCGTTCGGTGCGCTCGAGTCACTGGTCGCGGCACATGGCGAAGGACGTCCCTGTGGCGGGATTCTGTTCGACCTCGGCGTGTCTTCCCCGCAGCTTGACCAGGCAGCGCGCGGCTTCAGCTTCCAGCAGGACGGTCCGCTCGACATGCGCATGGACACGCAGAGCGGCGACACTGCGGCCGCCTGGCTCGCCAGCGCCCCATCCGACGAGATCCGCGACGTGATCGGCCAGCTCGGCGAGGAGCGTTTCGCCGGCCGCATCGCGCGTTCCATCGTGGAGCAGCGCGCCGTGGAACCCATCCTGACCACCGCGCAGCTGGCGCAGGTGGTGGCGCGCGCCGTGCGCACGCGCGAGGGCGGCAAGCATCCGGCCACCCGCACCTTCCAGGCCATCCGCATGCACATCAACGACGAGCTGGGTGAGCTCACGCGTGGCCTCGACGCCGCGCTGCAGGCACTGGCGGACGGCGGCCGCCTGGCGGTGATCAGCTTCCACTCGCTGGAAGACCGCATCGTCAAGCAGTTCATGCGGGATCAGGCCCAGCCGGATCCGGCCTGGGCGCGCCTGCCTGTCGCGCCGCCATTTGCCGCCGCGCTGCGGCTGGTGGGCAAGAAGCAGCGCGCCAGTGAAGCGGAGCTCGCGCGCAACCCGCGCGCCCGCTCCGCCATGCTGCGGGTGGCCGAGCGCACCGCTGCGCCGCGCGTCGGGCCACGCGCTTGATGGCTTCCCTGCGCCAGCCCTGGGTCTACGTGGTGCTGCTGTGGTGTGCCGTGCTTGGCTCGGCGGCCGGCACCATCTACACGCGGCATCGCGCGCGCGAGCTGTTCGTCGAGCTGGAGCGTCTGCATCGCCAGCGCGACCAGCTCGACATCAACTGGGGCCAGCTGCAGCTGGAGCAGAGCACCTGGTCCGCACATGCCTTCGTTGAAAGCGTGGCGACGCGCCGCCTGAACATGGTGCTGCCGGATCCAGCCGCCATCCAGGTCGTGGGCCCATGAGCCGCGCACCGCGCAATGAGCCCGGCGCCTTCAGCCTGCGTGCCTGGTGTGCCTTCGGCGTGCTGGTGCTGGCTGCCGGCGGCCTGGTGGCCCGCGCGGTGGAACTGCAGCTGGTGGACCGCCAGTTCCTGATCAGCCAGGGCGATGCACGCTTCACGCGTGATGTGGCGACGCTCGCCAACCGCGGCGCGATCCTCGATCGCAATGGCACGCCACTGGCGGTGAGCACGCCGGTGGAATCGGTGTGGGCGAATCCGCAGGAACTGGGCGTGGTGCCGGACCGCTGGGATGGCCTGGCAGGACAGCTCAAGCGCAACAAGGGTGAATTCAAGCGCCGCATCTCCACCAGCCAGGACAAGAGCTTCATCTGGCTGGCGCGCCATCTGTCGCCCGCCGAGGCGCAGTCGGTGCGCAAGCTTGATGTTCCCGGCGTATACCTGCGGCGCGAATATCGCCGCTTCTATCCCGCCTCCGAAGTGGCCGGCCACGTGCTGGGTTTCACCAGTGTGGATGACCAGGGGCAGGAGGGCGCTGAGCTTGCTTTCGACCACTGGCTGGCGGGCGAGGCCGGCCGCAAGCGCGTGATCCAGGACCGCATGGGCCGCAAGGTCGAGGACGTGGAGAACATCCGCACCGCGCGTCCCGGGCGCGACATCTCGCTGAGCCTGGACATGCGCATCCAGTACCTGGCGTATCGCGAGCTGAAGTCGGCCATCGCGGCCAATCGCGCCAGTTCCGGCTCGATGGTGGTGATTGATGTCGCCACCGGCGAGGTGCTCGCCATGGTGAACCAGCCCACCTTCAACCCGAATGACCGCAAGCAGATCAGCGCCGCGGTGTATCGCAACCGCGCTGCCACCGACATCATCGAGCCCGGCTCGAGCATCAAGCCATTCGTGGTAGCCGCGGCGCTGGAGTCCGGGCGCTTCGATGCCGCCAGCATCATCGACACCAGCCCGGGCTTCATGCAGGTGGGTGACCGCGTGCTCGAGGATGAGCATCCGCAGGGCGCCATCGGCCTCGCGGGCATCCTCGCCAAATCATCCAACGTCGGCATGGCCAAGATCGCGCTGGCGCTGGAGCCGCAGCAGATCTGGAGCACGCTGACGCAGCTGGGCTTCGGCCGCGTCACCGCCAGTGGCTTTCCGGGCGAATCCGCCGGCGTGCTGTCGAACTATGGCGTGTGGCGGCCGGTGGGGATCGCCTCGCTGTCACGCGGCTATGGCCTGTCGGTGACGCCGCTGCAGCTGGCGCATGCCTACGCCACGGTAGGCGCCCTCGGCCT
>JBEVNO010000102.1:0-6508 GCA_040508085.1 Steroidobacteraceae bacterium
CATCGAGAGCACCGGCCGAAGCAGTGGGCAACGAGCACCCGGAGAGTGCGGCGAGCGCGGCTGTCGCCGCTAGCGCTGCTGGCAGGTAGGTGGCGCGCTTCATCGGGACTCCGTATCAAATGGCTATCACCTGGAAGAGTGACCCAAGCCCTTTCACGCCTATGTAGGACGACAGCCCATCGAGACGTCTGAGAGTTCCGACTGGAGACTTGGGGAGGTGCCCCTGTGGCGCTGTCGCCACTTGGCGTCAGCCATTACGCCGAAATTAGGCTGTCGCCGAAGTAACTCTGCAGAGCTCGAGGCACCGACACCGACCCATCGGCGTTCTGGTAGTTCTCCAGGACAGCTACCAGCGTGCGTCCCACTGCCAGGCCAGAGCCGTTGAGCGTGTGCACGGGTTCAGGCTTGCCGGTCGCAGGGTTGCGCCAGCGTGCCTGCATGCGGCGCGCCTGGAAATCGCCGAAATTGCTGCACGAGGAGATCTCGCGATAGCGCTGCTGGCCGGGCAGCCACACCTCGATGTCGTAGGTCTTGCTGCTGCCAAAGCCGATGTCGCCGGCGCACAGCGCCATCACCCGGTACGGCAGCTCCAGCTTCTGCAGCACGGTTTCGGCATGGGCCGTGAGTTCCTCGTGCGCCGCCTGCGATTTCGACGGCTCCACGATCTGCACGATCTCGACCTTGTCGAACTGGTGCTGGCGGATCATGCCGCGGGTGTCCTTGCCCGAGGCGCCGGCCTCCGAGCGGAAGCAGGGCGAATGTGCCACGAACCTGAGAGGCAGTTCGCCTGCCTCGACGATCTGGTCCCGTACCAGGTTGGTGACCGGCACTTCCGCGGTGGGTATCAGGTAGTAGTGCTGCTCGCTGCGCACCGCGAACAGATCCTGCTCGAACTTCGGCAGCTGGCCCGTGCCGCGCAGCGATGCCGGCGATGCCATGTAGGGCACATATACCTCGGTGTAGCCGTGCTCCCTGGTATGCAGGTCGAGCATGAACTGGCCGAGCGCCCGGTGCAGCCGCGCCATGCCGGCACGCAACACCACGAAGCGGCTGCCGGCAATGCGGGCGCCCGCCTCGAAGTCGAGGCCCCTGCCGAGCTGCTCGCCGATGTCCACATGATCACGCGGCGGGAAATCGAAATCGCGCGGCGTGCCCCAGCGGCGCACCTCCACATTCGCGTGCTCATCCGCGCCGTCGGGCACGCTGGGCTGCAGCAGGTTCGGCAATGACAGTTGCAGGCCCTCAAGCTCTGTCTGCACCGAGCCGATGGCAGCCTCCGCCGCCGCCAGGTGCTGCGCCAGCTGTTCGCCGTGGGCCAGCAATGGCGCCACGTCCTCACCCCTGCCCTTGGCGATGCCGACCTGCTTGGCGCTGGCATTGCGCTCGGCGCGCAGGCGGTCCGCCTCGATCTGCGCGCCCTTGCGGCGTTCCTCCAGCGCCATGTAGGCGTCGAGGTCGAACTGGAAGCCCCGGCGGGCGAAATTGGCGGCAACTTCCTGGGGCGAGCTGCGCAGCAGTTTGGGGTCGATCACGGGTCTTTCCTGTCAGTTTTCCGGGTGTCGTCGTCCTGGGAGCGGCGCCGCTCCATCGCTTCGGCGATACGCAGCTCGAAGCCGCGCTGGACGGGGAAATAATAGCGCCGGTCCGGCATCTCATCGGGCAGATAGCGCTCGCCCGCCACATAGGCGTCGGCCTCGTCATGCGCGTAGCGGTAACCCTTGCCATGGCCCAGCTCGCGCATCAGCCTGGTCGGTGCATTGCGGAAGCGCGCCGGCACATCCAGCGAGCCGTATTGCGCCACATCCGCACGCGCGGCATTGAAGGCGGTGTAGACGGCGTTGCTCTTGGGAGCCACTGCGAGGAACACCACGCACTGCGCCAGTGCCAGTTCACCTTCCGGGCTGCCCAGCCGTTCATGCGCCTCCCAGGCTTCCAGTGCCATGGGCAATGCACGCGGGTCGCCGAGCCCGATGTCTTCCACCGCCATGCGGGTGATGCGCCGCGCCAGATAGGTGGGATCGCAGCCGCCATCGAGCATGCGCGCCAGCCAGTACAACGAGGCATCCGGATCCGAACCCCGCACCGCCTTGTGCAATGCCGAGATCTGGTCGTAGAACGCATCGCCGCCCTTGTCGAACCGCCGGCGCGTGCCGGCAGCCAGATCCGCGATCTGCGCCTCGTCGATGCGGCCGTCCACCGCGAGGTCGGCTACGGTTTCCAGCAGCCCCAGAGCCCGACGCGCGTCGCCATCCGCGGCGGCGGCCAGCGCCTGCAGTGCCGTATCGCTGGCGTGCAAGTGCCGTTCGCCCAGGCCACGTTCGGAGTCGGCCAGAGCCCGCTGCAAAAGCGCCGTGATGTCTTCAGTACCCAGGCCCTTCAGCACATAGACGCGCGCGCGCGACAGCAAGGCGCCCACGACTTCGAAGGAGGGATTCTCGGTGGTGGCGCCGATGAAGACGATGGTGCCGTCTTCGACAAAGGGCAGGAACAGATCCTGCTGCGCCTTGTTGAAGCGATGGACTTCATCGAGAAACAGCACGGTGGCGCGACCTGCCGCCCGCGTGCGCTGCGCCTGGTCGATGGCGGCGCGGATGTCCTTGACGCCGGCCATCACTGCCGACAGTGCCACGAACTCGGCGTCCATGGCGGCTGCAAACAGCCGTGCCAGTGTGGTCTTGCCGGTTCCCGGCGGCCCCCACAGGATCATGGAATGAAGCTGGCCACGTTCCAGCGATGCCCGCAGCGCGCGGCCCGGCGCCAGCAGGTGGCGCTGGCCGACGAACTCATCCACATGACGCGGCCGCATGCGGTCCGCCAGCGGCGCCAGCGGCCTGCTCACGCGCGGGCCTTGAGCAGGTGCACCTCTACCCAGCGCGCCCAGCGTCCCAGCGGCGTCATCGCGATGCCGATGCCCAGTGCGATGCCCAGCGAATCGGCCAGCAGATCCAGTACGTCGCCGCTGCGCCCCCAGCCCATCGCGGCCTGGCTGACTTCGATCAGCGCGCCGAACCCCACCAGCAGCAGCGCGAGCCAGGGCACGTCGTAACGCATCACGATGCTGCCGAACCAGAAGGCCACCGCCCCGAAGGCCAGCGCGTGTTCGGACTTGTCGGACATGCCGGTTTCCGGCAAGGTTTTGCTGGGCATCAGGCACACGATGGTGATGGCCAGCAGCATGGCGATGCCGATCGCCATCCACGCGCGCCGATAGCGCAGTTCGGTCAGTACGACCGGCTTCACGGCTGCACCGGCTTGCCGATCAGGTCCACACCTGGCGGCAGCACAAACTCCGTGAGGGCGGGATCGACCGGCGCGTTGCGCCGGACCGCATTGAACACCAGCGTCGAACGCTGCCCCAGCTTGTCGACGATGACCAGCCGCGCCAGCTCGCGCCCCTTGAAGCCAAACAACGCTTCGCGGAAATCCGAGGCGGCATCCTTGGGCAGCACGCGCACCCATTCCATGCCATCGCGGCGCCCGTTGGGCTGCACGCTGAAAGCGGCGCGCAGCTCCGCGCCCCCGGCCAGCAGCATGGCAGGAGATTGGGGCAGCGCCTCGGACAACGGCTTGACGGTGGCCTGGTCGAGATCGCGATCGAGGAACCACAGGTTGCGCCCGTCGGCCACCAGCAGCTGCGCCGCGCTGGCGGCGCCGGCCGGCGAGGACTCCCAGCGGAACTTGCCCGGCCGCACGATGAGCAGGCGACCGGAGCCCTGGCCCAGCTGCCTGGCTTGCGCGTCTTCCACGCTCTGCGTGAAATTGCCAGACCAGGTGGACAGACCAGCCAGATAGCCGTCAAGGGCGGTGGTGTCGGCGGCGGCGGCGAGCAGCGGCAGCAAGGCCAGGCAGGCGGTGAAAAGACGACGCAGCTTATTCACCGCTGTTGGCTCCCGGCGCCAGTACTTCGCGCGAACCATTGGTCTGCAGCGGGCCCACGACGCCAGCGGCTTCCATGGCTTCCAGCAGGCGCGCGGAACGGTTGTAGCCGATCTTCAAGCGCCTCTGCACATACGAAATGGACGGTTTGCGTTCACTGAGCACGATCTTCACCGCCTCGTCATACAGCGCATCCTGCTCGGCATCACCGCCCAGCGCCCCCTCCTCGCCACTGATGCCGGCCAGCGGCTGCGACGGACCGGACAGCACCTCATCGATGTAGTCCGGCGGATCGGCAGAACGCAGCGCATTGACCACCCGATGCACCTCTTCGTCGGACACGAAGGCGCCATGCACGCGATTCGGAACCGAGGTGCCGGGCGGCAGGTAGAGCATGTCGCCATGACCCAGCAGCGACTCGGCGCCGCCCTGGTCGAGGATGGTGCGCGAATCCACCTTGGCCGACACCTGGAAGGCGATGCGTGTCGGGATGTTGGCCTTGATGAGGCCGGTAATGACATCCACCGATGGCCGCTGGGTGGCAAGGATCAGGTGGATGCCGGAGGCGCGTGCCTTCTGCGCCAGGCGCGCGATCAGTTCCTCCACCTTCTTGCCGACCATCATCATCATGTCGGCGAGCTCGTCGATGAACACGACGATGTAGGGCAGCGGCTGCAGGTCGGGGATCTTCGACTGGTCGAAACGCGGGTCGGTGGATGCGTACTGCATCATCACCGGATCCTTGATGGGTTTGCCCGCCGTGTTGGCATCGCGCACCTTGCGGTTGTAGCCGGCGATATTGCGCACGCCCAGCGCGGCCATCAGCTGGTAGCGACGCTCCATCTCGGCCACGCACCAGCGCAGCGCGTTGGCCGCCTGCTTCATGTCCGTGACCACCGGCGCCAGCAGGTGCGGGATGCCCTCGTATACCGACAGCTCCAGCATCTTCGGGTCGATCATGATCAGCCGCACGTGCTCGGCGGTGCTCTTGTACAGCAGCGACAGCACCATGGCATTGATGCCCACCGACTTGCCCGAGCCGGTGGTGCCGGCGATGAGCAGGTGCGGCATCTTGGCCAGATCCGCGACCACCGGATGACCGGCGATGTCCTTGCCGAGGGCGATGGCCAGCGGCGAGCTCACTTCCTCGTAGGCGGTGGACTTGATGATCTCGCCCAGCGTGACCATCTCGCGTTTCTCGTTGGGGATCTCCAGCCCCATCACCGACTTGCCGGGAATGACCTCGACCACACGCACCGAGATGGCCGACAGCGCGCGGGCCAGATCCTTCGCCAGGCCCGAGATCTGGCTGGCCTTGGTGCCCGGCGCGGGCTGCATCTCGAAGCGGGTCACCACGGGCCCCGGATGCACGGCGACCACTTCGACGTCGACGCCGAAATCCTTCAGCTTGATCTCCACCAGGCGCGACATGGCCTCCAGCGCCTCGGCCGAATAGCCGGTGACCCGCTCCGGCGGATCATCCAGCAGCTGCATGGGCGGCAGTTCGCCGGCCTTGGGCGGATCAAACAGCGTGACCTGGCGTTCCTGCTGCGCCCGGTCGCTCTTCTCCACCACCGGCGCCGGCTGCTCGATGATGGGGGTGACGCGCGGCGCCGCCTTGCTGCGCACCTGCTTGACCACTTCCTGACGGGCGCGCTTGCGCTCCTGGCCCTCGGCCACATCGCGCCGCGAACCCAGCCACTCGCGCGCCCAGTTGAGGCCCCGCCAGAAGCCCGCCCCCAGGCCATCGATGACGGCCAGCCATGACACATGGAAGGCGATGGCCAGGCCCGCCATCCACGCGGCCAGCAGCATCAGCGTGGCCCCCAGCATCTTGAGTCCTGTGGCCAGGCCCCCACCTACCAGTTGTCCGAGCACGCCGCCGGCGGATTCACGCAGGCTGCCGGGATGCCAGTGCAAGGTGGCAAGGCCACAGCTGGCCATCAGCAGCAGCAGGAAACCGCCGACACGCACGGCCGCGTTGATGCGGCTGGCTGGCTGCAGCTGTTCCATGCGATTGCGGAACACCAGCCACGCCGCCACCAGCAGCATCAGCGGCAGCAGGAATGCCGGGCGACCGAACAGGAACAGCAGGACATCGGAGAGCAACGCGCCGAACGGGCCGATGAGATTGCGCACCGGATCGCCGTCGCCGGAGTAGGACCAGCCGGGATCGCCCGGCGCATAGGAAACCAGCGCGACCAGCAGCACGATGGCGATGACGGCAAGCCCAATGGCAAAACTCTCGCGTACCGCCTTCACGACAGCCTGGGTGAGGCGCGCCCCACCGGAGAGCGACGAGGACTGGCTCAAGTCGGCAATGTCTCCTGGATCTGCATGGTGTGAATACGCACTGCAGTTTGCGGTGCGCGGCGGCACAATACGCCTGTCGATTCAGGCGTCGGGAAATTATACATGAGCGAGACCATCCACAGCCCCCTGATCATCCTCGGCTCCGGCCCGGCGGGCTACAGCGCGGCCGTGTACGCCGCGCGCGCGAACCGCGCGCCGCTGCTGATTACGGGGCTGGAACAAGGCGGTCAGCTGATGACCACCACCGAGGTGGACAACTGGCCCGGCGATACCGATGGCGTGCAGGGTCCGGAGCTGATGGAACGCCTGCGCCGCCACG
>JBEVNO010000125.1:0-8439 GCA_040508085.1 Steroidobacteraceae bacterium
CGCTGCTCTCCACCATCGGTCCCAATGCGCCCGACACGCCGGCCGTTCGGGCCGCGCGTGCGGCCATGGGCTCCCGTCCTCCGAAGCAGGGGCCCATCGCGCTGGTTCGCAATGGCAAGGAATTCCACATCACCGGCGACCAGAGCACGGTGCGCGCAGGCAGCGAGATCCAGGTCAAGACCGAGAGGCCGACGGTCACCCTGAGCCTCGCCGAGATGGACGCGGGCTCGTGGGTGATCTTCGAGCTGCCCGGCTTCGCCAAGGCAACCTCCGGCATGGAGCAGGGCAGCCTGAGTTCGCTGCGTGATGCGAAGGAGACCTCCTTCTTCAGGGACGGGGATGCCCTGTGGGTCAAACTGGTGGCCGCACCGCCCGTCATGCCGATCATTCGTCCCACGGATCTGCAGGTCAGCATGACGGTCAGCCGCTAGGTGCCTTCCTTCTATCGCTAAGGCACAGCCTGGAAACGCATGGCGAGCACCTGGCTCGCCACCAGCCTGCCCATCACCACGCCCTGAACCACTGCATTCCTGAAGTGCATGCCGCCGGCGACGCGTGCCTCTTCGATCTGCGCAGTCATCGCCTCGGTCGACGCATAGGCCTGCTGCTTGTAAGGATCGACCACGGTGGCGACCTCCGTCGTGAAGGTGAAGCGCAACTTCGCGGTACGGAACACATGGGAAAGCACCGAAGCCGTGGCGCCGGCGTCGCAGCCGTGCGCTGCCGGATATTCCGGGTGGTTGGGCGTCGCCACGACCGGTGCCCAGGTCGGATCTGAAACCGTGGCGAGGTTGCCGTCCAGGTCCGCCAGCTGGATGGCGGTGACCGGGCGCCAGTAGCGGTAGAAATACTTGGATTCGAAGCACGCGGTCGTGGCATCACCCAGCGCCACCCACAGCGCTGCCATCAGGCGCGCGTTCTCGACCAATGTCGGCTGTGTCGTGGCGAACTGCTGCAGGTTCTTCATCCAGAACAGTGGCGGCGGCATGGTGTGGAACTTGGCATTCTCGGTCTGCGCCACGGTGCGCGTGGTGCTGTTGGCCGCGCCCAGTCGCCTGGTCTCCTCCAGATCCGTGGCATAGCTGGCACTGCCCAGCGCGTAAGGCGCGGGCGCCCTGAACTGGGCTGCGCTGGCCAGGGCGAATGGTTTCACCTGCGGGCGCACATAGTTGACCGGGTTGATGGCCGGATTCGGGTTCAGGCTGCGGAACTGTCCGGGCTCAGCGCTGGCCACGGTCGACCATGCCGGCAGTGGCGTCTCGCGGCCGTCGTCGCCGCGCCAGGCGATGACCTTGCTGGCCACCGTCTTGCCGAACTGGAAGGCCGCAGCCCCGGTGCTGTCGATGCCGCTCAGCGCCGCAGCGCACTCGGTGGCGTAGAGCGCAGCGCGCAGGGGGAACAGCCCTTCGAGCACGCCGCAGGCCGCACCGGTCACGGCGAGCGTGCCGGCCACGGCGGTGTTGGCCGGAATCGTGGCCTGCAGCTCGGTGCGGATGTTGGGCACGAATGCCTGGTACTGGTTCGTCACCAATGCCGCGGCGTCGTACATGGCAATGGTGAGCACCGGCATGTCGATGTCGAAGGTGGTGGCACGCTCGGAGGCCGTCGCGCCGGCGGGGTTGGCGGCTCCCGAGATGACCTGCCGCCCGATGTCATACCACTTGGCCACCGCATTGGGCCCCGTATTGGGCAGGTCCAGTCCATCGGGAAAACAGTTCGAGATGCAGGGAGCGGGAGTGGAGGGCGCCGGTGCCGGCGCCACGGCAACCGGGTCATCGTTGCAGGCCACCAGGCCCAACGCCGCCGCCAGGGCGAGCGCGGCCATCAGACGTGGCGGGATCAGCAAACATCCGTGGGCTGCAGGTTTCATCAGGGCTCCTGGGTGTCGGGTGAGGGGTGGAAGAACGGCACCTGATTGGGCAAGTCACGGCGCCGGCAGACCATGTCCGGCATCTGTCCTCTGGCTGATTTGTTGCTGATCCGGGCCATAATCCCCACTGGGGGGCAACGTCGGGGTGTGCCGTGGCCGGCAGGATCCGCTTCGGAGAGTTCGAGCTCGACCTGGATTCCGGGGAACTGGAGAAAGGCGGCGAGCGCACGCGCCTGCAGGAGCTCCCTTTCAAGTTGCTGAAGGCGCTGCTCACGCGCAGCGGCGAGGTGGTCACCCGCGAAGAACTGATTGCCGCGCTGTGGCCCGGCGGAGTGGTGGTGGATTTCGACACCGGCCTCAACTCCGCAGTGCGCAAGCTGCGCGCCGCGCTGGGAGACGATGCGGACACACCGCGTTACGTCGAAACCTTGCCCCGTCGGGGCTATCGGTTCATCCAGGCCGTGGCAGCCCCGGTCGAGGCGGCACGCGCCGCGGCGATCACCACGGAGCCGCGCCCTTCAGCGAAAGCCCGCTTTCAGGTTGGCGCACGGCTGCGCTGGCTGGCGGTCATCCTGGTGACCCTGCTGGCAACCGCGCTCATCGCACTGCGCCAGGACACCCCGCCGACCGCTGCACCGGCCGATGCCGCACTGGCCGATGCCGCACTGGCCGAGCGCAGCATTGCGGTACTGCCGTTTCAGGCGCTCGGCGAACCCGGCGCAGCGGGCTTCCTGGCGCGCGGCATATCGGAAAGCATCCTGCAGAAGCTCACGCTGCTGCCCAATGCCATGGTGATCTCGCGCAGCTCATCGTTCTCGCCGCTGGCGCGCGCGGATGATCCGCAAGGCCTGGGCAAGCTGCTGCATGCCCGCTACCTGCTCAGCGGCACCGTGCAGCGTCAGGGCAACTCGCTGCGCGTCATTGCAACGCTGCTCGAATCCTCCACTGCCGTACAGGTGTGGTCCGCGCAGTTCGATCGTCCTGTTGGTGATGTGTTCGCCGTGCAGGACGAGATTGCCTCGCAGGTCGCCAGGGCCATGCGCATCAGCCTGGATGCCACAGCCGCCGCGCGCCTGGCCGCGCGCGGCACGGCGAACATTGACGCGTACCTGGAGTACCTGCAGGCGCGCAGCCTGCATGACACGCTGGTGCACAGCGACCTGCAACAGGCCGAGGCGCATTACCGCCGCGCGATGGACCTGGATCCAGGGTTTTCCTCCGCTTACAGCGCGCTGGCTGTGACGCTCGCCGACACGGGCAGTTATCACTGGGACCAGCAGGTCGATGCGGCGCGGCAGCGCAAGGACGAAGCGCGCGCCCTGGCAGGCAGGGCGCTGGCCCTGGACCGCAACAACGCAGACGCCCACCTGGTGCTCGCGCGTCTCGCCGCGAGCGACGAGGAAGCCGCGCCGTTGATCCACAAGGCCCTGTCGCTGGATCCGAACCTGGCAGAGGCACACGCCAGGCAGGCCGAACTGGACATGAGTGCGGCGTTCGGCGACGCCCCGCACCGCGCCGGGGATTTCTTCCGTCATATCGACCGCGCGATCGAGCTGGACCCGCTGCAGCCGCACTACCTGGTGGAGAAGATGTGGGGCGTCTTCACCATGCGCCCGGACCGCATGGGCGAAGCGGAAGCGTTGCTGCAACAGGCGCTGCGCATCAATCCCGATTACTTTCCTGCCCTGACACGCATCGGCGAGCTGCGGTGGTGTTGCCAGCAGCGACTGGCCGATGCGCTGCCCTATCTCGAGCGCGCGTTGGCGATAGACCCGACCTCCACCACCACTGCCATGCTGCTGATCCAGGTCTATAGCTCGGTGGGCGACCTGGCTTCCGCCCAGGCCTTGCAACGGCAGTTCCCGCACAGCACCGAAGGCGCCGCCATCATCGCGGTGCGCAGGCACCAGTGGCAAAGCGCGGCCCGGATCCTGGATGAACAGATCGAGCGTCGCAATGTCGCAGGCGCCAGCAGCAACGGGCCGCTGGTCCTGGCGGTGCGCATGCGGGCCTACGAGACGGGCGACTTCGCAAGCGTGCAGCGCTACATCGCGGACGTCCTTCGGCCGGGCGAGGCGGAAGGGCACATCGCACCCAGGATGGGAACGTTCTATTCACCAGAGATTGTTTACGCAGAGACCCTGCGTGCAGCCGCCGAGCAGCCGCGCCGGCGGCAGATCCTCGAGCAGGTCCTGCACGCGATGGACCGCACATCCATCGAGTTCCAGCGCGGGGAATTCTGGTTTCCGCTATGGCGTGCACGCGCGCTCGCGCTGCTGGGCCGCGACGAGGAGGCCCTGTTTCAGCTGGAACGGCTCCCCGCGATCTCCCGCACCGGAACCCTGTGGGAGGCGACGGTGGACCCGGTGTTCGACCGCCTGCGCGCCGAGCCGCGCTTCGTAGCGCTGCTCGCACGCCTTGCAGGGTACGAGGCCGCGGAGCGCGCGCGCATCGACGAACTGCGCGACCGGGGAGTCATTCCGCGTCGCGGTTGATGCCTACTTTTTCGCGCTGATCAGCTGCAGGTAGTCGGCCTGGGGCGGCCCGTCCATCAGTTCGCCGAGCTTGGCGAACATCGCCTTCGCCCGCTCGCCCTGGCCGTGGGCCGCAACGGCCGCAGCATCCTTGTAGTGCTCGATGATCACGTACACGGCCGGATCGCCCGCCGTGACCAGCAGGTCGTACTGCACGTTGGCCGGGCGCGCCGGAGGCCTGGTGGTCTGGGGTTCAGCGGCGGCCATGGGTAGCGCGACGGCGATCAGGGCAATGGTCGGTAGAAGTTTCATGAGGTGCTCCCGGATGGCTGTTGCATGTCCAGTACTGCGCTACCAACTGCCCAGCGCATTCATCTCGATGAGAATGTAGATGATCTGGGCGGCCAGTGTGACGAACGCCAGCGCCAGGTGCACTGGACGCGCTTTGGAAAGCATGCCGACGATGCACGCGACAAAGTAGATCGAGGCCTGGATCAGGTAGCTGGGCCGCATCACCCAATCCATGCCTTTGAGTGAAGTGTCGTAGATGTCGATGAGCTGATTGGCCAGAACCAGCCCGAAGAACCAATGCCGTACCGAGATCAGGTACTCGAAGGAATTACTCACTCCTTCCATCCGTTCCGGAACGAGAACGACAGCGATGAGGAAGAAGGAAATCGAGTAGAGGATCAGGAAGAAGTAGATTCCCAGCGTCCAGGTCACTTCAGTCTGCTGCAGCTTGAATTCCCACCACCAGAACGAGGCAAGAACGATCACCGTCCACAGTATCCAGAGGAGATAGACCAGCTCGAGCTTGATCGCTGGGCCGTGGCCGCGGATGCGGTGAATGGCGGCGCCGCAGGCGGAGAGGACGTGCGTGAGGGCGAGACCTACGATGACCGAGATCAGGGCCATCACATATTCGAACTGTTCCATTACCATCCGACCCGCAATATCGTCTGTCGAACTTTAATCTTGCACTGATTGCTCGATAGCGTCCTGATTTTTAGCGGTGATAACGGCGCGAGGGCAGGCGACTTTTTCGAGAGTGTCGTAGCGATCTGTGCGCTAGTGCCGGTAATTGGCTTCCATCGCGCTAGCATGGTCGCTGCCTCACGCGTTCATCTTCCGCTGCCCAAGAGTTCCATGCCAAAGCGAGTCCCTGCGTGCGTTGCGCGAGTTCCTGGGGCACGCTGGGGTTCGCTGTGCCTTGCGGCAGCCTCTCTGCTGTTGGCGGCGTGTCGCTGGCAACTCGAACTGGCAGCTCCGCCATCGGTGATTGCGGGTTACAGCCTGAGCGCAACGATCGCCGGCCTGAACAGTTCGGGCCTGGTGCTGACCAATGGCATGGATCAGCTCAGTGTCGCCGCCGCCGCTACCACCCTCACTTTTCCGACACGGCTGACCGCGGGCAGTGGCTACGCGGTGGGGGTGCAAAGCGCCCCCCCAGGGCTGACATGCAGCGTGGCGAATGGCACAGGCACGATTGCCGCTTCGAATGTCACGAGCGTCGCCGTCACGTGCTCGGCACGGTCTTACTCCCTGGGCGGCTCCGTCAGCGGCCTGAGTGCAACCGGCCTGGTATTGGCAAGCGGCTTGGATCACCTCGCCATCGCCCCAGGGGCGAGCAGCTTCATCCTGCCCACCGCGGTGGCCAATGGCAGCGCGTACGCGGTGACCGTGCAAAGTTCCCCGTCCGGCTTCACCTGCAGCATTGCCAACGCCATGGGCGTCATCGGCACCGCTGACGTCAACAACGTGGTCGTGACCTGCTCGAGGCAGTCCTTTGCGCTCGGCGGCATGATCAGTGGGTTGAATGGCACGGGCCTGGTGTTGGCCAATGGTACGGATCAGCTGAGCGTCGCGGCCGGCGCCACCACCTTCAACCTGGCTGCGGTGGCCTTCACCAGCAGCTACGCCGTGACAGTGGCGAACCAACCCGCGGGCGTCACGTGCACAGTGAGCGCAGGCGCGGGAACGATGCCGGCGGCGGACGTCACGGGCGTTGCCGTCACCTGTTCGGACCAGCCTTATTCCCTTGGCGGCACCGTGAGCGGCCTGACCGGTGCGGGGCTGGTGCTCGCCAACGGCTCGGATCAATTCAGTGTGCCGGCCGGTGCGAGCACTTTTACGATGCCGGTCCCGGTGAGCTTTGCCAGCCCCTACGCGGTTACGGTCGTCACCCAGCCCACCGGCATGACCTGCACGGTTAGCGCGGGCGCAGGCACGATGCCAGCCGCCAATGTAAGCAGCGTGGCAGTCGTCTGCGCCAACAGATCCTATTCACTCGGCGGCACCGTCAGCGGCCTGGGCGGGGCGGGGCTGGTGCTCGCCAATGGCAGCGACACGCTGCCCGTTACCGCGGGCTCGACCAGTTTCACGATGCCGACGTCGGTAGCTTTCGGCAGTGCCTACGCCGTGACGGTGGCGGTGCAGCCTGCGGGGGCGACGTGCTCGGTGAGCACCGGGTCCGGCACCATGCCGGCAGGCGGCGTCGCAGGGGTCGCAGTCGTCTGTTCGAATCAGGTCTACACCCTGGGCGGCACCATCAGCGGTGTGAATGCGGGCGGGCTGGTGCTCACCGATGGTACCGACTGGGTGTCCATCGCCAGCAACGCCAGCGTCTTCTCGATGCCCACCGGCATCGCCTACGCCAGCCACTACACGGTGAGCGTGGCGGCGCAGCCTTCTGGATTGAACTGCACGGTGACCAGCGGCTCCGGCACCATGCCCGCTGCGGACGTCAGCAGCGTGCAGGTCACCTGCGGAGCGCGGTACTGGACGTGGATGGGCGGCTCCAGCGGGATGAATCACCCCGGCATCTATGGCACGAAAGGCACCGCGGCGCCGGGCAACGCGCCCGGCGCGCGACTCGGCGCAATGGCCTGGCAGGGCAGCGCGACGCAGCGCTGGCTGTTCGGCGGCGTGGGCGCCGACGCCAGTGGCAGCATCAGCGGTTTGAGTGATCTGTGGAGCTACAACCAGAACACGGATCAGTGGACCTGGGTGAGCGGCGAGGACGCAGTCGATGGCGACGGCACTTTCGGCACCCAGGGTATCGCCGCCCCCGGCAATCTGCCCAGCTCGCGCAAGAACTCGATGACCTGGACGGATGGCGCGGGCACGCTATGGGTGTTCGGCGGCTATCACGACGGCACGGCCAACGGCTATCTCAATGATCTCTGGTCCTACAGCCCGGGCACGAACCTGTGGACCTGGGTGAAGGGTTCGAGCAGTTCGAACGGCGGCAACTCATCGTGCACCAATGCACTCGGCGTGTATGGCACGAAGGGCGTGGCGGCTGCCGGCAACGGCCGGGCGCGCGGCTCAGTTCGGCCACGTGGATCGATGGCTCAGGCCGGTTCTGGTTGCACGGCGGCTATGGCTGCGACGCGGCCGGAACGCTCGGCAATCTCAGTGACCTGTGGTCGTACAACCCGGGCACGAACCAGTGGACCTGGGTCGCCGGCGCCACCACGGTCGATGCCAGAGGTGTCTACGGCACGCAGGGCGGGGCGGCGGCCAGCAATTTGCCCGGTGGCCGGCAAGCGGCCGCCAGCTGGGTGGACGCCTCCGGCCGCTTCTGGCTGTTCGGCGGTGTGGGGCAGGATTCGACCGCAGCAGCCGGCGCCCTGAGCGACCTGTGGGTTTTCGACCCGGGCACTGCCCTGTGGACCTGGGTGAGTGGCTCGACGCAGATCAATGCGCCCGGCGTCTACGGTTCCGCGGGCAATGCGCCAGGCGCGCGCTATTCCGTGCAGGCCTACACCGATAGTCATGGCCACTTCCTGGTGTTTGGCGGTTATGGCCGCGACGCCCTGGGCACTGCGGGCTGGCTCAATGATCTGTGGTCGTATGACCCGGTGGCCAGCCAGTGGAGCTGGATCAGCGGATCCAGCACGGCGGACGTCGTGGGTGTGTATGGCAGCCAGGGCGTGGCGGCGCCAGGCAACGCGCCCGGTGCGCGTTTCCAGACAGTGGGGTGGATCGACGGCGCGGATCGCATATGGGTCCTCGGCGGCTATGGCCGCGACGCCACGACGGCGGATAATTTCGGAGCGCTCAACGACCTGTTCCGATACTGAGTGGCACTCG
>JBEVNO010000134.1:0-3765 GCA_040508085.1 Steroidobacteraceae bacterium
TGCCGGCGTTCTTGCGCGTGAAACACACGATCAATCCGCGTGGTTTACTTCTTCTTGATCAGGAAATCTTCCGGCTGCTTGCCCGAGGCCACGTGGGCCGCCAACCAGCGCGGCTGCTTGCCACGGCCGGTCCAGGTTTCCTTGGTGTTGGCCGGGTTGCGATATTTCGGTGCAACCTTGCCGAGCTTGCGGCCCGCCATCGGAGACTTCTTGGTTGCAGCGGCCTTGCGGCCACGCGGCGCCTGGGGGGCTTCGCCGCCGCCGAAGAGTTCTTCGATCGAATAACCTTCCGACTTGGCATATTTCACGATCTTGCTGCGGACCTTGGCGACGGGCGCGCGCGTGGTGAGCTTGGTCTGCTGCTGCTGGGCCTTGGCGATCAGGCTGGCCAGCGCTTTGGCCGAAAGGCCGCTCAAATCAATCGACATCGAATACTCCGGTGAAAGGGATGGGGACTTAACGCCCATCCATGGCCGAGCGGCGATGGTAGTGCATTCCTCTAAATAATAAAAACCCCGCGGGTCAGGGCGGGGTTGGATATTGTCCGTTCCAGTTGAAGGCAGCGGCTAAATCAGCGGCGAAAAACTCCTACGAGGCCAAACGCGCGAGCAGCGCCGACAGCTCGAGATTTTCCGCCTCCGCTGCAGTGCGCGCACGATATTCGAACGTGCCGGCAGACAGTCCGCGCTCGGATACCACCACGCGATGCGGAATGCCGACCAGCTCGATGTCGGCAAACATCGAGCCTGGACGCAGGCCGCGATCATCCAGCGCAACGTCGTGCCCGGCATCGGTCAGCTGCTGCACCAGCGCCTCTGCAGCCGCGGTCACCGCGGCATCCTGCTTGGGATTGATCATGCAGACGGCCACCGACCACGGTGCCATCGGCTGTGGCCAGATAATCCCGTTGTCGTCGTGGTTCTGTTCGATTGCCGCAGCCACGATGCGCGACACGCCGATGCCATAACAGCCCATCGACATGACGGCGGCCTTGCCGGTCTCATCCAGCACGGTCGCCTTCAGCGCATCGGCATATTTGCGGCCCAACTGGAAAATATGGCCCACTTCGATGCCGCGTGCGATGCGGATCTCACCGCCATCGGCGGCTTTCTCGCCTTCGACGACATTGCGGATATCGGCCACCGCGTCAGGCTCGGGCAGATCACGCCCCCAGTTGACGCCGGCCAGATGCAAACCCGCTTCATTGGCACCGACGACAAAATCGGCCATGGCCGCCACATCGCGATCGGCGATCACGCGGATCGGCTGCTTGGCATTGAGCGGGCCGAGAAAGCCTGGCGTGCTGCCGAGGTGGGCGAGGATTTCCGCCTCGTTGGCCATGCGGTAGTCGGCCAGGCCGGCGACCTTGGCCAGCTTGATCTCGTTGACGTCATGGTCGCCACGCACCAGCGCCAACACGAAGCGGCCATCGGCCGCAGTGATGGCGATCGACTTCACCGTGCGCTGCAGGGCGATGCCCATCAGGTCGGCCACGGCCTCGCAGGTCTTCTGCGTGGGCGTGTCGATGCGACGCAGGGTTTCTGTCGCGGCGGGGCGCGGCGCAGGATCGGCGGCCACGGCCGCTTCGAGATTGGCGGCGTAATCCGAGCCGGTGGAGAACGCCAGGGCATCCTCGCCAGAACCCGCAAGCACATGGAACTCCTGCGAGGCGTCGCCGCCGATGGCGCCGGAGTCGGCCAGCACCGCGCGGAACTCCAGGCCCAGGCGGGTGAAGATGCGGGTGTAGGCCGCATGCATGTTGCGATACTCGCGGACCAGATCCGCATCGGTCAGATGGAAGGAATAGGCATCCTTCATCAGGAACTCGCGCGCACGCATTACGCCGAAACGCGGACGGATCTCGTCGCGGAACTTGGTATTGATCTGGTAGAAATTGACCGGCAGCTGCTTGTAGCTGGACAGCTCGTTGCGGGCGAAGTCGGTGACCACTTCCTCGGCCGTGGGTGAATAGCAGAACGCCTGGTCCTTGCGGTCCTTTACCTTGAGCAGCTGCGGGCCGAACTTTTCCCAGCGGCCGGTTTCCTCCCACAGTTCGCGCGGCTGGATGGTCGGCATCAGCATTTCCACCGCGCCGGCGCGATTCATTTCCTCGCGCACGATGGCCTCCACCTTGCGCAGCACGCGCAGCCCCAGCGGCGACCAGGTGTACAGGCCAGAGGCCAGCTTGCGGATCATGCCGGTGCGCAACATCAGCTTGTGGCTGATCAGCTCGGCGTCGGCGGGGGTTTCCTTGGTGGTGCGAAGGTGGAACTGCGACAGGCGCATCAGCGAAAGACCGGGCGTGGAAAGCCGGTATTTTGCCACGCGGCACCGGGTTTACTCCGCGCGCGCTCCGCGGACCTGAATATCGCTGCCGCGATCGCGCGACAGCCGCTCGTACGGGTGGTCTTCCGGTGGGCGCTCGGTGATGTGCAGGATGCCGTTGGCATCGCGCCAGCGATACAGGGCCGGGGTGTGGTCCTCCACGCGGATGTTGCCGTCCCGATCGGGTCGGGGCCGCGCATGCGCCGGCGGTGCCTCTTGCCGCGCCAGCCACCAGGCAGCCGCGCCGCCGATGGCCAGTCCGCCAAGGATCGCCCAGGCCAGCCGCATGGACTTAGTGGCCTGCAGCTGCCGGCTTGCAGTACGCCTTGGCGGCCGCGTCGGCCAGGGCCAGTTGGCTGGTGCGCTCTTCCGGGCTCAGCGCCTTGCCCGGCTTGCCGTCTTCGCCCAGTTGCTGCACCGGCGCGCTGTTGCGCAGGATGCCCTGGTTGAGCTTGGCCTGCGCGCACTGCGGACTCTCCGCCTGCGGTGCTGCGGTCTGCGGAGCGGTGCCGCGTGCCTGAGAGTCGCGCGCATTGATACGGCTGCCTTCCAGTTCGCGCCCGGCCGGTGGTGTGTCGGAGTAGTGGGTCACGCCGCTGGCGTCCTTCCACTGGTACATATTCTGTGCCGAAGCCAAGGGCGCGGCCAGGGCCAGAACGAGTAGGCAGCTCAGGTGCACGGGGCGGCGCATGGGAACTCCGGGTCAAAAGGATGTGATGGCCGATTGCAGCACCCCACTGCCGGGCTGGCAAGTCGGGAGGACACGCGCTGGGCTAAACTCGGCGGATGGAACCTACACCGCCGTCCCGTCCGCGCTCGCGCACGATTTACCTGCTGCCCAACCTGTTCACCACCGCCGGGTTGTTTGCCGGCTTCTACGCGATCATCTCGGCGGCCAATGGCGACTTCGTTCACGCCGCGATGGCGGTGTTCGTCGCAGGTCTGATGGATGGCGTTGACGGGCGCGTGGCGCGCCTGACCGGCACCAGCAGCGAATTCGGGGTGCAGTACGACTCGCTGGCTGACCTGGTGAGTTTCGGCATGGCGCCGGCGCTGGTGATGTATCACTGGTCGCTGTCCTCGCTGAAGTTCGACAGCGGCGTCATGGGGCGTGTGGGCTGGGCGGTGGCGTTTCTGTATCTGGCCTGCGCCGCGCTGCGGCTGGCGCGCTTCAACACGCAGGTGGGCGTGGTCGACAAGCGCTGGTTCATTGGCCTGGCCAGCCCGGCCGCGGCGGGCCTGATGATGGCCTTCGTGTGGGCGTTCGCCGACGGCAACCTGGGCTGGGACGGCGAGCAGCTGCGCTACGTGGCGCTGGGCGTCACCCTGGTGACGGCCTTGCTGATGGTCAGCCGGATCCGCTTCTGGAGCTTCAAGGGGGGGCCGCAGGATCCGCGCGCCGACCGCGTGCCGTTCCTGGCGTTGGCGCTGGTGCCGATC
>JBEVNO010000191.1:0-11124 GCA_040508085.1 Steroidobacteraceae bacterium
TCATCGCCCAGGCGGGCTGGCCGGGCGGGGTGACCATCGCCACCAACATGGCCGGCCGCGGCACCGACATCCAGCTTGGCGGCAATTTCGAGGCGGAGATTGCCGACCTGGAAGCGCAGGGCGAAACCATCGACGCCGCGCGCCGCGCCGAGCTGCGCGCCGCCTGGCAGATCCGCCACGACGAGGTGCTGGCCTCGGGTGGCCTGCACATCATCGGCACCGAGCGGCATGAATCGCGCCGCATCGACAACCAGCTGCGCGGCCGCTCTGGCCGCCAGGGCGACCCGGGTTCCACGCGCTTCTATCTGTCGATGGAAGACACGCTGATGCGCATCTTCGGCGACCCGAACCGCACCAAGCGCCTGCTGCAGCTGGCCGGCATGAAGGAAGGCGAGGTCATCGAATCCAACATGCTGACGCGCCAGATCGAGAAGGCGCAGCGCAAGGTCGAGGCCCACAACTTCGACATCCGCAAGCAGCTGCTGATGTTCGACGACGTGGCCAATGACCAGCGCAAGGTGGTCTACCAGCAGCGCACCGGCATCCTGGGGGCGACCGACCTGTCCGAGGCAGTGACCGCCATGCGCGAGGAAGCGGTGAACGCGCTGATCACGCAGTTCGTGCCGCCGCAGAGCTCGCCGGGCGACTGGAACCTGGAAGGCCTCACCGAGGCCATGCGCAAGGATTTCAGCACCGAGGTGGATGCCGCGGGCTGGATTGCGGAGAACCAGGAGCTGGACGAGACCACCTTCCGCCAGCGCGCCATCGACGCCGCGGACGCCGCCTACGAGGCGCGCGTGGCCCGCATCGGCGCGCCGCTGATGCGGCAGATCGAGCGCGAGATCGTGCTGCGCAACCTCGACCAGCACTGGCGCGAGCACCTGGCGGCGATGGATTACCTGCGCCAGGGCATCCATCTGCGCGGCTACGCGCAGAAGGATTACCGCTACGAGTTCAAGCGCGAGGCCTTCGAGCTCTTCTCCAGCATGCTGGATCGCGTGAAGCATGATTCGGCTTCGCTGCTGACGCGCGTGGAAGTGCGCGACGAGGCGCAGATCGAACGCGAGGAAGCCGAACAGCGCGAGCGGCTGATGCGCGCACTGCAGGCGCAGCATGCCGAGGCCGCGCCGCTGCAGGCGCTGCCGGAGGCTGCGGCTCTGGAGCAGGCGCCGCTGCCGCCGCCGGACGATGATGGCCAGGCGCCGTTCGTGCGCGGCGAGCGCAAGGTGGGGCGCAATGAACCCTGCCCCTGTGGTTCGGGGAAGAAATTCAAGCAATGCCACGGCAGCCTGTCCGCGTAGTGGCAGCCGCGCTGGTCCGGCGTGGCCGGGCCGGCGCGATCGAATTGCTGGTGGCGCAGCGGCCTAAGGGCAAGTGGCAGGCAGGCCGCTGGGAATTTCCCGGTGGCAAGATCGAGGCCGGCGAATCCGCGGAAGCCGCGGTCCGGCGCGAGCTGCACGAGGAACTGGGCGTTGTGGTGCAGCAGTGCACGCCGGTGGCGCAGTTCCAGCATGATTACGCAGACCGCAGCGTGGATATCGCGCTGTGGCTGGTGCCCGCCTTTGATGGCGAGCCACGCGGCCTGGACGCCCAGGCGTTGCGCTGGATCGCTCCGGATGAACTGGCAGGCTGCGACCTGCTGGAAGCGGATCTCCCGATGATCGGCCCGCTGCTGCGGGCCCTGCAATGAGGTTTAGAATACGGCCATGAGCGAAGAATCGATGCTGCCCGATATCCGTTTCGACATCGCCAACCTGTACCAGGAAGAGGTGTTCACCGATCGCGCCGCCGGCACGATCCGGCGCCTGAAGCCGGTGCTGGCCAACGGCGAGGCCGATGCTTCGCGGTCGGTGCTGTACAGCGGCCAGACCCAGCTGCTCACCCCCGGCGGTGTGCTGCCGCTGGGGTTCGAGATGGAGGCGGACAGCCTCGAGGATGCCATCGCAAAGTTTCCGGCCGCCGTGCAGGAAGCGCTGAACCAGGCCATCGAGGAAGCCCGCGAGATGCGCCGTGAGCAGCAGTCGCGCATCGTGGTGCCGGAAGCCGGAGCCATCCCCGGCGGCGGGCGCATCAAGCTCTAGCGGTCGTCCTCGGCAGGCGCCGTGGGGTCCACCGCGTCACCCGGCACGGCGCGCTCCTCGGCGAACCAGGCCCCAAGGTCCACCATCTTGCAGCGCTCGCTGCAGAAGGGCCTGAAGGGGAATTCCGGCGTCCAGCTCACTTCGCGCTGGCATGTAGGACACCGCACCCTCGGCACGCTCATCCCCACGAAAATGGGGTCAGATCTATTTTCCTGACCGGAAAATAGATCTGACCCCATTTACTCAAAAATGGATCTGACCCCATTTATTCAGCAGGTGATGAGCTGGAAGGCGATGTCGCCTTCGGCCTGGGAGGCGCGGGTGGCGAGACCGTTCCAGCGCAGGAAGCGCACGCTGCAGCGGTGGTGGCTGCCGCTGATCTCGGGGTAGATGCCACAGTCGGCCGGCAGGCATATGCGCAGCAGCTGCAGCGGGGTGTCGCGCTCGAAATTGATCATGAAGGTGCCGCCCGGGGCGACTTCCTTGCGGCTCCGGCCGTTCTGGCGCGTCAGCCACAGCACCTCGGCCACGGCATCGCACAGCGGCCGCAGCAGTGCCAGCCACTCGTTGAAGGCCTGCGTGCGTGCTGCGGCGTCCTGGTTGAGCCAGAAGAAGAAATCCGGCAGGTCGAACTCGCAGGTGCCGCCCGGGATGGCGCTGCGCAGCTTGATCGCGGCCAGGAACTCCGAATCCCGCAGCGGCTGCAGGTAGGAATTTCCAGCCGCAGACAGGGAGGTGCGCAGCCGTGACAGGTTGTTGATCAGTGCGCGCAGCCGGCCACCGTCGACACCCGCGCGATTGTCGAAACCTTCCAGCTGCGTCAGGTGGCGCTCGACTTCTTTCAGCACTTCCGAACGCACATCCGCACGGGTGGTGATCGCCAGGATGTCTATCAGGCTGCCCACAGCGGCGCGGCTGCCCCACTGGCTGGCTTTTTCGTTGTGGTACAGCGCCTGGTTGTACAGGTAGTCGAGGCGCAGAAAGGTGCGCATCCGCTCGTTGAGCGGCTGTTCGAAGATCAGAGGCGCCGCGGCCGTGGCTGCGGCGGGCTGCTCGATAAGGGCCTGTTCGTGGGGCATTTGCGTATTGTGCATAAACCCGCCGCGATTCGTAAGCGTTCCGGTGTCGCCTCAGGGCGACCGTAGCGCCTGGTAGCGCCGATGCAGGGTCTCGACCTGCGAGGCCAGAGCCGCTACATCTCCATCATTGCGGATAACGTCATGAGCCGCAGCGCGCCGCTGCTCGCGCGTGGCCTGCGCCTGCATGATGCGATCGGCTGCTGCGACATCGAGTCCATCGCGCGCCATCAGGCGGCGCCGCTGCAGCTCAGGGTCCGTGTCCACCAGCAGCACGCGATCGTAATCCCCCGCTGTGCCGGTCTCCACCAGCAGCGGGATCGCCACCAGTTGGTACGGGCCGCCGAGTTCGCGGCTGAGCCGCGTGACTTCCGCGCGGATGGCCGGATGCATCAACGCTTCCAGGTCGCGCCGCGCCGCGGCGTCGCCAAATACGATCGCGCGCAGCCGCGCGCGGTCCAGTGCGCCGCCAGCGCTGAGCACCTGCGGCCCGAAGCGCGCGGCGATCTGATCCAGCAAGGGCGAGGGCGGGGCGACCAGTTCGCGGGCCAGCTGGTCGGTATCGATGAGCTTCGCGCCGAGCGCCGTGAACAGCCGGGCCACCGTGCTCTTGCCGCTGGCGACGCCACCGGTGAGCGCGATGCGCGGCACCCGGAATGTGCTGGCAGGCCGCCCGGCGCTCATCCGGGCGCGTAGAGGCCGAGGTAGGAATCCACCAGTTCAGGCCCCCACATGAGCACCAGCCAGCCGGCGGCCGCGAGGTAGGGGCCGAAGGCCATGGGAATGCCCGCGTCGCGCCGCCGCAGTGCGATGGCCGTGATGCCGACCAGGGCACCTACCCCGGCGGCGCCGATGACGATGGGCAACAGCATCTGCCAGCCGAGCCAGGCGCCCAGCGCTGCCAGCAGCTTGAAATCCCCATAGCCCATGCCCTCCTTGCCCGTCAGCAGGCGGAACAGGTGGTACACCAGCCACAGCGACAGATAGCCCGCCAGCGCGCCGATGACGGCGGTGCGCAGATCCACCGGCAGGCTCTCACCGGCATCGACGGGCAGCCACAGGGCCGCTGCCAGGCCCAGCCACAGCAACGGCAGTGTCATGCTGTCCGGCAGCAGCTGGGTGTCGATGTCGATGAAGGCCAGCGCCACCAGGAACCAGGTCAGCACCAGCGCACCGGCCGTGCTCCAGCCCGCCCCGAACTTCCACGCCACCAGCGCCGAGAGCAGGGCGGTGAAAGCCTCGACCAGCGGATAGCGCCTGCTGATGGGCACGCGGCAACTGGCGCAGCGGCCTTTGAGGATCAGCCAGCTGAGCACCGGGATGTTCTGCAGCGCCGTTATCGGAGCCTTGCACGCCGGACAGGCCGAGCGTGGCTGCACCAGGTCGTAGCGGGGTTCGGTGGGCGCGTCCTTGCCGTCCAGCGCCAGGCACTCGCGGCGCCAGGCGCGCTCCAGCATCACCGGCACGCGATGGATCACCACATTCAGGAAACTGCCCACAAGCAGCCCGAGCACGAACACGACGCCGATAAACACCGGCGCCGAAGCCGTCACAAGCTCGATCACACGACCTGGCCGAGCTTGAAGATGGGCAGGTACATCGCGATGACCAGACCGCCGACGAGAACGCCGAGGATGGCCATGATCAGCGGCTCCAGCAGGCTCGACATCGAGTCGACCGCGTTGTCCACCTCGGCTTCGTAGAAGCTCGCAACCTTGGCGGACATCGCGTCGAGGGCACCGGCTTCCTCGCCCACGGCGATCATCTGGATCACCATGTTCGGGAACAGGTCGGTGTTCTCCATGGCGCGCTGCAGGCGCGTGCCGGTGGCGACTTCGTCACGCATGGCCATGGTGGCATTTTCGTAGACGATGTTGCCGGTGGCGCCGGCCACGGATTCCATCGCTTCGACCAGCGGCACGCCGGCGGCGAACATGGTGGACAGCGTGCGGGCGAAACGGGCGATGGCCGACTTCTCCAGGATCGGGCCGATCACCGGCAGCTTCAAGGACAAGCGGTCGAGGTTCTCGCGCATCTTGCGCGAGCGCTTCTTGAAGTAGAAGAAAGCATAGCCAATGCCGAACAGCACCGCGAACAGGAAGATGCCCTTGGTCTGCACGAACTTGGAGAGATTGATCACCATCTGCGTGAAGGCCGGCAGGTCCGCGCCGAAATCCTTGAACAGATCCTCGAACACCGGAATCACGAAGATCAGCAGGATGACGGTAACGATCACCGCTGCGACCAGCACCGCTGTCGGATAGAACAGCGCCTTCTTGACCTTGGCCTTCAATGCCTCCGTCTTCTCTTTATAGGTTGCGATCTTGTCGAGCAGGTTCTCGAGCGCGCCGGCCTGTTCGCCCGCCTCAACCAGATTCACGAAGAGGTCATCGAAATACAGCGGGCGCTTGGCCAGCGCTTCATGCAGCGCCATACCGCCTTCGACATCCATCTTGATGTCCAGGATCAGCTTCTGCATGGCCGGCTTCTCGTGGCCAGAACCCACGATCTCGAACGACTGCACCAGTGGGATACCGGAGGAAAGCATTGTGGCCAGCTGGCGGGCGAAGACCGCGATATCCGCCGATTGCACTTTCCCACCGGCAACCTTGCCGGACTGCTTCTTGACCTTGCTTGGTGCCACACCTTGGCGGCGCAGCTCGGCGCGCAGCGACAATTCGTCCTTTGCCAAGGACTTGCCCTTGACGACCTTGCCGCGTTTGTCCTTGCCTTCCCAGACGAAGGGTACGTCGCGTTTGATTCCGCGGATAGCGGTGGAGGATTGCGCCATGTGAGTACCTTAGTCGACCGTCACGCTGTTGATTTCTTCGAGGCTGGTCAGCCCGGCGGCCGCCTTGTTGAGGCCCGCGCGCCGCAGATCCCACACGCCCGCCTTGCGGGCGCAGTCGCTGATGTCCATGGCATTGCCGCCGGCCATGATCAGCCGGCCGATTTCCTCGGTTACCGGCATGACCTGGTAGATCCCGAGGCGACCCTTGTAGCCATCGGTGCAGGCGCCGCAGCCGCGTGGCCCGAAGAGCCGGATGCCCTTGGCGATCTCGTCCTCGGGAAAGCCTTCCTTGCGCAGTGCTTCCGCCGGGATGTCCAGCGGCGTCTTGCAGGCCGGGCACAGGCGCCGCGCCAGGCGCTGGGCGATGATCAGGCTCACCGAGGTTGCGATGGCGTAGGGCTTGACGCCCATGTCGATGAGGCGGGTGAGGGTCTGGGGGGCATCGTTCGTGTGCAGGGTAGAGAGCACCAGATGGCCAGTCTGCGCGGCCTTGATGGCGATCTCGGCCGTCTCGAGGTCGCGGATCTCACCCACCATCACTACATCGGGATCCTGGCGCAGGAAGGCGCGCAGCGCTGACGCGAAAGTCAGGCCGACCTTGTTGTTCACGTTCACCTGATTGACGCCGGGCAGGTTGATTTCCGCCGGGTCCTCCGCGGTGGAGATGTTGGTGTCTTCCTTGTTCAGGATGTGCAGGCCGGTGTACAGCGACACCGTCTTGCCCGAACCAGTGGGGCCGGTGACCAGGATCATGCCCTGGGGCTTGGCCAGGTATTTCAGGTACAGGTCTTTCTGGAACGGCTCGTAGCCCAGCGCGTCGATGCCCAGCATCGCCGAGGAGGGATCGAGGATACGCATCACGATCTTCTCGCCATACAGCGTCGGGCAGGTGCTGACGCGGAAGTCGATGGCGCGGGTCTTCGACAGCTTCATCTTGATGCGGCCGTCCTGCGGCACGCGGCGTTCGGCGATGTCCATGCGCGACATCACCTTCAGGCGCGCCGACATCTTGCCGGACAGCTGCACCGGCGGCTGCGCGATCTCCTTCAGCACGCCATCCATGCGGTAGCGCACCCGGTAGGTCTTCTCGTAAGGCTCGAAGTGGATGTCCGAGGCGCCGCGCCGGATGGCATCCAGCAGCAGCTTGTTGACGTAGCGGACGATGGGCGCATCTTCGACGTCATCGCGCGCGACGCCGCTCTCCACGTCGCCATCATCGCCACCGGAAACTTCGAGGCCGTCGAGCTCCATGCCATCGTCGTCACCGAGACTCGGCATCTGCGCTTCGGCGCCTTCGATGGCCTTGTCGACCAGCTTCTGCAGCTTGTCGTCCTCCACCACCACCGCGTCGACGCCCATGCCGGTCTGGAACTTGATCTCGTCGATGGCATGCAGGTCGGTAGGGTCCGAGACCCCCACGAACAGGCGCTTGCCGCGCCGGAACATGGGCAGCACGCGATGCTTGGACAGGAGCTTGTCGGAGACCAGCCTGGTGATTTCAAGATCTATCGGCAGCGAATCCAGATCGAACAGGGGCACGCCAAATTCATGGGCGGCGGCCACGGCGATATCGCGGGCGTTGGCCGAGCCCGCGCCCACCAGCTGGGTGACGAAGTGCGATTTGCGCTCACGCGCGGCCGTCAGGGCCGATTGGGCATCGGCTTCGCTGATCACCCCGTCATGGACCAGCCGCTGCGGCAGGCCAGAGAGGGCCATGCGGTTGCCGCTCGAGGCGAGGGAGAGGTTGTCGCTCATTATTTGGACCGACCCGGGACCGATTATGTCGAAAGTGTAGGGGAGCGAGGCAGCAACGCAACTGTCAAATGCTCCCGAATCCTCGCACGGCGGGTGGCGGGGGAGCGTGACTAGGCTCGCAAATTGCGGGGCCCGGATTAAGAGGCTGCCGCGGGTGCCGGGAAGCCTTCCAGGAGGCCTTCAGCGCGAGGAAGATTCCTCGTGATATTCCTCCTCGGCATTGATCGCCCACAGGGCGCTTTTGTCGCTGCTGCCCTGCTGGATGCAGTCGACCGCCGCCTTGGCCGCCAGCATCGAATGGTCCTGGTTGTTGTAGCAGTGCATGCCGTTGCGGCCCACCGGGAACAGGTTGGCGATGCCGTCCAGCCAACCGCGCACCCGGTCAATGTTCCGGTATTCGCCGAAGTAGGCGGGATAGGCCTTGGGAACCCGCACTACGGTGCCGTCCAGTACGTCATGCCGGTCGATCAGGCCGATTTTCTCAAGCTCCGACGCGGCGAAATCCAGGAATGCGCCATCCTGCATGGCCCACAGCGCATCGCCTTCGTTGCAGAAGTATTCAAGGCCCAGCCAGATGGTGTCCGGGTCCGCGACCAGCCCCGGGCTCCAGTTGTTGAAGATCTGCAGTCGCCCGAGTTTCACATCCGGTTCCTGCACGTAGATCCAGTTGTCGGCGGGCATGCCATTGGCCGAGAGGGCGCCAGCCGAGTGGGTGGGGCGCATGCGGCGTACCAGCAGGCCTGCCGTCATGAAGTCGCGATAGGGCAGTGCGGCTGCGATGCGCTCCACTTCGTTGTCTTCCGGCCGCAGCTGCCGCGCCAGGTCGCGGATCGGCATCGTGGAAACCAGGAAGTCGCAGGGCAGCCGGCGGGTGGACCCGTCGGCCAGATCCTGCACGGTGACAGAACTCACTTGATCAGCCCGGCGTTCGATCTCGACAACTCGCTGTCTCAGGTGCAATTCGCCGCCGTTGGCCAGCACCTTGCCAGCCACTTCTTCCCACATCTGGCCCGGGCCGAACTTGGGATACAGGAAGCGTTCGATCAGGCTGGTTTCCACCCCTTTCTGGGCCGTGTCGAAGCCTGGGAAAGGTCGACGCAGCGCATGAATGACCGCTCGCGATATGGAGAGGCCCTTGATGCGCTGGGCGCCCCAGTCCGCCGAGATCTGGTTGCAGGGCACGCCCCACACTTTCTCGGTGTAATCCTTGAAGAAGGTGCGGTACAGCGTGTCGCCAAAGCGGTTGTAAAGGAAATCTTCCAGTGTCAGCTGCGGCTTGCGCGGTGCCAGCCGCGACCAGGTGTAGCTGGCTGCCACTTGTGCCATGTAGACGGGGCCGAGGTTCGCGAAAGTCTGGCCGGACAACTTCAACGGATAGTCGAAGAATCGGCGCCGATAGAAAATGCGCGACAGCCGCGAGCGCACTAGCATCACGCGGTCCGCCTCCGTGCTAGCGGTGGCCGGAACGAAGTCGTGGCTGCGGCCGTGATAGGTCAATGACTGCGGGTCGGTGCCTGCGGCCACCGGCAGGATGCGCTGCCACCAGGCCATCACCCAGTCGGATTTCGAGAAGAAGCGATGCCCGCCCAAGTCCATCCGGTTGCCGCGATAGTTGATGGTCTTCGAGATGCCGCCTACCTGCGTGTCGCTCTCGATGACGATGGGGTGCACGTTGGTGCGCTGCTGAAGCTCGAGTGCGGCAGTGAGGCCCGCAGGGCCGGCGCCAGCGATGATGCCGATCCGTGTCATGGGCATATGTACAGCCGCAATCTCCGGAAGGGCTCAGGCGCGTCCGCTGGGGCCGGAACAATTTCTGCCATGGCGACAGGAGCGGACGAAATCAGGTATTTCACTGGCACGGACGAGCAGCTTACCTGAGGAAGGGAATCTCCTGTGATGGTCATGTTTCGGGGATGCTCGATCGGAAGTGCCACAGGCAGGGTATCAAGTCGTCTGGAGATCTCCATTGCCGCATCACGTGAGAACAAAGCACTTGCGCCTTGGATGGAGGAGAAGTAGCTGGGCCTGTCGAGGGCGAGCCATACAAAGGACGGGTCGCTGTGTGTCAGCAAGCGAGTGGCCCAGAGCACATCGCTGCCCGGTGGAATACGCTGACGCCATGGTGCGAACGCAGACCGCACTGCTGGTGTGTAGTACGTGTTTCGCCATTCCTGCCAGGCCTTTGAGCAAGTCGCAGCAAGTAAAAAAACGCTGAGTGCCACCATGCCAGTCAGCACATTCAGGTTGCCGTGCAGCCTACTCACGCCGTAGCTCGCGAGTACCAGCAAGCAAGCTGGGGCGACTCCGTCGCTCGCTAGGGTACGCACCACCTGCCAAGTGCTACTTCGAGCCTCGTTCAGTTCATCGGCCGCTTCCAGACTGGCCACCGCCAGACTGCAAACAACTAAGAGGAGGACGGCGTACTTGACAGAGCGGCCCAGTGGGGCACCAGCCTTGCGAGACAAACCAGCGAAGCCGAGTAGCGCGCAGAAGGTGGCGCATAGTGTCAGTAGAAGGGCCAGTCCGTTTGATCCAGCTATCCATGCAGCGGCTAGCAGCAAACCGGCACATCGCAACATCAGGGACTCAGCCAGGCAGGCCACAATTGTTGCAGGGCAAAACGCAATGGAGATTGCAAGGACCAACCACGTGACCCGCCACGCTTGGCCTTGTACGATCAGCGCGAGGTGCAACAGATCGGCGCCGACTGCGGACAGGAGCAACAGGCCTGCCATGGCCGCCAACGTGGCTACTGCAACGGAGCGTGCCCGCGGCACGACGACGGCGGCGAACCCAAGCGTGCATGCTGTCCTCAGCACAACGGTCCAGTCCGGTAGTGTCCAGTTGTGAATGTAGAGGTATTCGCCGTGGCCTATGACAGCGGACCACTGTTGGTCCAGCTGCCAACGCTGCAGCGGCAGGGCTGCTACAACCGCGAATACAATGGCGGCTCCGAAGAGCACAATGTATTGCCAACGCCAAGAAATACGCGAGACGGCAAGAAGTGCAATAACCACCGCGCCGGGAAACGCCATGACCGGGTGTACCAGTAATGCGACGGCGAGGCACCCGAAAACGGGCAGGAGATGGCCGCGCACCTGAAAGCCGATGCCCAGCAGAACCAATGCCTCAGCCCAGGCCCGCGGCGTAACGAACGCCTCTACTAGAGCGAACCCGCCGCCGGAGCCATAGGCTGTCGGAAGTGCCGCAACAAGCCCCGCAGCGAGCCATGCGCTTCTGTGGTCAGACACGCCTCTTGCCAGCCACCAGGTTGCACAGATGACGGCGAGCGCCCCGCCAAAAGTGAGCAGAGCCGCTGCTGGACTCGTTCCCAGCAGCGAAATCAGGCCTCCGTAAATTGTCGGAAAAAATGTATAGGCGTCCTGCGAACCAAAACTCACAAAGACATCGCTGCTGAATA
>JBEVNO010000028.1:0-22094 GCA_040508085.1 Steroidobacteraceae bacterium
GGTTCACGATCGACATCTTGTGCTTGTGCAGGTACTCGATCGGGTCCTCGATGGTGAGGATGTGCCCGGTCGTGGTGCTGTTGCGGTGGTCGATCATCGAGGCCAGCGAGGTCGACTTGCCCGACCCGGTCGAGCCGACCACCAGCACCAGCCCGCGCGGGGTCATGATGACGTCCTTGAGCACCTGCGGCAGGTTGAGCTCTTCGATGCTCGGAATCTTGCTGCGGATGGCGCGGATCACCATGCCCACCTCACCGCGCTGCTTGAACACGTTGACGCGGAAGCGCCCGGCATCGGGCAGGGCGATGGCCATGTTCAGTTCCAGCTCGCGCTCGAACTCGGGCACCTGGCCCTCGTCCATCAGCGAGTAGGCGATCTTCTTGACCATGCCCGGCGGCAGCCCCGTATTCCCCAACGGGTACAACTTGCCCTCGATCTTGATGTATACCGGAGCTCCGGTCGTCAAGAACATGTCCGAAGCGTTCTTTTCGGTCATCAGCTTCAGGAAATAGCCGATATCCATGCGAAATGTTTCCCCAACAATCAGCCGCGTGCCATTGCAAGCACGCCGCAGGCTTCCGACAATGGCCGCGCTCCTACTTCAGGCGACGGCACCCCCAATGAATCCTAGCTTCGCACAAATACGACGTACCCTGTATGTGATGGTGTGCGCATTCGCGCTCTCCGGGGCCGCCCAGGCGCAGGACGGCGCCCTGGAACTGATGCAGGCCCGGCAGGCGGTGGAGAAGGCCACCCAGGCCGATGCCGACCAGTACGCGCCGGAGCTGATCGCCGTGGCCCGCCAGGGCCTGGAACAGGCCCAGCGCGCCGCCGGTGACCGCCGCGAGCGCAAGAACGCCCCGCTGCTGGCGATCCGCGCGACGGTCGATGCCGACCTGGCGCGGGCCCGCAGCGAAGAAGCCACCGCCACCGCGCAGCTGCAGCTGCGCCGCAACGAGGTGGCCCAGCTGCAGCGCCAGCTCGCCACCGGAGAAGATCGCCCGTGAAGCCCACCCGCACCCTGCTGCTGGCGTTGAGCCTGTCCCTGCCGTTGGCCGCCACCGCCGCCGATGACCCGGCCGTGGCCCAGCTCAACCAGCGCCTGCTGGCGATCCAGGCCAATCCGGATACCGCCCAGCTGGCCGCGTTCGAGCGCCTGCAGGCCCAACAGGCCGTGGCCGAGCTGGCCAAGGCCAAGCGCCGCGATCTGGACCAGGCCCGTTACCTGGCCGACCGCCGGGTCGAGATCGCCGAATCCAGCGTGCGCGCCGCGCTGGCCCAGCGCGAAGTGGACCGGCTGGAGCGGACCCGCAGCGAGCTGCTGATCGAAGCCAGCCGCCGCGATGCGCTGCGCGCCCGGCAGGAAGCCGAGCGCCTGCGCGTGCAGGCCCAGATCCAGGCCGAGGAAAGCGAACGCCTGCGCCTGGCGGCCGAATCGGAGGCGCTGGCACGCCAGGATGCCGAGACCGCGCTGACCAGCGTGGCCGGCAAGCAGACCGCCCGCCTCAGCGCCGCCCAGCAGAACGCGGCCAAGCTGGCCCGCGAGGAAGCCGAGCTGGTCTCGGGCAACACGCTGCCCGGTTCGAAGTTCGACAGCCGCGGCGAAGTGTTCACCTTCAACGGGGATGCCTTCGCGGCCGGCAAGGGCAGCCTGTCCGGCGCTGCCAAGGGCCAGGCCAAGGCGCTGGCCGAGTACCTCAACATCGGCAGGAAGGGCCGGGTCCGGATCGAGGCCTACGAGGCCGCGGCCGGTGTGGGCCAGCAGCGTGCCGAAGCATTGCGCGATGCCCTGGTGGCGGCCGGCGTCAGTGCCAGCCGCATCCAGGCCAGCGGCAAGAAAGCGGCGGCGACCAAGGCCCGTTCGGCCGAGGTGATCATCGCGCCCTGAGCCATGGGGTGCGATGCAAGATGCTGTAATTGTTGAAATTTCGTTGTTCTGCGTGTTCAGCCTGAACCCCGACTGGGCGCGGCCGATGATATCCACTGAAAGGGTTGAACCGGCTCCGCCGCAGGCGTAGGGTCGATTGTCCGGGCCGCCTTCCGCAGCCCGGACGAATGGAGGGCCGGAGATGCAGCAGCGCCACGTACCACAGCAGTCTGTCGTCCAGCCGCACGTGCTGGTCGCAGCGCCGGGTCCGGGCCTGGACATCGCCGGTCGCTCCACCCCAAGCAACGCCCCGTGCCGCCAGGCCGGGGCGTTCTTGTTTCAACGCAAGCAGAAGGAGGTCCATCATGTTTGAAGGTCAGCCCCAGAGCGAAATCGATGCGCGCCGCAAGAGCGACCCGGAATTCAAGGCGCTTTACGAACGGCATCAGAAGTTGAACAAGAAATGCATGGATGCGGAACTGGGCGTGCTTCCAATAGCGGATCTCACCCTGAGGCAGATGAAGCGTGAAAAGCTGCTGGCCAAGCAGAAGCTCGAACGCATGTACGACTCCCCTACGCACTGACGATCTTTTGGCCTACGTCGTGGGCGGCAGCGGTCACCTCGTCGACCGTTGTCGCCTGCGCCGCTCCGCCCGCGGTGAAGCCCGCCTGATGAAGGGTCGGCCAGTGGGCGGCAGCGGCCTGACTTTCTTCGCCAACCGTCGGATAATCACCGGTCAGGCCGCACTGCGGCGCGAACCGATGTGACCCGATGGCAATCCACTCCTCCGTACTCGACCTTATTGGCCACACTCCGATCGTCAAGGCCCAGCGCCTGGATACCGGGGTCTGCGAGCTCTACCTGAAGCTCGAAAGCGCCAACCCCGGCGGGTCGATCAAGGACCGCATCGGTCTGTCGATGATCGAGGCCGCCGAGAAGCGCGGCGACCTGCAGCCGGGTGCGACCCTCGTGGAGGGCACCGCCGGCAACACCGGCCTCGGCCTGGCCCTGGTCGCCCAGCAGAAGGGCTACAAGCTGATCCTGGTCGTGCCGGACAAGATGAGCCGGGAGAAGATCTTCAATCTCAAGGCCATGGGCGCCGAAGTACGGCTGACCCGCTCGGACGTGGCCAAGGGCCATCCAGAGTACTACCAGGACATGGCCCAGCGCGTGGCCGAGGAAACCCCCGGCGCGTACTTCATCAACCAGTTCGGCAATCCGGACAACCCGGCCGCGCATGAATTCGGGACCGGCCCGGAGATCCTCGAGCAGATGGGCGGCGAGCTGGACGCGATCGTGTTCGGCTGCGGCAGCTCGGGCACCATGACCGGCCTGTCGCGCGCCTTCGCCCAGCATTCGCCGAAGACCGAGCTGGTGCTGGCCGACCCGGTGGGCTCGATCCTGGCCGAGTACATCAACGACGGCAACCTGAACGACAAATCCGGCAGCTGGCTGGTCGAAGGCATCGGCGAGGACTTCCTGCCGTCCATCGCCGATTTCAGCCGGGTCACCAAGGCGTATGCGATCAGCGATGCCGAGAGCTTCCACACCGCACGCGAGCTGCTGGGCAAGGAAGGCATCCTCGGCGGGTCCTCGACCGGTACCCTGCTGGCCGCGGCGCTGAAGTACTGCAAGGAGCAGACCACCCCGAAGAAGGTGCTGGTGCTGGTCTGCGATACCGGCAACAAGTACCTCTCCAAGATGTACAACGACTACTGGATGCTGGACAACGGCTTCCTGGAGCGCCCGCAGTACGGCGATCTGCGCGACCTGATCCTGCGCCCGTACGGCCAGCGCGACACCGTGGTGATCGGCCCGAACGACCTGCTGACCACCGCCTACCAGCGCATGAAGCTGTACGACGTCTCGCAGCTGCCGGTGATGGACGGCGACCAGCTGGTCGGCATCGTGGACGAAAGCGACGTGCTGCTGCATGTGTATGGCGATGAAGCCCGCTTCCGCGACCCGGTGGCCACCGCGATGGTGAGCAAGCTGGACCGCCTGGACGTGAAATCGCCGATCGAGGCGCTGCTGCCGGTGTTCGACCGGGGCCAGGTGGCGATCATCATGGACGGCGGCACCTTCCTGGGCCTGATCACCCGGATCGATCTGTTGAACTACCTGCGTCGTCGCGTGCAGTAAGCGACGGGGCCTGACGCAATGAACTCGGGTTTATCGGCGTCAAGGGCAGATTAAGCCTCCGCTGATAGACTTCCGCTCCTTTTTGCGGGGGCCCCTAAGGGGGCTCCTATTGCCGGAAAACACTATGTCCGACCACGCTTCCTCCGGGCACGGCGACCGCTCGCTCGCCCTGGCCACGCTGGCCATCCACGGCGGCCAGTCGCCGGATCCGAGCACCGGCGCGGTGATGCCGCCGATCTATGCGACCTCCACCTATGCCCAGTCCAGCCCGGGTGAACACCAGGGCTTCGAGTACTCGCGTACCCACAACCCGACCCGTTTCGCCTACGAGCGCTGCGTGGCCTCGCTGGAAGGCGGCAGCCGCGGCTTCGCGTTCGCCTCGGGCATGGCGGCAAGCTCCACCGTGATGGAACTGCTGGACGCCGGCAGCCACGTGGTGGCGATGGATGACATCTACGGCGGCACCTTCCGGCTGTTCGAGCGGGTCCGCAAGCGCACCGCCAGCCTGCAGTTCAGCTTCGTCGACCTGACGGACGTGGCCGCCTTCGAAGCGGCGATCACCCCGCAGACGAAGATGGTGTGGATCGAGACCCCGACCAACCCGATGCTGAAGATCGTGGATATCGCGGCGATCGCCGCGGTGGCCAAGCGGCATGGGCTGATCGTGGTGGTCGACAACACCTTCGCCTCGCCGATGCTGCAGCGCCCGCTGGAACTGGGCGCGGATCTGGTCCTGCATTCGGCCACCAAGTACCTCAACGGGCACTCGGACATGGTCGGCGGCATGGTGGTGGTCGGTGAGGACACCGAACTGGCCGAGCAGATGGCCTTCCTGCAGAACTCGATCGGCGCCGTGCAGGGGCCGTTCGACAGCTTCCTGGCGCTGCGCGGCCTGAAGACCCTGCCGCTGCGCATGAAGGCCCATTGCAGCAATGCGCTGGCCCTGGCCCAGTGGCTGGAGAAGCACCCGGCGGTGGAAAAGGTGATCTACCCGGGCCTGACCTCGCACCCGCAGCACGCGCTGGCCACGCGCCAGATGAACGGCTACGGCGGCATCGTCTCGATCGTGCTCAAAGGCGGGTTCGCCGCGGCCAAGCGTTTCTGCGAGAAGACCGAACTGTTCACCCTGGCCGAATCGCTGGGCGGCGTGGAGAGCCTGGTGAATCATCCTGCGGTGATGACGCATGCCTCGATCCCGGTCGAACGCCGTGAAGCACTCGGCATCAGCGATGCGCTGGTACGGCTGAGCGTGGGCGTGGAGGAGCTGGGGGATCTGCAGGTGGATCTGGAAGGGGCGCTTTCGAGCCATGAATGAGGGCGCACAGCGTCCGCGCCACGGTGAGCAGCGGCGGCCCCCTTCGCTGGGGTTGCTGATGCTGAGCCTGTCAGCGTGGATCAGAGGCCAGCAGTGGTTGCAGGCGATCTACCGCCACCTTCCGCAAGGTCTGCGCAATCGCGCTTCCTCGTTGCTCGCCGCGCGCGCCAGTGGCCGCGCGCGGTTTCCACGCACCCCCCGCTGGGCGCTGCAGCCCAGCGCAAACCACGGCACGCTCCGCGCGGAAAGATCTGCGGGCAGCGGTACCGGCGTGAACATCCTGGGTTACATACGCGGTCAGTTTGGCTTGGCCGAAAGTGCGCGCCTGTATGCGCGCGCGCTGATCGAAGCCGGGGCCGATGTTGCCCTGTACGACATCGACCTCGACCTGCCGCATGGCTGGGACGATCAGAGCCTGGATCGCTGGATCGGCACTGAAACGCCCCATCCGGTCAGCATCCTCTTCGTCAACCCGGATTACCTGCAGCCCGCCCTGGCGCAGATCGGTAAAGCACGGCTGCAGGGGCGTTACCTGATCGCCTGCTGGTTCTGGGAGCTGGAAGCCATTCCCGAGGAATGGATAGCGGCGCTGGAGCACGTGGATGAGGTGATGGTCGCCAGTCAGTTCGTCGAGGATGCCTTCCGGCGCGTGACCGACAAGCCCGTGCTGCGTGTGCCGCTGCCGTTGAGCACGCTGCCCGACAGCGGCCTTGAGCGTGCGGATTTCGGCCTGGAGGAAGACAAGTTCACGTTCCTGGTCACCTTCGACTTCAATTCCTGGATTGCCCGGAAGAATCCCTACGCTGTCTTGAAGGCCTTCCGCGACGCATTCCCTGCGGGTCGCGATGATGTCCGCCTGCTGATCAAATCGAGCAACGGGTTTCGCCATCCGGATCGCTTCCGGACCTTGTTGAAGGAGGTCGAGGCCGATGCCCGGGTCGTGGTCCGGGACGAGGTGATCGATCGCGCCCACGTCAATGCCCTTCAGCGCTGCTGCGATGTCTACGTGTCCCTGCATCGGTCCGAGGGCTTCGGCCTCGGTCTTGCCGAATGCATGGCGATGGGAAAGCCGGTGATCGCGACCAACTGGTCGGGGAACCTGGACTTCATGGACGCCGACTGCGCGGCCTTGGTGGGCTACCGGATGGTGGCGGTCCAGCCGGGCGAGTATCCGCACGGCGAAGGCCAGTACTGGGCCGAAGCGGATATCGCCGAAGCGGCGCTGTGGATGCGCAGGCTGGCCGATGATCCGCAGGCGGCGCGTGAACTGGGGCAGCGTGGGCGCGAGAAGGTGACGCAGGTGCTTTCGCGCGAGCGGGCCGCCGAGCATATTCTTGCCCGCCTCGGTCACATTGAACAGGACCGGTCGCGCCTTGCCGGTAAGAACGATCTGGAAGAATCCGCCCGGAGGGGCACTCCATGAAAAACATGCTGCGAGCATTGTGGGCATACCGCTTCTTCATTCTTTCGTCCATCCGCAACGACCTTCGGCTTCGTTTCATACGCAGCAGGCTCGGCGCGCTGTGGATGATCATCCACCCGCTCATGCAGGTGCTCATCTTCGCCACGATTCTGTCCGAGGTGCTGGCGGCGAAACTTCCCGGCATCGACAACAAATATGCATACGCGCTGTATCTGATGGCCGGTACCTTGTGCTGGACGATGTTCGCCGAGACGGTGGGCAAGTCGGTGAACCTGTTCGTCGACAGCGGCAATCTGATGAAAAAGATGGCGTTTCCGCGGATCTGCCTGCCGTTCATCGCCGGCGGAACGATGCTCGTCAACAACCTGCTGCTGCTGGTGGCGATCTTCGCCGTGTTTGCCGTGCTCGGGCACTTCCCGGACATGCAGGCCTGGTGGCTGCCGGCGCTGATGGTGCTCACGCTGACGTTTGCGATGTCCATCGGGCTTCTGCTCGGGGTGCTCAACGTCTTCATGCGCGACATCGGCCAGGTCGTGCCGGTGGTGCTGCAGGCCCTGTTCTGGCTGACCCCCATCGTCTACCACATCACGATCCTGCCCCCGAGCGTGCAGAAGGTCTTCAAGCTCAATCCGTTGTTCCCGCTTGTCACCAGTTACCAGAATGTCCTGGTGTTCAACAAGCCGCCCGTCTGGGCGGACCTGGTGTGGATGATTCTGACAACCCTTCTGATGGGAATGGCCGCCCTGATCGTGTTCCGGCGTGCCAGTCCTGAAATGGTGGATGCGCTATGAGCGGCGAGTTGAAGGTAGAGGGCGTCGGCAAGGCGTACCGTGTATGGCGCAGCGAGTGGCTGCGCGCTGCGCGCTGGTTCGGGATGCCCACCCGGCCACGCGAGGAGACCTGGGTGCTCAGGGATGTGTCCTTCTCCATTGCACCCGGTGAAGCGGTGGGTGTGATCGGACAGAACGGCGCGGGCAAGAGTACGTTGCTCAAACTCATCACCGGCACGGCGCAGCCCACCGAAGGCCAGGTGACACGGACAGGCCGGGTCGCGGCGATCCTCGAGCTCGGCATGGGCTTCAACCCCGACCTCACCGGGCGCCAGAACGCCTTCCATTCCGCGGGGCTCATGGGGTATTCCCAAGAGCAGATCGCGCAGGCGATGCAGGGAATCGAGGATTTCGCCGAGGTCGGTGACTATTTCGACCAGCCGGTGCGGACCTATTCCAGCGGCATGCAGGTGCGCGTGGCCTTCGCGGTGGCGACGGCATTCACGCCTGACCTGCTGATCGTCGATGAAGCACTGGCCGTGGGTGACAGCTACTTCCAGCACAAGAGCTTTGATCGCATGCGGCGCTTCCGCGAGGAAGGTACCTCGATCATGCTCGTGTCGCACAGCCCTGGCGACGTCAAGGCGCTGTGCGATCGGGTCATCCTTCTCGACAAGGGCCGCGTGCTCAGGGATGGCGCCCCGGATGAGGTCATCGATTACTACAACGCCCTGATTGCGCGAAAGGAAAACGAGCAGCTCACCGTGGAGCAGCGGCGCGACAAGTCCGGGTGGGTGATGACCCGCAGCGGAAGTGGCAAGGTGGTCGCGCGCAAGCTTCGGCTGGTGGATGCCCACACGGGTGATGATGTCGCGCTCGCGACCGTCGGCCAGCGCTTGAGGCTGGTGCTGGAGGCCGAAGCGCATGACGCGATCCCCAGCCTGGTGCTGGGTTTCATGCTGCGCGACAAGCAGGGCCACGTGGTCTGGGGGAGCAACACATGGCATACCGGCCAGGTCCAGCGTGACATCGCGGCCGGTGAGTGCGTGCGTTACTCGCTGGAGTTCACCTGCCGGCTCGGCCCGGGCTCATACTCGGTTTCCCCCGCATTGGTAAGCACCGAAACGCATCTGGTGGACAACTACGAATGGGTGGACAACCTCCTCGTGTTCGAAGTGATGAATGCTGGCCAACCCCTCTTTATCGGCAGTAACTGGCTCGACGCGTCGTTCGCGGTCGAGCGCGACGCCGTTGAACGCTGACGGCACCAGGAAAAAGCATGTTCAATCTGATTTCCTACGCCCAGAACTTTGAAGACGTCATCCTGTGGCGCGCTTTGGGCCATATCGAGCAGGGACGCTACATCGATGTCGGCGCACAGAGCCCCGACGAACATTCGGTCAGCCGGCTCTTCTACGACAAGGGCTGGCGTGGCGTGCACGTCGAGCCGACCCAGCATTACTCCACCCTGCTGCGCGAGCGGCGGCCCGATGAGCAGGTCCTGCAGGCGGCCGTCAGTGATGCGCGGGGCGAGCTGCGCTTCTTCGACATCACCGATACCGGGCTGAGCACCACGGATGAGGCCATCGCGGCCTCGCACCGTGAGGCGGGGTTCGACGTGCATGAAGTGCGCGTCCCGGCGATCACGCTGGATGACGTCATCGAAGAGGGCGGTCCCGGTGACGTGCACTGGCTCAAGATCGATGTGGAGGGCGCAGAGTTCCAGGTGGTCGCCGGTTGGCAGGGCGATCGCCGGCCGTGGCTGCTGGTGATCGAGAGCACGCGGCCGCTGAGCCCCGAGCCCAGCCACCAGCAATGGGAGCCGTTGGTCCTGCAGAAGGGCTATGAGTTTGCCTACTTCGATGGCCTCAACCGCTTCTATGTGAGCAATGAGCATCCGGAGCTGAAAGCCGCACTGACATGCGGGCCCAACGTGTTCGATGCGTTCGTGCTCTCGCCCGACTCGACCTTCTGCGCGGCCGCGAATGCGGTTGCGGCCGAGCGACAGGCTGCGATGCATGCCACGATCCACGGGCTTCACGGCAGTGTCGAAGAGATGAGCGCGCGCACGGCGGCGATCGAGGCTGAGCGTGTGTCGGCGATCGAGGAAGCGCAAGGCCTGCGTGCGCAGGCCGAGGCGCTGCGCCAGGAGCTGGACGCGCAGACGGCCGAGGCCCAGGTTCTTCGTGGCGACGTCGCGACGCTCCAGCATGAAGTGAGCGTTCTGTCAGAGGCGATGGAGGCCTACAAGGAAGACTTCGAGCTTGCGCGTGGGCAGACCCACTCCGAGCGGGGCGAGGTCGTGCGCCGGGATCACGAACTGGCCGCCGAGCGTGAGCTCATCCAGCAACTGCTGAACAGCAAGTCGTGGCGCATCACCCGTCCGCTGCGCACGTTCTCCGGCTTCGCGCAGCGGTCCAGGACGTCGCCGAAGGATGTCCTGCGCGAGACGACCGTGGGCGCCATGCGCGCGGTGCTTGCACGCCCCCTGCTCGGGCGCTGGGTCAACCAGTGCGTGAAGCTGGTTCCGCCGCTTCACGAGCGGCTGAGGTTGCTCGCCAGCCACCGGGGCATGGTCGCCCCGCTGCCCCAGGTTGCGGTCGTTACCGCGCTTGGGCAGGTGACGAATTTTGATGGCGACGAAGATGATCAGCGCCTTTCCGCCCGCGCACGCTGGATCCACGCCCAGCTGCGCGCTGCACAGTCCAGACAGGAAGTTTGAGCATGCGTATCGTTATTGACCTGCAAGGCGCGCAGTCGGAGAGCCGCTACCGCGGTATCGGCCGATACAGCCTTTCGCTCGCCCTGGCTGTTGCACGCGACAATCGTGGCCACGACGTCCACATCGTGCTCAACGGCGCGTTTGCCGACACCATTGCGACCATTCGCAAGGCGTTCGAGGGATTGCTTGCGCCGGGAAACATCCATGTATGGCACGTGCCTCTGCCCGTTCATGGCATGGACCGTTCAAACGTCGATCGCATCCGCGATGCCGAGATCATCCGCGAGGCGGCCATCGCGGCGCTGTCGCCGGATGTCGTGCATCTGTCGAGCCTCTTCGAAGGGTACGGCGACAACTCCGTCACCAGCGTGGGCGTTGTGTCGGATGTTCCGACCGTGGTGACGCTCTACGATCTCATTCCGCTGATGAATCCAGCGACCTACCTGGATCCCGTTCCTCCGTACCGGATGTACTACGAGGAAAAGCTCGCCGATCTGCGCCGTGCGGATGCGCTGGTGGCCATTTCACAGAGCGCCGCGGATGAGGCCCGCGATGTGCTGGGCTTCGATCGCGACAAGGTCTTCAATATCTCCGGCGCCTGCGACGACGTCTTCAAGCCGTTGCCGAAGGACTCCATCACGCTGCGCAGGGTGAAGGAGAAGTACGGCATTGCGACCGACTTCATCCTGTACACCGGCGGCTCGGACAACCGCAAGAACCTGGTGCGGCTGGTGCAGGCCTACGCGGGCCTCGAGCCCCGGCAGCGCAGCATGCTCAGGCTGGTGATGGCCGGCCGCATGCACGGTCCCCACATCGAGGAGTTGATGGCCCTGGGTGCCGCCTCCGGGCTGCGGCCGGAAGAGCTGATCTTTACCGGCTATGTGTCCGACCGCGACCTCGTCGCGCTCTACAACCGCTGCCGGTTCTTCGTGTTTCCTTCCTGGCACGAGGGCTTCGGCCTGCCCGTGCTGGAAGCCATGAACTGCGGTGCGGCCGTGCTCGCCTCCGATGCGTCGAGCATCCGCGAGATCGCCACGCGCAAGGACGCGATGTTCGATCCGATGGACGTGGCGTCCATCCGCGATTGCATGGCACGCCACCTGGATGATGAGGCGGCGCTGGCAGACCTGCGGGAATACGCGCTGACGCGCGGCGCGCAGTTCTCATGGCCGCTGGTGGCCGCGGCACTGCTGGATGCGTGCGAGACCGTGCATGCCGGACACAAGGCCAAGGTGGTATCTGCCGACCGGATCCTGTTGGATGCGACCACCGCGTTGGCCGCCAGGGCCGATCGGGAGCCGTCCAGTACGCTGGCACTGTCCGATGCGCTGGACCGATCCATTCGCCCGATGCAGCGCCAGTTGCTGGTGGACGTATCCGAGCTGGCCGCGCACGACCATCGGACCGGCATCCAGCGCGTCACGCGCGCGGTCGTCTCCGAATGGATGGCCAACCCGCCGGCCGGGTACCGGGTCCAGCTCATCCGGATCGACCGCGCTTCACGCCAGTATGTGTGCGCGAATGAATACATGGGGCAGTTGACTGGCCAGCCGGGCGAAGATGGCCCCCTGGTCTGCCATGCCGGCGACGCCTTCCTCGGTCTTGACCTGGTAGGGGATACGGCATCGCTCATCCCGCACTGGTTCGAGTATTTCCGCGCCACCGGTGTGAGCGTCGCCTTCGTCGTCTACGACATCCTGCCGGTCCGACACCCTGAGTGGTGGCCGTTGGACGGCGGGCGGTATCACGAGCGCTGGCTGCGCGCGGTGGCCGAGTATTCGGATCGGTTGATCTGCATTTCCGCGGCGGTTGCCGAAGACGTGCGCAGCTGGATGGACCAGAGCCTGCTCGAGCATCGGCCCGAACTGTCCTGGTTCCACCTGGGGGCGGACATCACCGGCAGCACCCCGAGCAAGGGGCTGCCGGCCGACGGTCCGTCCATCGTGCAGCGGATCAAGGCCGGAACCAGCTTCCTGATGGTCGGCACCCTGGAGCCGCGCAAAGGCCACGCGCAGGCACTGGCGGCCTTCGAACGGCTGTGGTCGGACGGCGAGGACGCGATGTTGGTCATCGTCGGCAAGCGCGGCTGGCTGGTGGATGAGCTGTGCGACCTGATCGCCCGCCACCCCGAGCGCGGCCGACGCCTGTTCTGGCTGGAGGCCATCAGTGACGAGTATCTGGAGCAGATCTATGCCGCCTCGTCCTGCCTGCTCGCTGCCTCCCAGGGCGAGGGCTTCGGCCTGCCCTTGATCGAAGCGGCCCAGCTTGGCATGCCGGTCCTGGCACGCGACCTTCCCGTATTCAGGGAGGTTGCGGGTGACCATGCCAGCTACTTCAGCGGTGTGGGCTTCGACGCCCTGGCCGACGCGGTGGTCGCTTGGATGCGTGCAGAGAAGGCGGGCACGCTGCCCGACATCCAGAAGTTGCAGTGGCTGACCTGGAAAGAGAGCGCCAAGCAGCTCGAACAGGCCCTGCTGGCGCCTTTGGCGGTGAAAGGGCGGGGCGGGTCCCGTAATGTATGATCCGGCCCTGTTGACAGGGACGGGGGCCCGCAGGGGACCAGTCATGGAACGGCCACCACGCGCCCGCGAGCCGCAGCATCGCGGCGTCATTATCAAACAAGAGTGAAGGAACTATGAGCAGCAAGAAGGCGATCATTACCGGTATCACCGGGCAGGACGGTGCGTATTTGGCCCAGCTCCTGCTGGAGAAGGGCTATGAGGTCCATGGCACCTATCGCCGCACGAGCTCGGTGAACTTCTGGCGCATGGACGAGTTGGGGGTCACCCGGCATCCGAACCTGCATCTGGTCGAGTACGACCTCACCGACCTTGGCACCACGATGGCGATGGTGCAGAAGATCCAGCCGGACGAGATCTACAACCTGGCCGCGCAGAGCTTCGTCGGCGTGAGCTTCGAGCAGCCCTCCACCACGGCGCAGATCACCGGCGTGGGTGCGCTGAACCTGCTCGAGGCGATCCGCCTGCTGAATCCGAAGATCCGCTTCTATCAGGCCTCGACCTCGGAAATGTTCGGGAAAGTCCAGGCCGTGCCGCAGAAGGAAGACACGCCGTTCTATCCGCGCAGCCCGTACGGTGTCGCCAAGCTCTACGCACACTGGATCACGGTCAACTACCGCGAGAGTTACAACATCTTCGGTTCCAGCGGCATCCTGTTCAACCACGAGAGCCCCCTGCGCGGCCGCGAGTTCGTGACGCGCAAGATCACCGACTCCGTGGCCAAGATCAAACTGGGCCAGCTTGATGTGCTGGAGCTCGGCAATCTGGATGCAAAGCGCGACTGGGGTTTTGCCAAGGAGTATGTCGAGGGAATGTGGCGGATGCTGCAGGCCGACGAACCGGATACGTTCGTGCTCGCCACCAACCGCACCGAGACGGTCCGTGATTTTGTCACGATGGCGTTCAAGGGCGCCGGTATCGATGTCGAATTCCGCGGCAGCGACATCAATGAAACGGCGGTCGATACCGCGACGGGCAAGACGCTGGTTCGCATCAACGAGAAGTTCCACCGACCGGCGGAAGTGGACCTGCTGATCGGTGATCCCGAAAAGGCCGAGCGCATTCTCGGCTGGAAGCCACAGACCACGCTGGAGGCCCTGTGCCAGATGATGGTCGAGGCGGACCTCAAGAGGAATGAGCGTGGCTTCTCGTTCTGATCTCGCCCACAAGCGGGTCCTGGTGACGGGAGCGTCCGGTTTTACCGGGCGCTACATGGTGGCCGAGCTTCAGTCCCAGCAGTGCCATGTCATCGCGGTAGGCTCGCAGGGCGGGGTGCCCGGCGCGGATGAATCGCATCTCGCTGACCTGCGCGACGCGCAGGCGCTGACGGCCCTGGTCCAGGCGACGCGGCCCGATGTCATCGTGCATCTGGCTGCGCTGGCCTTTGTCGGCCATGGCAGCGTGGAAGAGTTCTACAGCGTCAACCTGATGGGAACGCGAAACCTGCTTTCAGCGGTGGAGCAGGCAGGGCTGGCGCTGGATCGCGTATTGCTGGCAAGCAGCGCGAACGTCTACGGCAATGCGGCTGCAGGGGTGCTGGATGAAAGTACCCCGCCTGCACCGGCCAACGATTACGCGGTCAGCAAGCTGGCGATGGAGTATGTCGCCGGGCTGTGGAAGGAGCGGCTGCCGATCACGATCGTGCGTCCGTTCAATTACACCGGCGTTGGCCAGGCAGAGCAGTTCCTTGTCCCGAAGATCGTGTCCCACTTTGCCCGTCGAGCGCCCCTGCTCGAGCTCGGCAACCTGGAGGTATCCCGGGATTTCGGCGACGTCCGCGCGGTGGTGTCGGCCTATCGGCAGTTGCTTGAGACGCCCGAGGCGACCGGCCAGGTGGTGAATGTGTGCTCCGGTCGCGGCCACACCCTGACCGAGATCCTGGCCCTGTGTGAAACCCTCAGCGGCCACTCCCTGGACGTGCGGGTAAACCCTGCGTTCGTGCGGGCCAACGAAGTGAAGGTCCTGCTCGGAGATAACCGCCGCCTGCTCGACCTGATCGGCAGTTGGAACAGCCCGCCCTTGGAGCAGACGCTTGCCTGGATGCTGCAGGCAGCGGCCCCCGGCGCACCGGTCGGCGGACCCGGCTGAGCACCGGCGCCTCGCACGCTCGTGCGGCGAAACTCGCTTACAATTGCTTAACTAACAGGGGGGCGGTTCCACGGCATGCCCACGGCATGCTGGCCGCTCACCGCTGATCCCGAGGATAGGGTTGCATGTCTGACAATCAACAACGCGTATTGGTTACTGGTGGCGCCGGCTTCCTGGGATCCCATCTCTGTGACCGTCTGATTGCAGCGGGCCACGATGTCCTCTGCGTGGACAATTTCTATACCGGCAGCAAGAACAACGTCGAAGGGTTGATCGGGCACAAGCATTTCGAACTGATGCGCCACGACGTCACGTTCCCGCTTTACGTCGAAGTCGATCGCATCTTCAATCTGGCCTGCCCGGCGTCGCCGGTGCATTACCAGTACGATCCGGTGCAGACGACCAAGACCAGCGTGCACGGCGCGATCAACATGCTCGGCCTGGCCAAGCGCGTGGGCGCCCGCATCCTGCAGGCGAGCACCAGCGAAGTCTACGGGGATCCGGAGATCCACCCGCAGGTGGAAGGCTACTGGGGACGCGTGAATCCGATCGGTATCCGCAGCTGCTACGACGAAGGCAAGCGCTGCGCTGAAACCCTGTTCTTCGATTACTGGCGGCAGCACCAGCTGGAAATCAAGGTCATGCGTATCTTCAACACGTATGGTCCCCGCATGCATCCCAACGATGGCCGGGTGGTCAGCAATTTCATCGTGCAGGCCCTGAAGGGCGAGCCGATCACCATCTACGGCGATGGTACGCAGACGCGCAGCTTCTGCTATGTCGATGACCTCATCGAAGGCATGCTGCGGCTGATGGATTCCCCGGCCGATTTCACCGGCCCGGTCAATATCGGCAATCCGGGCGAGTTCACCATGCTCGAGCTCGCCGAGACGGTGATCCGCCTGGTCGGGGGAAGCTCGAAGATCGAACACCGCCCCCTGCCTTCGGATGATCCGAAGCAGCGTCAGCCGGATATCAGCTTGGCAAAAGCGACATTCGACTGGCAGCCGAAGGTCGCACTCGAGGATGGACTGAAGGAGACCATCTCCTACTTCCGCCATCGCCTGCAGGCCTGAGGGAAGCGAACATGCGCAAGATCGTCGTGATGCCGGTGTACGAGGACGTCGAGGCGTCCACCAAGCTGTTCCAGGAGTTGCGGCGCACCCAGGGTGCGGCAACCTACATCGTCGCCGTGGATGACGGCTCCGTCCGCCAGCCCGTGGATGTCGCTGCGATCTCTGACGCCGGCCTGGAGGGTGTGGTCATCCGGCTGCGACGCAATGTTGGCCATCAGCGCGCCATCGCGATCGGCCTGAGCTACGTCGCAGAGCATTTCGGTGACGATGCGGTCGTGATCGCGATGGATTCCGATGGTGAAGACACGCCGGAGAGCATCACCGAACTTGTCGCCGGCCTGAATTCCGCCGATGTCGATGTGGTGGTCGCAACGCGCAAGAGCCGCGTGGAGTCGCTGAAGTTCAAGACGTTCTACATCGTCTACAAGATGCTGTTCTCGCTGCTGAGTGGTCGTCAGATCAGCTTCGGAAACTTCATGGCGGCCAAGATGCCTGCCGTGCGCCGCCTGGCGTCCATGCAGGAGTTGTGGACGCATGTGGCCGCGTCCGTGCTCGGCTCGAAGCTTCGCGTGCAGACGTGTGCGCTTGATCGCGGCCCGCGCTATGCGGGACGAAGCAAGATGAACTTCGTCGGCCTGGCGTTGCATGGCTTCCGCGCCTTGATGGTCTTTGCCGAAGACGTGCTGGTGCGGGTGGGGATTGCGTGCGTCCTGGTGGCCGGGCTTTCGGTCGCAGGCGGGGTGATCGCCATGCTGCTCAAGGCCCTCGGCTTTGCGACGCCGGGCTGGTTCTCGCTGGCATTCGGCATCCTGCTGCTGGTGTTCCTGCAGACGGCCGCGCTGACGCTGATCGTGCTCATGCTCTCGGGCATGATCCGCAGTGGCGGGGTGCTCGCCACGAGTACCTATCGCGAGTTCATCCATGAGGTCCTGCATGCCCGCCCGCGGTGAAACCGGCCTGCGCGGGCAGCTGCTGCGTTACATCATCAACGGGCTGGTAGCCACGGCCGTCCATTACGCGGTGCTTCGCTTCAACATTGAAGTGCTTGAGATTCCGCTGGCCGGCGTGGCAAACGCGATCGCGGCCGTTTTCGGCATCGCCGTGTCCTTCATCGGCAGCCGCTACTTCGTCTTCCGTGCCGTTGACAAGGGCATCGTCCGGCAGGGCGCGCTGTTCCTTGCCGTCTATGCGTGCATAGCCGTCCTGCACGGTCTGGTTCTCTATGTATGGACCGATCGGATGGGGTATGACTACACGATCGGCTTCATTCTTGCGACAGGCATGCAGATGGCGTGCAGCTTCGTGGCGAACAAACTCCTGGTGTTCAAATGAACCGCTACCTCCGTGCCGCTGTTGCCACTGCGGCCTTCGTCGTTGTGCTGCTCTGCGTCCATTACGCGCATATCCGTTTCCTGCGGGTCGACGTCGTACTTTATGCGGCCCTGCTCGATGCGGTCGTGGCGATCGTCATCACCGCGCTCGGTCTGTTCCTGTTTCGTCAGGCGGCCCATTTCTCCGGGCTGGAGCGCGCCCTGCTGGTCCTGTTCTGGGCGATGGGCGGGTATGCATTCGCGATCAGCGTGCCCACCGTGGTCGACCGCTCGCTCTCCTTCTACATCCTGGAGAAACTCCAGCAGCGCGGCGGTGGCATCCAGCAGGCGCGGATGAAAGATGTGTTCATCAACGAATACATGGTCGAGCATCGCCTGGTGGATATCCGGCTGACCGAACAGCTCCAGTCGGGCACGATCACGATCAACGATGGATGCGTGAGATTGACGGAGAAGGGGCAGAACGTGGCCAGTCTTGGCCGCTTCTACCGGACCCATTTCCTGCCCAAACAGCGGCTGATCATGGGTAACTATTCGTCGGATCTGACCGATCCGTTCCGCAGCAGCGCGCAGCAGGTGGACTACCAGTGCCGATGAGACTGACCGCCTTCCTTGCCAGCAGGGCCGGTGCCTGGACCCTCCGCGGCGGCGGCATGCTGCTGGTGGCTGTATTCGCGGTCGCGTGGGCGGCATTCGTGCTTGGCCCGGTGCCGCTGGATGTCCACGATACCCACTGGATCTGGGGCGACCTGGCACAGGTGCACATCGCCTGGCAGCAGTACCTTTCCGATCCGGATGTGCAGTGGCTGAGTTCCACGCGCCTGAGCTATCCGCAGCCGCTGAGCATCTCGTTGTTCGACCCGATGCCGCTGCTGCTGCTGCTTGCGCGCCCGTTCGCGGCGCTTGCTGATCCGGGAACCCAGTTCTTCGGCTATTACTTCCTGTCCTGCCTGGTGCTGCAGGGGGTGTTCGGCTATTTCGCCGCGTTGAACGCGCTTCGCCTCGGCGGTGTGTCGAAGGGAATCGCTTCGATCATCATCGCAATGCTGGTCGGTGTGCTGTTCGCCAGCATTCCCTACACGTTCTATCGCTTCCAGGGGCACACGGCACTGTCCTCCCACTGGATCCTGGTGCTGTCGATCTGGGTTTCGCTGGCAGGCTGGGACTGGCGCGGCGCACGCTGGTATGCAGCAAACGGTGCGGTGGTATTCATCGCGACGGGATTGAATCCGTATCTGGCGCTGCTGGTGTGTGCGAGCACGAGCGTGCTGGCGGTGATGTCCTGGCGGGTGCTTGGCCTGCGCGAAGTCGTGCAGCGTGTGCTCGCGGTGGCAATCATCGCCGCGCTGGGCCTGGCCCTGTTCGGATTCATGGACGGATCAAATGCCTACAGCGGAGGGTACGGCGTCTACTCCATGAACCTGCTGGGCCCATTCGATTCAAACGGCGTGGCCCGCCTGCTGCCGCTGGACGTGCCCGATGCCACGACCGGCCAGACCTTCGAGGGCTACACCTATGTAGGACTCGGCGTACTGTTGCTGGTGCTGGCCGCGTTGCTTGCCTACGTGAACCATCGCGCCGGGCCGAACCGCTTTCCGTTCGTCCCCGCCCTGTGCGTGGTGGTCTGCTGCACGCTGCTGGCCCTGTCGGCCACGGTGACCCTGGCCAGCCACGTGCTCGAGATTCCGATTCCCAAGGCCGCGACCTACCTGCTGTCGCGGTTCCGCGGCAGCGGCCGCCTGTTCTGGATGGCCGGTTTCTGGCTGATCCTCATCTCCGTCGTCGCCTGTTCCATGCGATTCGGTGCGCGACGTGCGGCGCTGCTGCTTTCCGTGCTGGTGGTCGTGCAGCTCGTCGATATCCGCGCCATCGGCAGCAACGTGCGCACGACCATCGCCTCCGCGAACGCGCTGCGGATTGCCGGTGTGCCGGCCGGTTCCTACAGCGCGCTGCTGGTCTTCCCGGCCTGGCAATGCGACAACCAGGGCACGCCCGGCGGCGGAGTGCGCAATTACGAGGCCGTCGGACAGCTCGCAGCGACGCTTGGCATCCCCACCAACAATTTCTACGCCGCCCGAACGCCGGCCGATCAGTCCGCGTTTCATTGCGACTATGCCGCCCGCCTGAAGCAGCCGGATCCGCGTGCCGTGTACCTCGTCTCGACCGCCTTGATGGAGACCTACGGTGACGGCTTGCGTGCCGCGCATGCCTGTTCGCCGCTGGAAGGGGACGAAGGAGCCTGGAAATGCATGCCGCAACAGCCGTGAGGAGGGCAGGGCGTCCCACTGCGGTGGCGGCCGTCGGCTGGGCCGTGGCCCTGCTGGCAGTGGGCTGCGTGCTGTACGCCGTGCTTCGCATCGCCCAGTTCAACCCGACCGATTACGCGGCCTGGCAGGCGGACTGGCGGTTGGCGGCGGAATGCATGGGCCGCGATGCCTATCCCTGTCCAGGGATGAGCAAATTCCCCCTGTCCTATCTGGTGGTCGCCTGGATCACGGCGACCTTCGATGGCAGTGATCGCGTTGCGTTGACAGCGGTCAATCTGCTGTTTCTCACGCTTCCCCTGCTGTGCCTGATCGCACTGCACGGCGTGCGGCGGCTGTGGCTGACCGGCTGGCCCTTCGTGCTGGCCCTCGCGGTGAGCCCGCTGCCGGTGTTTTACGTGGCCAGCGGCGCGCTCGAAATCCAGTCGGGCATCCTTTCGGGCCTCTACATCGGCGCGTTCGCACTGGCATTGGCCACGCCCGGTCTGAGGGTGCGCGGCTGGCTCGCCGTCATCCTGGTCGTGTCCGGCTTCACGTTCCCGCTCTACAAGGACACGATCGGTGCCTTCGCAGGGCTCGCCATCGTTGTTCTGCTGTGGCGGCAGCGTGCGTACCTGGTGGCCGTGTGGAAGCAGGACGGAGGGCGCAGGGCACTGATCCGTGCCGCAGCCCTGGCCGCCTTGCCCGTGATGTTCGCGCAGATCGCCGGCGCAGCCTACAGTGCGTACAAGTACGGGGTGCCGCTTCCGGTGGCCTACATGGAAGAAGCGCAGCACACCGCACCGGGCCTGGCCAAGAGCGCGGAGTTCCTGTTCGGCTCGCTGTTCTCGCCCAATGGCGGTCTGCTGATCTTCTGGGGCCTGCCCGGCCTGGTCGCCCTGTGGTGCTGGCGCGGGTCAGGCTGGAAGCCTGATCGGGCTGCAGTCATGGCCGGCCTCGCGGTGCTGGCCATCTCCTGCCTGGCCTTCGCACGCTGGTGGGCGCCCTTCGGCTGGGATGGCTGGGGCAACCGTCTGCTGGTCCCGGCTGCGCTGGGACTGATGGTGGCCATCATGATCTCGCTGCGTCCGGTCGAGCAGGGGGCTGCGGTGCCCTTCATGCACCGGCACCGCGGCTCGATGGTGGCCAGTCTGCCCCTCCTGATCTGCTCGGCGTACTACGTCGCCATTCCCTATCTGTCACCGGTCGGCGCCGCGATGCCCGCCACGCTCTGGCCGGGTCCGCACTGCGCACGGCTGCAGCAGGCGATTCCGGACGAGGCGCTTGCCAACGGGCTCGCCTTCTGGAAGAGCGGCGTCTACTACAACTGTGCGAGGGAGCGCATGCTGCATGTGCCCGCTCCGCAATACCCACGTCATTGAGATGAGTCGCATGAAGATTGCAATTGCTGGTACCGGTTACGTTGGCCTTTCCAATGGTGTGCTGCTGGCCCGGCACCACGAGGTGGTCGCGCTTGACCTTGTCGCCGAGAAGGTAGAGAAGCTCAATCGCGGTGAGTCGCCCATCGTCGACGCGGACATCGAAGCGGCGCTGGCCGGCGGTGAGCTCGATTTTCGGGCCACGCTGGATCCCCGTGATGCCTACGAAGGCGCCGCCTTCGTCATCATCGCCACGCCCACCGATTACGATCCGGTGACGAATTACTTCAACACGCGCTCGATCGAGTCGGTCATCACGCAGGTGCTGGAGATCAATCCGCAGGCGACGATGATCATCAAGTCGACGATCCCGGTGGGCTTCACGGCGAAGGCGCGCGAGCAGTTCGGCACCGACAACATCATCTTCTCGCCGGAGTTCCTGCGTGAAGGTCGTGCCCTGCACGACAACCTCCACCCCTCCCGGATCATCGTGGGCGACCACACCGAGGCGGCAAAGACCTTTGCATCGCTGCTGCAGGAAGGCGCAGAGAAGAAGGACGTCCCGGTCCTGTTCACCGATTCCACCGAGGCCGAAGCCATCAAGCTCTTCGCCAACACCTATCTGGCGATGCGCGTGTCCTACTTCAACGAGCTGGACACCTATGCCCAGACGCATGGCCTGGACAGCCGGCAGATCATCGAAGGGATCTCGCTGGATCCGCGGATCGGCGGTGGGTACAACAACCCCTCGTTCGGGTACGGCGGCTACTGCCTGCCCAAGGATACCAAGCAGCTGCTGGCCAACTACCAGGCGGTGCCGCAGAATCTGATCCGCGCCATCGTCGACTCGAACACGACCCGCAAGGACTTCATTGCCGCCGATATCCTCGCGCGCAAGCCCAAGGTCGTCGGCGTATACCGGTTGATCATGAAGGCCGGCTCGGATAATTTCCGGTCGTCCAGCATCCAGGGGATCATGAAGCGGATCAAGGCAAAGGGCGTGGAGGTGATCGTGCACGAGCCGGCGCTCGACGCCACGGAGTTCTACAACTCCCGTGTGGTCAACGATCTGGCCAGCTTCAAGGCGCAGTCGGATGTGATCATCAGCAATCGGATGGCGGACATCCTCGCGGATGTGGCCGACAAGGTGTACACGCGCGATCTGTTCGGCGACAACTGACGCTGTAGCGACGGCCCTCGTGCCGTGCAACGAAAAGG
>JBEVNO010000095.1:0-39078 GCA_040508085.1 Steroidobacteraceae bacterium
ACCGAAGCCCAGCGCGAGGCGCTCACCGCGCTGGGTTGTGATTATCTGCAGGGCTACCTGATCTGCCGGCCCTCGCGCGCAGCGGATCTGGAGCCATTGCTGCGCGCCGCCGGCGTCACCGGCGAGAAGACCGCCGGGCTGCGGGTGCTGAAGCTGCGGCGCGGCGAGGCCTAGCGTCCGCACACTGTCCGCGGACAGCCGGACGGCCGTCCAACGCGCCGCTCCCCGATAAGATTCAGTGACTTGCCCGTGGCACGGGGCGTGCAAAGCCTGTAGCCATGCTGCGCGACACCTCAGGACAGGACCAGGTCATCACCCGTACCGGGCTCATCGCCCGGCTGCCGCGCTGGAGCTGGCTGGCAGTGCTCGCCGCCGTGGTGGTGCTCGGCATCATCTGGCTCGCCATGCGCTGGCTCTCTGGCGGCCACTCCTTCAGCGCCGACCGGGTGCGCATCGCCGCGGTGACGCGTGGCGATCTGGTGCGCGACATTTCCGGCGATGGGCGCGTGATCGCTGCCAACAGCCCCGTGCTGTATGCCGTGGCTGCGGGCACCGTGACGCTGAAAGTGGTGGCCGGCGACAAGGTGACCAGGGGCCAGCAGCTGGCCGTCATCGACAGCCCCGAACTGCGCAGCAAGCTGGTGCAGGAGGAATCCACGCTGGCAAGCCTCGAGGCCGAAGCGCGCCGCGCGGGCCTGGATGCGCGCATCGCGCGGCTCAATGCCCGCAAGACCCTCGACCAGGCGGATATCAGCCAGACCGCCGCGCAGCGGGATCTGGAGCGCTACCAGATCGCCTTCGAGAAGGGCGCGGTGTCGCAGAACGATCTGGCGCGCGCGCAGGATGAAGTGAAGAAGTCGGCCATCGGCCAGAAGACCGCCACCGAGGATTTCGAGCTGCAGGTGGCCGGGGCCGAGCTGGATGCGCACAACAAGACGCTGCTGGCGGATCGCCAGCGCGCAGTGGTGCTGGAGGCCCGCCGCCAGGTCGAGGCGCTCACGCTGCATGCCCCCTTCGATGGCCAGGTCGGCCAGATCCAGGTGCCGCAGGGCACGAGCGTCGTGGCCAATGGCGCGGTGCTGAGCGTGGTGGATCTCTCCCGCTTCGAGGTGGAGATCAAGGTGCCGGAGAGCTTCGCGCGGGATCTCGGCATCGGCATGGCGGCGCAGCTCACCAGCGGCGCCGGCGAGCCCTACCCGGGCGAGATCTCGGCAGTGTCGCCGGAAGTCGTCAGCGGCGAGGTGACCACGCGCATCCGCTTCACCGACAAGCAGCCTCCGGGCCTGCGCCAGAACCAGCGCCTGTCTGCGCGCGTGGTGATGGACACGCGCCGCGACGTGCTGAAGCTGGAACGCGGCCCGTTCGTCGAGGAATCCGGCGGCCGCTACGCCTTCGTGGTGGAGGACGGCATCGCGGTGCGGCGCCCGGTGCGCCTGGGCGCCAGCAGCCTGCAGGAAATCGAAGTGCTGGATGGGCTCAAGGCCGGCGACCGCGTGGTGGTCTCCGGCGGCGACCTGTTCGGCGACGCAGACAAAGTGAAGATCAACTGAGGATATCCCATGCTCGAGATGCGCAAGGTCAGCAAGGTCTACCGCACGGAACTGGTCGAGACGCATGCACTGCGCTCGCTGGATCTGCACGTGAAGCCGGGTGAATTCGTTGCCGTGACCGGCCCTTCCGGTTCGGGCAAGACCACCTTCCTGAACATCGCCGGCCTGCTGGAGACCTACACCTCCGGCGTCTACAAGCTCGACGGCGAGGATGTCAGCAACCTCGACGACGATGCGCGCAGCCGGCTGCGCAACCAGAAGATCGGTTTCATCTTCCAGAGCTTCAACCTCATTCCCGACCTGAACCTGTTCGACAACGCCGACGTGCCGCTGCGCTATCGGGGCATGCCGGCAGCGGAGCGCAAGCAGCGCATCGAGGAGGCGCTGGCGCGCGTGGGCCTGGGTTCGCGCATGAAACACTATCCGGCCGAGCTATCGGGTGGCCAGCAGCAGCGTGCGGCCATCGCGCGCGCACTGGCCGGCAGCCCCAGGCTGCTGCTGGCAGACGAGCCCACCGGCAACCTGGATTCGCAGATGGCGCGCGGCGTGATGGAGATGCTGGAGGAGATCAACCAGCAGGGCACCACCATCGTGATGGTGACGCATGACCCAGAGCTCGCCGCGCGCGCCCAGCGCAATGTGCACATTGTCGATGGCCAGGCCACCGACCTTGCCGCAGAGCCTGCGCTGCGGCGCAGTGGCCCTGTCGATGCCACTCCCGGCCCCGGCGTGCCGTTCCCGCTCTGATCACCGCAGAGAGATACACCATGTTCGGTTACTACTTCACACTCGCGCTGCGCAGCTTCCGGCGCAATGTCGCGCTGACGGTGCTGATGGTGCTGGCGATTGCGCTGGGCATCGGCGCCAGCATGACGACACTCACCGTGTTCTACGTGCTGTCTGGCGATCCCATCCCGGGGCGCAGCCATATGCTGTTCCATCCGCAGCTCGACATGGAAGGCAAGGAGGGCTACCTGCCCGGTGAAGAACCGCAGGTGCAGCTCAGCCGCTTCGACGCCGAAACCATGCTGCGGGAGAAGAAGGCCGACCGCCAGGCGATGATGACCGGGGGCAATGTGTCGGTGACGCCGGAGCGTGCCGAGATCGTGCCGTATGTCACCCACTCGCGCTACACCACCGCCGACATGTTCCCGATGTTCGACATGCCCATGCAGTACGGCAATGCCTGGAGCGCCGCCGAGGACGAGGCGCATGCGCGCGTGGTGGTGATCGGCAAGGCGCTGAACGACAAGGTGTTCGGTGGCGGCAACAGCGTGGGCAGGACGCTGCGCCTGGAGAAGACGGATTTCAAGGTCATCGGCGTGCTGGCCGACTGGCGTCCGACACCCAGGTTCTATGATGTATTCGGCCCGGGCTACGGTGATCCCGAGCAGGTGTTCCTGCCGTTCTCCACATCGCGCGACCTGGCGATGGGGCGCAGCGGCAGCATGGACTGCTGGGCCGACAACGACGGCGACCCCACCGGCCCGAACGCGCCCTGCGCGTGGATCCAGTACTGGGTGCAGCTGGATACGCCAGCGAAGGCGGCCGCGTACAAGCAGTACCTCATGAACTACTCCGACCAGCAGCGCGCCGCGGGCCGCTTCCAGCGGCCCACCAATGTGCGCCTGCGCAACGTGATGGAGTGGCTCGACTTCCATCGCATCGTGCCCAGTGATGTGACGATGCAGTTGTGGCTGGCATTCGGCTTCCTGGTCGTGTGCCTGCTCAACACCATCGGCCTGCTGCTGGCCAAGTTCATGCGCCGCAGCAGCGAGCTGGGCGTGCGCCGCGCACTGGGCGCCACGCGCAAGGCCGTGTTCCAGCAATGCATGATCGAAGCCGGCGCCGTGGGCCTGGCCGGCGGCATGCTCGGCCTGGTCCTGGCGCTGCTGGGGCTGTGGGCAGTGCGTCAGCAGCCGGTGGACTACGCGGAACTGGCGCACCTGAACCCGATGATGCTGGTTGTCACCTTCGGGCTCGCCATAACCTCCAGCCTGCTTGCCGGGCTGCTGCCGGCGCTGCGCGCCATGCAGGTCACCCCCGCGATGCAGTTGAAGGCGCAGTAGGAGCAATCATGGAAATCCGTCCGATACTTTCGACCCTTGGCCGCCACAAGACGGCCGCCGCGCTCATCGTGCTGGAGATCGCACTGGCCTGCGCCATCATCTGCAATGCCCTGTTCCTGATCGGCGATCGCGTGGGGCAGATCAGCGAAGTCAGTGGCGTGGCCGACACCGAGCTGGTGCGGGTGCAGATCACTTCCATCGGCAACGACGAGAACCCGGATGCGTCGACGCGGGCCGACCTTGCTGCACTGCGCGCCATCCCCGGGGTCAAGGCTGCCACGGTGATGAACCAGGTGCCCTTCGGCGGCTCCTCCTGGAACAGCGGTGTGAAGCTGCAGCAGGATCAGCAACGCTCCACACTGAATGCCACGACCTACATGGCCGAGGACGATTTCATCGAGACGCTGGGGCTCAAGATCATCGCCGGCCGCGACTTCGAGCCGGGCGAGTATGTGTACTACAGCGAGGTGCGCAAGCCCGGCGTGACGGCCGAGATCCCGGCCGCCATCATCACGCGCAAGGTGGCCGAGATCCTGTTCCCGGGCGAGAACGCGGTGGGCAAGAGCTTCTACAGCTGGAGCGACAAGCCGACGCGCGTCGTCGGCGTGGTGGACCACCTGGTGCGGCCCAGCGCCCAGGGTGGCCCGGCCGGACGCGAATACGCAGTGATCTTTCCACTGCGGCCGTCATATGACGTCGGGGGCGATTACATGCTGCGTACTGATCCGGCGCGGCGTGAGGAAGTGCTGAAGGCCGCCGCAGTCGTGCTGCGCGCGAACGACCCCAACCGCATCGTGCTGGAAGAGAACACGCGCACCATGGAGGTCCAGCGGAAGGATTACCACCAGCAGGCCGTGTCGATGGCCTGGCTGCTGGGCGCCGTCATCGTGGCCCTGCTGGTGATCACGGCGCTGGGCATCGTCGGCCTCGCGAGCTTCTGGGTGGAGCAGCGTACGCGGCAGATCGGCGTGCGCCGCGCGCTGGGGGCGACGCGGGGGCAGATCCTGCGCTACTTCCAGCTGGAGAATTTCATCCTGGCCACCGGCGGCATCGTGCTCGGCATGCTGCTGGCCTTCGGCATCAACCAGCTGCTGATGGCGAAGTACGAGCTGCCGCGGCTGCCGTGGTATTACCTTCCCATCGGCGCCCTGGTGCTGTGGGTGCTGGGCCAGATCTCGGTGCTGTTCCCCGCGCGCCGCGCCGCGGCAGTGCCACCGGCCGTCGCCACCCGCAGCGCCTGAGCCTGCAGACCCTGAGCTAGAGTGCGCGCATGCCCACCATCCTCATCATCGACGACAACCCGGCCGTGGCCACCGCGCTGGACGTGCTGTTCTCGCTGCATGACATCGTGACGCTGCACGCCGCCGGGCCGGAGCGCGGCCTCGCCCTGCTGCGCGATGAGCCGGTGGACCTGGTGCTGCAGGACATGAACTTCACCGCCGATACCACCTCGGGCAAGGAAGGCGAAGCGCTGTTCGCAGCCATCCGCGCGGGCCACCCGGACCTGCCGGTGATCCTGCTCACTGCCTGGACGCATCTGGGCAGCGCGGTGGAGCTGGTGAAGGCGGGTGCCGCCGATTACCTCGCCAAGCCCTGGGACGATGCGCGGCTGCTGACCACGGTCAACAACCTGCTGGAGCTGGCCGAAGCGCGGCGCGAGCTGGATCGCCGCCGCGGCCGCGAGAAACTGCGCCATGACCAGCTGGCGGCGAAATACGACCTGCGCGACGTGGTGTTTGCCGACCCCGCCAGCGAGCGCGTCATCGCGCTGGCCTGCCAGGTGGCCCGCTCCAACCTGCCGGTGCTGATCACCGGACCGAATGGCGCCGGCAAGGAGAAGATCGCCGCCATCGTGCAGGCGAACTCCACCGTGGCGGACGGCCCGTTTGTAACGCTCAACTGCGGCGCACTGCCCGCGGAGCTGATCGAGGCGGAATTGTTCGGCGCCGACGCCGGCGCCTATACCGGTGCCAACAAGGCGCGCGAGGGCAAGTTCGAGACCGCCGATGGCGGCACGCTGTTCCTCGATGAAATCGGAAACTTGCCGCTCGCGGGGCAGATGAAACTGCTGCGCGTACTGGAGACGGGGCGCTTCGAGCGGTTGGGCTCGAGCCGCGAGCGGCAGGTCACTGTGCGCGTGCTCAGTGCCACCAATGCAGACCTGCCGGCGATGATCCGCGAGGGCAGCTTCCGCGAGGATCTGTACTACCGCCTCAATGCCATCGAGCTCAATGTGCCGCCGCTGGCGGAACGGCCCGGCGACATCCTGCCGCTGGCGGAGCTGTTCCGCCCACCGGGCAAGCCCTTTTCCGAAGCAGCACGCGCCGCGCTGCTGCGCCATGCGTGGCCGGGCAATGTGCGCGAGCTGCGCAATGTGATCCAGCGTGCCGGCCTGCTGGGTGCAGGCGAGCGTATCGAGGCTGCCGACCTCAACCTGCCGAAGCCGGCCACGCCGCGCGCGACCACCCCGGTGGCGGAGCCGGAGAAGGCCGACATCGAGTCGGCACTGGCGCGTGCCGGTGGCGTGGTCGCCCAGGCCGCCGCCGAACTCGGCCTATCCCGTCAGGCCCTGTACCGGCGCATGGAGCGCTTCGGGCTAAAATCGGCCGGATGATCCGCCGTTCGCTAGCCGGGCGATTGCTGGCCTGGCTGCTGCCAGTGCTGGCCACCGCAGTGGTGTTGCCGCTGGCGCTGCAGCGCTGGCTGGGTGATCCATGGCTCGCGGCATTGCTGTCTGCCATCGCGGTGATCGCACTGGCCGCCTGGGCCTTGCGGCGTGCCTTGCGGCCGCTGAACTCGCTGTTCCGCGCCCTGGCCGGCAGCGTCAACACCTACCGGGATGGCGAATACAACTTCGGCGTGCACTGGCCCGGCGGCACCGAGGATGAACTCGGCGAACTGGTGCGCTCGCATGCCGAGCTCGGCGAAGTGCTGCGCGCACAGCGTTATGCGCTGGTGCAGCGCGAACTGCTGCTCGACACCATGGTGCAGAACACGCCGGTTTCCATGCTGCTGCTGGCCACTGGCGGCGATGGCCAGGCGCGTGTGGTGTTCTCCAATGTCGCGGCCCGCAAGCTGCTGAACAGCGGCCGCAAGCTCGAGGGCCGGCGTCTGCCCGAGCTGCTTGCCGGTGCGCCGGCGGAACTCGGCGATGCCATGGCGCGCGGTGGCGACAGCCTGTTCTCCATTGGCGAGGAGGGCGAGGATGAAAGCCGCGAGGAGCAGGTCTACCACCTGGCGCGCCGGCACTTCCTGCTCAACGGCCGCCGCCACGAGCTGTTGCTGCTGCGGCGGCTCACCAGCGAACTGCGCCGCGAGGAAATGCGCGCCTGGAAGAAGGTGATCCGCGTCATCAGCCATGAGCTGAACAATTCGCTGGCGCCGGTGGCCTCACTGGCGCATTCAGGCGCAGAGCTGGTGCGTCGCGGCCGGTACGAAAGGCTGGAAGAAGTGTTTGCCACCATCGCTGAGCGCGCGCGGCATCTGGAAGGTTTCCTGGGGGGCTACGCGCGCTTTGCCAAGCTGCCGCAGCCGCAGCTGCAGCTGGTGGAATGGCGCGGCTTCCTGGCGGGGCTGCAGCGGCATATCGGTTTCACGCTTGGGATGCCGGAGGGCACGCTCAGCAGCCGCATTGATCCGGCGCAGCTGGAACAGGCGCTGCTTAACCTGCTGAAGAACGCGCATGAATCCGGCTCCACCGGCGCGGACATCCAGCTGCGGCTGATGCGTGTGCCCGGCGCGCTGCGGCTGGAAGTGCTGGACCGCGGCCAGGGCATGAACGATGCCGTGCTGCAGAATGCGCTGGTGCCGTTCTATTCCACCAAGCGCCACGGCACCGGGCTCGGCCTGGCATTGACGCGCGAGATCGTCGAAGCCCACGGTGGCAGGCTGTCGTTGAACAACCGCGACGGCGGCGGGCTGTGCGTGGCGCTGCAGCTGCCCGACAACGCCGGCTGATCAACCTTCAGGGCGTCTGCCGCTGCCGCAGGGCATGCGCCGCGGCATTGCGGATGCGCTCGGCACCGGCGGCATCGCGATCAGCCTCCGCCTGCGCAAGCCGGCGCTTCATCGCCGCCTGGATATCCCTGGGTGAGGCGTCGCGCGGCACATCCAGCACCAGATGCCAGTCGTCAGCGGCGGCCGTCCCCAGCCTGCGCGGCGCTGGCTGTGCCGGAGCGGGGAGCGCGGGCGGCAGCGACACGCCGGGCTGCGGCGCGGCTCCCGGTGCCGGTTTCCCTGCATCCTTGCCGCCTTCCTTCTTGTCCGCACCGATGACGCTGTTGACGATCCAGTAGCCGGTGGCGAGGCAGGCAAGAATGATCAGTATGTCGATGATGCGCATGGTTCCTCAGTCGAGCCGTGACAGCATGGCAGCCAGCTGCTGTTCGCGCAGCATCTGGGCGTCGGGATCAGCATGCTCCTCGCGCACCCGCGCGCCCACCAGCTCGCGCGTACGCTCGAGCGTCGCGGCATCGAAATGGGCCGCGGCGAAACGCAGTGGCTCCCCGGCGATGCCATGCAGCGCTGCGAGCTTGCGGGTGAGGTTGATGGCAAAGGGCGCGCAGAACAGCGCATCAAGGGCCTGCAGCCAGAATGCGCGCCTGCTGAGTGCAAGCTGCGGGCGCCGCACATGCACGAGCACCAGCGCCACGACAGTGAGCAGATAGAACAGCGCGAAGACTGCCAGTGCGGCAAGGCCGGCACCCTGTGTCCACAACGCCACCGGCAGCGCCAGCAGCAGCAGCAGCTGCAGGAAGTTCACCACGCCAATGGGCCGCAGCGCACGCAGCAAGGTGTCGGGCACCGGCGCTGCGCCGGCACGGGCGTCGGCAGCGCTCCAGCGCACCAGGAACTGCGGCCGATAGGGCAGCAGCAGCTGCGGCAGGAACACCCGCCGTCCGCCCAGCCGCAACGGTGAACCGCCATGCACCTTCCACCCGGCGGCAGTGCGCGTGTATACCAGCTCGTTCTGCCACAGCAGCAGCGTGGCGTCGTACAGGTAGAACGCCAACGCGCCGATCGGCAGCCACAGCTCAGTTGGCGACATCCGCCTTTTTCTTGAAGATCCTGCGGAAGCCCGCACCCAGCGCCACCAGACCACCGATGATCAGCTTGGCCTTGGCAATCAGGAACCCGCCGATCACGGCCCACAGGCCCTTCTTGGTGGCGATGGCGGCGGCGCCGCCCAGCACCAGCGCAGCGAGGCCATATTCGGCGACCTTGTCGCCCGGCACCCAGTCCGCATAGCGCTCGCCGGCGTTGAATTCGAAGCCGCTCAGCACCGCTTCCAGTGCGGGACGCGCCACGGCCAGATCCTCGGGCCGCGAAGCCAGGATCACCGTGGTGTGGCCACGCCGGCCCAGCAGCTTGGTGGAGAAGTTGGCGCTGCGGCCGCCTGCGGATTCCAGCAGCGTGGCCCACTCGAGCCGCTGGTTGGCGGCGTTGTAGGCCGGCGGCACGGCCCAGTCGACCACATGCAACGCGGGCCAGCCGCGGCGCTCGCGTTCCTTGTTGCCCTCCTCGGCGCCCTGCTGCAGTGACTTGAGCAGCGCGGCGGGATCGATCTTCTCGTCATCCTTCACATAGCCGTCGTCCTCGAAGGAAAGATACGACGACCAGCTCAGATCCTGCGGCGCCACCAGCACCTCGGTGCCACCGGCCAGGTTCTGGTTCAGCTCCAGGTATTTGTCGGTGTTGGCCGTGTCCAGGTAGACATAGCCTTCGGGAATGCGCAGCTTCGCGTTGCCCGTGACCGTGACGGTGGTGGGCCCCTTGACCCACTGCAGCTTGTCGAGCTCGGCATAAAAGGCCTTCTCCGCTGCCGACTGCCCCGCACCTGCGGCAGCTTCGGCTGCAGGCTCGGCAGCAGGCGCCGCCACCGTGGAACCGGCCAGCACCATCGACAGCAACAACGCACACAGCGACCTTGTCATATTTCCGCTCCCGCTCCAGCAATGTGCGTCGTTATTCCACAGCACGCCGCCGCCACGGCGTGCCACGGATCACGCTTTGTGTTTCGCCATGTAGCTGCCCGGCACCCACCAGCCATGCACCTGCCCGACGATGCGCGTCGGCAGTTTCACCACCGCAACCGGCCCCTGCTCGATGCGTTCCGCATCGAGGATCACCAGATCCGCGCGGCCGTTCTCGCTGGCGTAGCTCGCCACCGCCATCACATGGCCCACGCCTTCCGGCGCGCCATCGTTCTTCGGCGCATGGCAGATCTCGGCCAGTTGCGCGCCCGCCGGCGCCTGCCACTTCGCCACCGTGCGCTTCTCGATGTCGAAGCGGCCGAGGCCGTTGCGGCGCTGGCCGCCATCGTTCCACTCGATGGAACCGAAGCCATATTTGTAATGTGCGGTGTTGTAGCGATCGTCTTGGCGCGGCAGCGGCAGCAATGTGCCCGGGAACAGCACTTCCATGTTGTAGGCGGTCGGCGTCTTCTTCGTGATGCCGGCCGACAGGCGCGTGATGATGCTGCCGCCCTTCATCGGATCCCAGCGCGAGCCATCATGCATGGGCATGAAGGGGAAGGGGTTCGACTGGCTCATCTCGACGTCGATCACCACCTGCTTGCCATCGTCGAAAGCACCCATCACGTGCGTGGCGCTGCGTTCCGGCCCCTTGATCCACTTGAGATCCTTGCCGTCGCCACCGCGGCGGAAGAAGCCGAAGTAGGTGGGCTCGCCCGGCCACCAGGACCAGTGGATGCCGCCCTTCTCGATCTGTGCGGTGTCGATCTTCATCGGGATCACATAGATGACGATGAAGTTCTCGGTGACGGCGAAGTCGTGGATCATGCCCACATAAGGCACCTTGACCCAGGCTTCCCACACCTTCTTGCCATCGGGCGTGTACTCGAACACGTTCACGTCGTCGGTGTTGAAGCCCTTGGCCTCGTAGCCGAAGGCAATCAGGTTGCCGGTTTTCGAATCCAGCTTCGGATGCGCGGTGAACGAGGCGCTCTGCAGGCCGCCATTGAAGCGGTAGACAGGATCCACCGTCTCCAGCGTGTGCAGGTTCAGCGCCGCCGGCGGGCTGTCTTCCTTCAATGCCAGCAATACGCCGTTGTGATGGATGATGTGCGTGTTGTGCGTGCCGCGGCTCTTGCCCTTCACTGAAGGGTCATCCATGTAAGGATTGCGGTACATGGGGAACAGAGTCTTGCCCGCCTGCTCCTGCGCCACGTAACGCTCGTTGCGCACATAGCGGCTCTTGAAGTGCACGTTGCCGTTCTCGAAGCGGAACTGGCTGACATGGCCTTCGCCATCGAAGGGAATGTTGCCGGCGCGCAGCGGGAACTGCGGATCAGGGCCGGTGCGGAAGAAGGCGCCGGAAAGATCGGTGGGCAGCTTGCCGTCCACCTCGCAGTAGTGGATCTCCTGCTCCACGCGCCACAGCCTGGCGCCGCCCTTGCCCTCCGGGATCAGGTCGCCATAACGCTTCTCGATGCTGCTCGATGGCGTGGGGGCGGGCGGCGGGGGCTGCTGCTGCGCCGAGGCAGGGCCTGCGGCAAGCGTGGCACCGACACCGGCAACCGTGCCCAGTGCGCCGCCCATGAAGCGGCGGCGATCGGCCTGGACGGAATCGGAACCGACACCGGTGGTGTCATCAATACGCTGGTCGGACATGGCAGGAACCCCCGTTATATGAGGAGTATCTTAAGCCGATTCCAGCCCCCCGGCGACGGCCCCGCCGCGTGCCCGCAGGGCCGTGCTACTTCGGCCAGGCCCCGATGATGCCGCCCATCACCGTGAATATGACCACCTGGTAACCGGCGTTTATGAGCCACAGCTTCAGCGAGCGCTGTTCGAACAGGTAGATCACACCCAGCGCCGTGGCCACGAAGAAGAAGGCCGTGAACAACCCGGTGTGCAGCCCGAGCAGCAGGCTGCGGGTGCTGCCCAGCAGCACCGCGATGCCGGCCGCGACGAACAGGTTCAGCACGAAGGTGCCGCCGAAGATCAGCGCCATGTTGCCCTTGGCACCTTTCTCTTTGGTCATGCCCGTGGCTGCCATCCACGGCTTCTGGAACAGCGGCCCATACCAGAGTGCGCCGACCACGAAGGATGACAAGGTCGCAACGAACACCGACAGCCAGTTGATTGAACCGAGCATGTGCATGACGACTCCTCCCTGGAGTGTTGTGGACGAATCAACCCGGCAGTCGTGACAGGTCCGCGATGCCGGTGAACAGTTGCTGCAAGTTGCCGAGCAATGCCAGGCGGTTGGCCCGCAGCTGCGGGTCAGGATCCATCACCATCACCTCGTCGAAGAAGGTATCCACCGCGGGCCGCAGCTGTGCGAGCTGCGAGAACGCGGCGGTGTACTCGCCTTCGGCGATCTGGCCGGGCACCGTATGGTTGACGCCCAGCAGCGCGGTGAACAGGCCGCGCTCGGCATCGAACTTCAGGCGGTTGCTGTCGACCACCAGGCCGCTGATGCCACCACCGGCCGACTTCTTCAGCAGGTTGGCGATGCGCTTGTTGGCGGCCGTCAGGCTCGCCGCTTCAGGCAACCGCAGGAACCCGATCAGCGCCACCAGGCGCGCGTCGAAATCCAGTGGTGAACGCGGCCGCGTGGCAAGCACCGCATCGAAGGCTTCGGTGGTCATCCCTGCCAGCGTGGCAGCGCCTTCCACCGGCTCCAGGTACATGCCCCGCAGCCGCTCCATGATGTAGTCGTAGACCTCGGAGGCCACGCTCTCGCGGCTGGGCCAGGTCTTGCCTGCTGGCGGCGCGGATTCGAACACGCTGTGCGCATGCAGGCTGCTTTCGATCAGCGCCGTAAGATCCAGCGGCAGCTGCTTCTCGCGCAGCATGCGCAGCAGGCCGATGGCGGCGCGGCGCAGCGCGAAGGGATCCTTCGTGCCGGAAGGTTTCTGGCCGATCGCGAAGATGCCGGTCAGCGTGTCGAGGCGATCCGCCAGCGCCACCGCCAGGCCCGCCGGCGATGCCGGCAGCGCATCACCGGCGCCGCGCGGCTGGTAATGCTCGGCAATGGCCGCGGCCACTTCGGCGGACTCACCATCCGCGGCCGCGTAGTAGCGGCCCATCACACCCTGCAGCTCCGGAAACTCGCCCACCAGGTTGGTGACCAGATCGCACTTGGCCAGCTGTGCGGCGCGTGTGGCAATGCCCGCATCCGCATCGATGCGCACCGCGATCTCGCCCGCCAGGCCCGCCACGCGTTGCACCTTGTCGCCGACGGAGCCCAGCTGCGCCTGGAAGGTGACGGTGTAGAGCTGGGCCAGGCGCGCGGCCAGCGGCGACTTGCGATCCTGTTCCCAGAAGAAGGCGGCATCGGACAGCCGCGGCCGCACCACCCGCTCGTTGCCGGCGCGCACTACGTCCATGTCGCGGCTGGCCACATTGCTCACCGTGATGAACCAGGGCAGCAGCCGGCCATCAGCGCCCTCCACGGGGAAATAGCGCTGATGATCCTGCAACACGGATATCAGCAACTCGCGCGGCAGCGCGAGGAAGCGATCCTCGAAGCGGCCGGCGAGTGGCACCGGCCATTCCACCAAGGCCGTGACTTCATCCAGCAGCGCGTCGGAGACCAGCGCGCGGCCCTGCTGCTGTGTGGCCAGCTGCGTCACGCCGTCGCGTATGCGCTCGCGTCGCGCGGCGAAATCCGCCACCACGCTGCCGCGCTCGAGCGTGCGCTCGTAGGCCGCGGGCGAGGCAATGCGCAGCCACTTGTTGCTGTGGAAGCGATGCCCGCGCGTCTGGTTGCCGGCGGTGAGCCCGAGTATCTGTGCCGGCAGCACCGCATTGCCCAGCAGCAGCACCAGCCAGTGCACGGGACGCACGAACTGCGCATCCCCCGAGCCCCAGCGCATGCGTTTCGGGATCGGCAGCGCATCCAGCGCCTCGGTGATGAATGCGGGCAGCAGCTCGGCGGCCGGCAGACCGGCCTTCATGCCCGTGAAGCTCAGGCATTCATTGCCCTTGGGGTCCAGCTCGCGACCCAGCGCTTCGATGGCAACGCCACAGCTCTGCGCAAAAGCCTGCGCCGCCCGCGTGGGCGCGCCGGTCTTGTCGAAGGCCGCAGCCACCGGCGGGCCGCGCCGCTGGAGCTTCTGGTCCGGTGCGGTCAGCGCCAGCTTCTTCACCCGCACGGCCAGACGCCGCGGCGTGGCGAATGCAGTGACCGCGCCGTGCGTCAGCAGCGCGGCATCCAGGCGCGACACGATGCCGTCACGCAATGCCGCCGACAGCGCCAGCAGCGCCTTGGGCGGCAGCTCCTCGGTGCCCAGCTCGAACAGGAAATCCGCGCGGCTCATGCGCGCTCCGGCGCGGCAGCTGCGGCGACCAGCACACGCTGCCCGCTGGCCAGCATCGGAAAGCCCAGCGCCTCACGGCTGGCGTAATAGCTCTGCGCCACGGCCCGCGCCAGCGCGCGCACGCGCAGGATGTAGCGCTGCCGCTCGGTCACCGAGATGGCGCGGCGCGCATCCAGCAGGTTGAAGGTATGCGAGGCCTTCAGCACCTGCTCATAGGCTGGCAGCGCCAGCTTCGCCGCCAGCAGGTCGTTGCAGGCCTTCTCGTGCTCGTCGAAATGCCGCAGCAGCACCGCCACATCGGCGTGCTCGAAGTTGTAGGCCGATTGCTCCACCTCGTTCTGGTGGAACACATCTCCATAGGTCACGCGTCCCAGCGGACCGTCTGTCCATACCAGGTCGAACATGCTCTCCACGCCCTGCAGGTACATGGCCAGGCGCTCCAGGCCATAGGTGATCTCGCCTGTGACCGGCAGGCAATCCAGGCCGCCCCCCTGCTGGAAGTACGAGAATTGGGTGACCTCCATGCCGTTCAGCCACACCTCCCAGCCCAGGCCCCAGGCGCCCAGGGTGGGGGATTCCCAGTTGTCCTCCACGAAACGCAGGTCGTGCACCAGCGGGTCGATGCCGATGGCCGCCAGGCTGCCGATATACAGCTCCTGGATCTGCAGCGGCGAGGGTTTGATCGCCACCTGGAACTGGTAGTAGTGCTGCCCGCGGAACGGGTTTTCGCCATAGCGCCCGTCGGTGGGCCGGCGGGTGGGCTGCACATAGGCGGCGCTCCACGGCTCCGGGCCGATGGAGCGCAGGAAGGTGGCTGTATGGAACGTGCCGGCGCCCATTTCCATGTCGTGCGGCTGCAGGATCACGCAGCCCTGGGCGGCCCAGTACTGCTGCAGGGCCAGGATCAGGTCCTGGAAGGTGGCAGGCCTGGGGCCGATTTTTCTTGTCGCCATGAGGTCTTGCGGTAAAACGCGAAAGTATATCGGCTCACTCCCGGTGCGATTAGCGCCATAACGGGGCTGCACCGTGCACTGTTGGGAGGCGCCACATCGGTGCACGCCCTACAATGGTGCATCCAGCCGACCAGTTCACATTCGGTCGCTACTAAGCCCTTGATCGGTAAGCCTTGCGGTTTTGGCACAGCGCCTGCAATGAAACGGGGCCTGTCATACGCGACATGAATTTTCCTCCGGAGGAGCCATGACTACATCGAACGACGTCCTGACGATTATCAAAGAGAAGGAAGTCAAGTACGTCGATTTCCGCTTCTGTGACACCCGCGGCAAGGAACAGCACGTCACAGTTCCCGCCCATACGGTGAAGCCCGAGCTGTTCACCGAAGGCAAGATGTTCGATGGCTCCTCGATCGCCGGCTGGAAGGGCATCAACGAGTCGGACATGATCCTGCTGCCGGATCCGTCCACCGCCATCCTCGATCCGTTCTTCGAAGACACCACCCTCAACCTGCGCTGCAGCGTCATCGAGCCGGCCACCATGCAGGGCTACGAGCGCGACCCGCGTTCGCTGGGCGCCCGCGCCGAGGCTTACCTGAAGTCCACCGGCATCGCCGATGGCGCGCTGTTCGGCCCGGAAAACGAATTCTTCATTTTCGACGACGTTAAGTGGCACAGCGCCATCAACAGCACCGGCTACACCATCGATTCGTACACCGGTGCGTGGAACTCCAACACCGCCTTCCCGGATCGCCCCAACCTGGGTCATCGCCCGGGCCTGAAGGGCGGTTACTTCCCGGTGCCGCCGGTGGATGCCTACCAGGACATCCGCGGCTCCATGTGCAATGCCCTCGAGGAAATGGGCCTCGTGGTCGAGGTGCACCATCACGAAGTGGCCACGGGTGGCCAGTGCGAGATCGGCGTGGGCCCCGGCGGCCTGGTGAAGAAGGCCGACGAGGTGCTGATCCTCAAGTATGTGGTCCAGAACGTGGCGCACCAGTACGGCAAGACGGCGACCTTCATGCCGAAGCCGCTGGTCGGCGACAACGGCTCCGGCATGCACGTGCACCAGTCGCTGCAGAAGGATGGCCAGGCGCTGTTCGCGGGCGACAAGTACGGCGGCCTCTCGGAGCTCGCGCTGTTCTACATCGGCGGCATCATCAAGCATGCCAAGGCCATCAACGCCTTCACGAACCCGGGCACCAACAGCTACAAGCGCCTGGTGCCGGGTTTCGAAGCGCCGGTGATGCTGGCCTACTCGGCCCGCAACCGTTCGGCCTCGATCCGCATTCCCTGGGTGCCGAACCCGAAGGCGCGTCGCATCGAAGTGCGTTTCCCGGATTCCTCCGCGAACCCGTACTTCGCCTTCGCCGCGATGATGATGGCGGGCCTCGACGGCATCCAGAACAAGATCCACCCCGGCGACCCGGCCGACAAGGATCTGTACGACCTGGAGCCGGAGGAAGAGAAGCACATTCCGCAGGTGTGCCATTCCCTCGACATGGCGCTGGAGCACCTGGACAAGGACCGCGAGTTCCTGACCCGCGGTGGCGTGTTCACCAACGACCTGATCGACGCCTACATTGCGCTGAAGATGCAGGAAGTCACGCGCTTCCGCATGAGCACGCATCCGGCCGAGTTCGACATGTACTACAGCCTGTAAGGGCGTGAAAAGGACCGGCGGCGTGGGCCTTTGCAGGTGCGCCGCCCGGCTCCTTGAAACGACTGGAAATGGGACTATGCTGATGCTCCATGCGCCAACTTGCCTCATTCCTGTTGTTCGGCTTTGCGCTCACCGCGGGCGCGGCCGAGATCTGGCGTTGGAAGGACGCCAGCGGCCAGTGGCATTTCTCGGACAACCCGTTGCCGGGTGGCGAGAAGGTGATCATCACGCCACAGGGCCGGTCGGGCGGCACGCCGCCAGCCCCCACCTATTCCAGTGCACCGATCGTCCTGCCGCAGGAGATCATGAATTACGCACGCTGCGTCGTCACGCAGCCTGCCAACGACGCCGTATTCCAGCTGTCGCAGACGGTGCCGGCCAGCATTTCGGTCGAACCGCCACTGCAGCCGGGGCATGTGGTCGAAGTGCTGCTCAACGGCGCCGTGTATCCGAACTGGACTCCAGACCTGCCGGGCTACACCTTCACCGATCTGTACCGCGGCAGCTACACGCTGGCGGTGCGGGTCAAGGATGCGCGGGGCAGGGTGCTGTGCTCCGGCCCCGCCACCAATTTCCATGTGCGCCAGGCGACGCTGCTGTCCCCGGCGCGGCAGCCCGCCAAGCCGCACTGAGCGCCCGCGGCATGCCTGATGGAGGTTGTCGACGATGACACCTCCGCCGGCGCGCGATCACAGCTGGTTCTCGCCGCTGTCGCAGTTCGAGCCCACCGAACTGTTTGATTCGCTGTCCACCGGCATCGTGGTGCTGGACGCGCAGCTGTGCCCCATCTACGCCAATGTCAGCGCGCAGGATTTCATGGCGGTGAGCCTGCGCCAGGCGCGCGGCCGGCCTTTCTCGGAGCTGTTCTACGACCCGCGCCAGCTGCTGGAAGTGCTGCGGCGCTCGCTGTCGAACCTGGAGACCTGCACGCAGCACGAGCTGGTGCTGAAGGCAGTGGGTTCGTCCTCGCAACGCGAGCCCGGCCTGATCGATCTCATCGTCACGCCGCTGGAAGGACAGGTCACCGGCACCTACCTGCTGCTGGAGCTCACCGACGCCACGCAGCGCCAGCGCATCTCGCGCGACAACGAGATCCTGGCCGACATGGACGCCAGCCGCCTGATGGTGCGGCAGCTGGCACATGAGGTGAAGAATCCACTGGGTGGCCTGCGCGGAGCGGCGCAGCTGCTGGATAAAGAACTCAACAGCGCCTCGTTGCGTGAGTACACCACCGTCATCATCGCCGAGGCCGACCGGCTGGTGGCGCTGGTGGATTCCATGGCCGGCGGCGGCGGGCCGCCACGCAAGGACCAGCTCAACATCCATGAGGTGTGCGAGCACGTGATGACGCTGATCCGCGCCGAGGCGCCGCCGGGCGTGCAGATGGATCGTGATTACGACCCCAGCCTTCCGGATGGCCTGCTCGACCGCAACCAGATCGTGCAGGCATTGCTGAACGTGGTGCGCAACGCCATGCAGGCGGTGGGCACGCACGGCAAGATCATCGTGCGCACGCGCGTGCGCAGTGGCGTGCATATCGGCAAGGTGCGGCACCGCCTGGTCGCCGTCATCGAGATCGAGGACAACGGTCCCGGCGTGCCGCCCGACCTCATCAAGACACTCTTCCTGCCGCTGGTCACGGGTCGATCCAACGGCACCGGCCTGGGCCTGGCGGTGGCGCAGGATCTGGCCACCCGTCACGGCGGCATCATCGAATTCACCAGCCAGCCCGGCCGAACCGTGTTCTCGCTGCTGCTGCCGCTGGAGGGACTGCAGGAATGAACAACACACAGCTGCGCGTATGGCTGGTGGACGACGACGCCTCCATCCGCTGGGTACTGGAACGGGCGCTGAAGAATGCGGGCATGCTGCCGCGGCTCTTCGACTCCGCCGAGGCGGCGCTGGCGGGTCTCGCCGGCGAGGTGCCGGATGTGCTGATGACCGACATCCGCATGGGCGGCAAGTCGGGGCTCGAGCTGCTGCGCAATGTGCACGAGCGGCACCCGGAGCTGCCGGTCATCGTCATCACCGCGCATTCAGATCTCGGCAGTGCCGTGTCGGCCTACGAAAGCGGCGCCTTCGAATACCTGCCCAAGCCCTTCGACGTGGACCAGGCGGTGGACCTGGTGCGGCGCGCCTCGGCGGTCAGCGAGCGCTCGACGGTGGAGGCCGAGGCGCCATTGATGCCGGAGCTGCTGGGCAAGGCGCCGGCCATGCAGCAGGTGTTCCGCGCCATCGGCCGGCTGTCGCGCTCCAGCGTGAACGTGCTGGTCACGGGCGAATCCGGCACCGGCAAGGAGCTGGTGGCCCGCGCCCTGCATGAGCACAGCCCGCGCGCCAACAAGGCCTTCATCGCGCTGAACACCTCGGCCATTCCCGGCGAATTGCTGGAATCCGAACTCTTCGGCCATGAGAAGGGATCCTTCACCGGCGCCGATGCGCAGCGCCGCGGCCGCTTCGAGCAGGCCGACGGCGGCACGCTGTTCCTGGACGAGATCGGTGACATGAGCCTGCCATTGCAGACGCGGCTGCTGCGCGTGCTGGCCGAGGGCGAGTTCTACCGCGTGGGCGGGCAGACGCCGATCCGCGTCGATGTGCGCGTCATCGCGGCCACGCACCAGAATCTCGAGGAACGTGTGGCCCGCGGCCAGTTCCGCGAAGACCTGTTCCATCGCCTCAACGTGATCCGCATCGAGCTGCCGCCACTGCGCTCGCGCCGCGAAGACGTGCCCATGCTGCTCACGCATTACATGGGCGTGGCCGCCAAGGAGCTGGGCACCGACAACAAGACACTGTCGACGGATTCCGCCGAAGTGCTGGCCCGTTATGGCTGGCCCGGCAACGTGCGCGAGCTGGTGAACCTGTGCCGCCGGCTCACCGTGCTGGCACCGGGTTCGGAAGTGCACATCGACGACCTGCCGCCGGAAGTCACCTCGGCGGGGCCGGCCGCGACGCCAGCCGATGACTGGGTATCGAGCCTGGCGGGCTGGGCCGACAAGGCCGCAGTCAGCGGCGGCCGCCCGCTGCTGGATGAAGCCCTGCCGCAATTCGAGAAGACGCTGATACGCGTGGCACTGAAGCACACGCAGGGTCATCGCCAGGCCGCCGCCAAGTTGCTGGGCTGGGGCCGCAACACGCTGACCCGCAAGCTCAAGGAGCTCGGGATGGACGACATCCCGGAATAGCCCCGCGGGTAGGTCGATGCCGACGCCCGTCGCGCCGCTGCGACCCGTGCCCGGCCGCGCACCCGCCGGGTAGGATGGCGTCCATGCAAAGCTGGCTGCACATGATCGAACAGATGTTCTTCGGCAACTCCCTGCGCGACTGGCTCATTGCCATTCTCGTGTTCGGCGGCACCTTCCTCATCGTGCCCTTCGTGCGCGCCCGCGTGCGGGCGCGGCAGCAGCGCTGGCGCGCCACCCACAACCCGGCGCTGGAATTGCTGGCGCGGCTCACGCATGCCACCAGCCAGCTGGTGGTGCTGTCGCTGGCCCTGTACCTGGCCGAGAAATGGCTGACGCTGCCGCCGAAGGTCGATCGCGTTTTCGACACGATCATCGTGGCGGGCGTGGCCGTGCAACTTGGCCTGTGGGCCGTGGCGGCGCTGCGTTTCGGCGTGGAGCGGCATTACAACAAGGGCCGCGAAGACAGTGCGCCCTCCGCGGCGGTGGGCGTGCTGATGTTCGTCGGCCAGCTCGCCATCTGGGCGGTGTTCGCGCTGCTGGCACTGGACAACCTCGGCGTGAACATCACGGCGCTGGTGGCCGGCATGGGCATCGGCGGCATTGCCATCGCACTGGCGGTGCAGACTGTGCTGGGCGACCTGCTGGGTTCCATCTCCATCGCACTGGATCGCCCCTTCGAAGTGGGCGATGCGCTGCAGATCGACAGCATCGAGGGCACGGTGGAACACATCGGCATCAAGAGCACGCACCTGCGCGCCGTCACCGGTGAGCAGGTCATCATCTCCAATGCCGACATCCTGAAGAGCCGGGTGCGCAACAACGGGCGCAAGCAGGAGACCCGCGTGCTGTTCCGGCTGCAGGTGGCCTACGAGAACCAGCCGGAGAAGATGGACCAGATCACGGGCATCGTGCGGAAGATCGTCGAGGCCCAGCCCGGCACGCGTTACGTGCAGTGCCCGCTGATCGCGCTGGGCAATACCTCGATGGAGTTCGAGCCGCTGTATTACGTATCAACCACCGCCGGCGTCAACCACGCCGCCACGGTCGATGTGATCAACCGCGGCATCGTGCGCGAATTCGCCGCGGCCGGCATCCTGTTTGCCTTCCCGACGCAGCGGCTGATCATGGAACAGCGCGCCGCGGAACAACCGGCGGCCCCGCTGTTGCCAGGCCAGACCGGCCAGACCGGCTAGCCAGACAGCCTGGCCCGGCGGCGCTATTTCGCAGCCAGGTGTTTCGCGAAGAACGGCAGCACGTTGCCGGTGAAGCGTGCCCCCACGCGGTTGCCATGGGTGCCCGCATACACTTCATAGTCGTGCGGCACGCCCAGCCGCTTCAGGGCGGCCGAGAACTGCGTGTTGGTGGCCTCCAGACCATCCTCGTTGCCCACATCCATGGCGATGGCGCGGAAGCTCTTCAGCGCCGGCACGTTCTGGTCCACCGTCAGCAGCAGTGAATTCGCCAGCCATTTCTCGCCCACCAATGGCACCGGCTTGCCGTCGGCGTCGAAAGGCAGGTCGAAGAAATACGGCGGGTTCTGCGGGTTCGGTGCCCAGGCCGAAGCTTGCGCCTGCATGCCATTGCTCATGCTGCGCGCCTCGGTCTTGATGCCCTCCGCCATGCGCCCCAGTTGTGTCTTCACGGCCGCCGCGTCCGGCGGCTGCATCAGGATGGCCGAGCTCATGGCATACAGCGCGCCGAACACCTCCGGATATTTCATGCCGATGCGCAGCGTGCCGTAGCCGCCCATCGAGTGCCCCGACAGCCCGCGGCCTTCACGCTTCGCGATGGTGCGGTAGTGCGCATCGACCCAGCCCACCAGATCCTTGGCGATCCAGCTCTCCCAGTCGCCAATGGTGGGCGAATTGGAATAGAAGCTGCCGCCGAAGCGCGTGAAGGCATCAGGCATCACGATGATGGCCTCAGGCCCACCGGCCGTGATGGCGGCATCGGTCGCGGCGGGGATGTTCAGCACGCTGGTGACGTAGATGTCGGCCGTGACGGCATAGCCGTGCAGGAAATACACCACGGGATAGCGGCGCTTGCCCTGGGCATAGCCCGGCGGCAGGTACACATACACATCCCTGTCGGCATCGTTGCCCTGCAGGTTGCCGGCCAGCGCCGCGCTGTGCACGCGCACCTTTTCAAGCCTGCCCTGCGCGGCCAGCAATTCGCCCGGCACCAGACACACCAGGGCGAGCGCCAGCAGCGCCCACACCGCACGTTTACCCTTCAGCATGTGACCCCCCTTGTTGTTTTAGACCCCGACCCGTATCAGCTGCGCACCTCGCGCACCGCCAGCGCCACGCGGCGCACGCCCTCGTCGATCTGCGCCGGCGTCAGCGCGCAGAACGGCAGGCGCAGGAAGCGTTCGCCGCCACCGTTCGGGAAGAACGCCAGGCCATCGGCGAGGTTCAGATTGTGCTTCGCCGCCGCCGCGCGCAAGGCAGTGGTGGAGGTGCCCGCCGGCAGCGTCACCGAGATGAAGAAGCCGCCGTCCGGGCGCGTGGCCGTGGCATCGGGCATGTGCTGGTCGATGGCGGCAAGCGTCGCGTCCAGGCGCGGTGCATACAGCGCCTTCAGGCGTTCGATCTGCCGCTCCAGCCGGCCATCACGGCACCACTCCGCGGTCACGCCATGCGCGAAGTAGCCGGGCGAGATGTAGGTGTCTTCGGCCACCTTGCCGATCTTCGCAAGCGTGGCCGGCTCGCCCAGCATGAAGCCGGTGCGCACGCCCGGCGCGATCAGCTTGGTGAACGAGCTCATGTGCAGCACGCGATGCGGTGCGAGCGAATACAGCGTGGGTTCGTCGGTGCCGCGATAGCGCAGCATGCGGTAGGGCGCATCTTCCAGCAGCAGGAAGTTGTACTGCTCGGCCAGTTCCACGATGCGGCGGCGCTTGGCCGCCGAGCAGGTGGCACCGGAGGGGTTCTGGAAATCCGGGATCAGGTAGAAGAGCTTGGGCACGCGGCGTTGCAGGATCTTCTCCAGCGCCTCGATGTTCGGGCCATCGGCCTCCAGCGGCACGCCCTCCACCTCGGCGCCATTGCGCTTGAACAGCGTGATGGCGCGGTCGTAGCTGGGTGCTTCCACCAGCACGAAGTCGCCACGCTGCAGCAGCGCGATGCACAGGAACTCGACGATCTCGAGTGAGCCATTGCCGGTGAGGACGCGCTCCGGCGGCACGTGCTGCCACTGCGCCACCCATTCGCGCAATGCCGTGAGGCCCGCGGCCGGGCCGTACTGCAGGATGGCGGTGGCCTGCGTCTGCAGCACGCGCTGCGCGCAGGCTGCCAGTTCGTCAGTGGGGAAGGATTCGTTCGCAGGCACGCCGCGGGTGAAGTTGATCGTTTCTGTAGTGGACATGGGTAGTCTTGAAGTTGAAGGGATAAGGGAGAGAAGAATTCAGGCGGCCAGATGCGCGGCCAGCGCGCGATTGATCTTCGGGCACAGCAGCGGATCGTAGAACAGCCCGGTGCCGATGCCGATGGCGGTGGCCCCGGCGAGCAGGAACTCGATGGCATCCGCCGGCGTGGCGATGCCGCCCTGGCCGATGATGGGCACGCCATGCGGGCGCGCCACCTCGCTGACCTGCGCCACCTTCAGCAGCGCAACCGGCTTGATGGCCGGCCCGGAAAGCCCGCCGTATCCATTGCCGAGCACCGGTCCGCCCTGTGAGTCGCTGGCCGTGCCCGCCATGGCGTTGATCACCGCCAGTGCGTCGCTGCCGGCCTCGATGCACAGCCGCGCGCCCATGCGGATGTCGGCCTGGTCCGGCGACAGCTTGGTGATCAGCGGCTTGCGGGTCACCCGGCGGCAGGCGGCGACCACGCGCGCGGCCAGTTCCGGGTCATGCCCGTAGGCCTCGGACTGCTGCATGTCGGGGCTGGAAATATTCAGCTCGATGGCGGACACCGGCGATGCGTCGAAACGCGCGGTGAGCTCGACGTATTCGGCCAGCGTCGCGCCCCAGACATTGGCGATGAAGCGCGTCTCGCTGAAATCCAGCAGCGGCAGGATCTGCGCCAGCACCACATCGACGCCCGGGTTCTGCAGGCCGACGGCGCTGAGCAAGCCGGTGGGTGTTTCGCAGAGGCGATGCGGCCGATGCCCCAGCCGCGGCGCAAGCGTGGTGCCCTGCAGGCATACCGCACCCACATCGCGATTGGAGAAGCCCGCCACCCGGGTGTATTCCTCGCCATAACCCACGCAGCCGGCCAGCAGCACGATCGGCGAGGCGAAATGCATGCCGCAGAAATCCAGTGCCAGCGAGGGGTGGGGCGGCGCCCAATCAGGCGCAGCGCCCCCTTTGGCGGCGGGAGGCAATTCCAGAGCCGCATTCATGGTGCAATTATCTCCGAATTCTTCCCCAGACGCCCCTCAAGAGATGCGCGCCCGCATGTTCAATGTGCTGCTGTACGAGCCGGAGATTCCCCCGAACACCGGCAATTCGATCCGCCTGTGCGCCAATACGGGGTGCCATCTGCATCTTGTAGGCCGCCTGGGGTTCAATCTCGCGGAGCCGCAGCTGAAACGGGCGGGGCTCGATTACCACGACCTGGCGCGGGTTTCGGTGCACGCGGACATGGCGGCGTGCCTTGAGGCCATCGGCGCGACGCGCCTGTTCGTCATCGAGACCGACGGCGCGCGCACTGTGCACGGGGCCAGTTTCCTGCCGGGCGACAGCTTCCTGTTCGGCCGCGAGACCAGCGGCCTGCCCGATCATGTGGCCGCCGCGCTGCCTGCCCATGAGCGGCTGCGCATTCCCATGCGGCCGTCCAACCGCAGCCTGAATCTTTCCAACGCCGTGGCCGTGACGGTGTACGAGGCCTGGCGCCAGAACGGTTTCGGCGGCTGCAGCTAGCTAGTCGAACTCCGCCTGCGGCGGCCGCGCCATCAGTTCGCGCACCACCTCGCGGCCGCTGGCGCCATCGAACAGGATGCGGCAGATGCTCTCGCACACCGGCAGATCCAGCTGCAGCCGGCGCGCCACCTCGCGCAGCACGCGCGCGGCGTGGTAACCCTCGACCACCTGGCCGATTTCCGCCATGGCCTGGTCCACCGAAAGCCCCCGCGCCAGCGCCAGGCCGCAGCGGCGGTTGCGCGACTGGTCGTCGGTGCAGGTGAGTACCAGATCGCCGAGGCCGGCCAGGCCCATGAAGGTGCGTTCGCGCGCGCCCAGTGCGACGCCCAGCCGCATCATCTCGGCCAGGCCGCGGGTGATCAGCGCCACGCGCATGTTGGCGCCGAAGCCCAGGCCGTCCGACAGGCCCGCGCCGACCGCGATCACGTTCTTCACCGCGCCGCCGATCTCCACGCCAATGATGTCCGTGGATACATAGGTGCGGAAATCCGGGGTCGCCAGATCCTCGGCGATGCGCATGGCAAAAGCCGCGTCGCCCGAGGCCACCACCATCGCGGTGGGCAGGCCGCGCCCCACTTCCTTCGCGAAGGTGGGGCCGGACAGCACCGCCATGGTGTAGCCATTTCCCAGCACTTCGCGCGCCACCTGGTTGGGCAGCAGGCCACTGTGATGCTCGAAGCCCTTGGTGGCCCAGGCCACGCGCACCTCATGGGAAATGCGCGGCGCCAGCTCCTCGAGCATGGCGCGGAAGGCATTGCTGGGGACGGCGATCACCACATCGCCGACGCCCAGCAGCGCCGCTTCGATGGAATCGGCGATCTGCAGCGGAGCGGGAAATGGCGCGTCCGGCAGGTAGCGCTGGTTGACGCGCGCGCTGCGCATGAGGGCGCGCTGCGCGGCATCGCGGCCCCACAGCCGCGTGGGCTTGCCCGCGCGGGCGAACTGGATCGCGAGTGCGGTGCCCCACGAACCACTTCCGAGCACGGCAATGGGCGCGCTCATGGGGAAGCTCCCCATGAACCGCTACCGCGTACCGCGATCGGCGCGGTCACTGCGCTGTCAGTTCACGACCGGGGGCGTGGCCTGCACCGACTGCGCCTGCGCGCTCAGGTACAGCGCATCGAAATTCACCGGCGGCAGCAGCAGCTGCGGGAAGCCACCCTGCGAAACCAGGTTGGACACCACGGCCCGCGCATACGGAAACAGCACGCCCGGGGCGATGCTGGCGATGGCGCGCTTGGCGTCATCCTCGCTCAGGTTCTGGAACAGGAAGGCGCCGGCCTGCTTCACTTCCACCAGGAACAGCGTCTTGTCGGTCTGCTTGGCCGATACGGTGACCGTCAGCACGACTTCCCGCAGGTCGCCGTCGATGGGGGTGCTGGTGGTGGCGAGGTCCAGGCTGATCTGCGGCTGCCAGTTGCCATCGGCGCGCGGTCCCAGCGGAGCTTCGTACGAGCAATCCTTCAGGTAGACGCCCTGCAGGGCGAGGTTCGGCTGCTGCGCGTCGGCGCCATTGCCCTGGGCGGCGGGAGTTTCATCGGCCATTGCATCGTCCTTTCGTAATCGTCGTAGTAAACAATTCAGTGCGCGCCCGCGAGCAACGGGTCCAGTTCACCGCGGGCGTCGAGCGCGCGCGTATCGTCGTAGCCGCCGAGGTGCCGGTCGCCGACAAAGATCTGCGGCACCGAGGTGCGGCCGCTGCGCGCCTGCATCTCGGCGCGGGCGCCTTCGACGCGGTCGATATCGATCTCGGTGAACGGCACGCCCTTGCCCTCGAACAGCTGGCGCGCGCGCATGCAGTAGGGGCACCAGCCCGTGGTGTACATGAGGACAGTGGCGGCGGGTGTATCCATGTCAGCTCCGGGCAAGCGGCAGCCCCTCGGCGCGCCAGTGCGCCAGGCCGCCACGCAGGTTGAATACCTTGGTGAAGCCCGCGGCGTGCAGCTGGCGGGTGAGCGCGGTCGAGCCGACGCCATCCTCACAATAGAGAATCAGCAGGCGCTCCCTGAATTTCTTCAGCACCTCGGCCGCCTTGCCCTGCTGGGTGGCGTCCAGGTGCCTGGCGCCATTGATGTGGCCGGCGGCATAGGCCGCGGCATCGCGCAGGTCATACAGCTGCGCGCCCTGGTTCATCAGCTGGATGGCTTCCTGCGGCTGCACCGCTGCATAGGAAAGCCGGCGCGCGCGCAACTCGAAGGCCAGCACGGCAAGCATCATCGCCACGGCCAGGCTGACGAGGAAGGGATGCCGGGTCGCGTATTCGAGCAGACGTTCCATGGAATCCATGCGGCCTGCAGGCCGGAAGCAAAGGGCGGGCATTATAGCGGGCATGTGCCCCGGCGCCCGCATCCCCTAGACTTGCGCGCAATGTCCCGCGCTTTCTTTACCCCGCAGCGTCTGGTTGCCTGCGCCGTTCCATGCGTTGCGCTGCTCGCGGCGCTGGCCGCTGCCGCGGCGCCGGACCGCCAGCGCACCGAGGCGGACCTGCGCTCGGTCACCGAGCGCATCGAGCGCGTGCAGCGCCAGGTGCAGCAGGACGCGGTGGAGAAGAACCGCCTCAACAAGGATCTGCGTTCGGCCGAACAATCCGTGGCGCGGGCGCGGGGTGGGCTCACCGAACTGCGCTCACAGCGTGACGAGCGCAATGCCGCGCGCCGCAAGCTGGTGGCGGACCGCACGGCCCGCGAGGCCGAGCGGCGGCGCACCGAGGAGGATCTGGCCAAGCAGGTGCGCGCCGCCTATTTCATGGGAAGCAACGAACCCATCAAGATGCTGCTCAATCAGCGCAATCCCGCCGAATTTACGCGCAATTTGACCTATTACGGTTATTTTGGCCGGCTGCGCGCCGCGCAGATCGGCGATATAGCTGCCTCGATCGCCGCGATTGACGACCTTACCGCCCGGATCGACGCAGAAGACGCCGAACTTGCGCGTCTTGAGCAGCGCCAGAAGGCCCAGGTAGGGGAGCTGGAGAGCGCCCGGCGCCAACGCGGCCAGGTACTGGCCTCGCTGGAGAAGGAATCCCAGAGCCGCGCCGCCCAGCTGGCGCGCCTGCAGAAGCAGCAGCAGCAGCTCGACACCCTGCTCCGGCAGCTGTCGCGGGCCACCGAAGCCGTGCCCTTCGATCCCAACGCGCCCTTCGCGCAGCTGCGCGGCAAGCTCGCCTGGCCCGTGGCCGGGCGCATCGATGTGGATTTCGGCGGCCTGCGCCCGGGGGGCCTGCGCTCCGATGGCATCGAGATCGACGCCGAGCGCGGCAGCAATGTGCGCGCCGTGCACGAGGGGCGGGTGGTGTATTCGGACTGGTTGCCGGGCCGCGGCCTGCTGATCATCCTCGATCATGGCAATGGCTACCTCAGCCTGTATGGCCACAATGAGCAGCTGTTCCGCCCGGTCGGCACGCGGGTACAGGCGGGCGAGACCATCGCCTCCGCCGGCGACTCCGGTGGCCGCCGGCGCGCGGGGGTGTATTTCGAGATCCGGCGCGCCGGCAAGCCGGTGGATCCGCGCGGCTGGTTCCGCTCCAAGGCACCGCCCGCCAGCTGAGCAATGGCTTAGATTTTCTGGTTCTGCCCCGCGGCGGGGCGCGGTTTTCGCGAACTGGGTCGCCAAAAGCCCGTTGCAGTTAAGTCATCCTCCGCCCCATGTCCAGGGACGCGACACTGCATTGCGACTTCTCGCCCTACGCGCAACTCGTTGCCGCGCTGCTGCCGCGTGCCACCGGTCTGACCATCTTCGAACCAGATGGCGAACTGCGCTGGACCAGCACTGAAGAAAGCGTCTCGCAAGAGTTCCCCAAGCTGGTCGCCGCCTCGGTGATCACCGCGCACACCAGCAGCGAAGCCGGTGAGCGCGTGCTGCTCGGCCGCGACGAGCCGGCCTATCTCTACTGGCTGCGCGATGACGCGGGCACCGTGATCGCCGTGCTGGCGCTCACCTGGCGCGGCGCCGAGAGCGATGCTCGCGGCTTCTCGTATGCGCATGCCATGCTGCGACCGGTGCTGGAAACACTGCGCCGCGAGCTGGTGCTGCGCGCCAGGCTCGCGCAACTGCCGGCGCCGCCGCAGAGTGAAGTGGATGACACCGACCTGCAGGTGCTGCTCTCCACCGCCGAAACCGAACATCGCGAAGTGGCCGACGATGGCCTGCAGGAGCTGCTGCAGAAGGTGAATCATCACCTGCGCTGCGAGTTCACGGCGCTGGTGGTGCCGGAGCGCAACCTGGTCACCGTGGTGAAGGCCGAAGGCAGCCAGGTGGATACCAGCGTGCTGGCGCGCCTGCATCGGCATCTGCTGTCACTGGCACAGCTGCGCAAGGAAGCCGTGCTGCTGAACGAGCCCGACAGCCTGCCCGGCTTCCACCTGCCGTTCCGCGTGCTGGCGGCGACGCTGCGCAACCCGGCCGGCAAGGTGGCAGGCGTGCTGGCCATGTTCCGCTCGGCGCAGATCAAGCCCTTCCGCGGCCGCGACGGCATGCTGGCCGACCTGCTGGCCCGCCGCGCTGCGGGCATCATCGATTCCAGTTACGACGTGCTGTCGGGCGTGCTGACGCGCAAGGCCTTCGAACAGCGCGCCCGCATGCTGCTGTCCAAGCGCAGCGCCGATGGCCGCCGCGGCTCGTGGAGCTGCCTGTACCTCGACGCCGACCGCATGCATGCCATCAACGACAACTACGGCATGCCGCTGGGCGACCGGCTGATCGCCAAGCTCGGCGAGCTGATCCGCTCGCGCATGGTGCCGGGCGCGCTGGCCGCGCGCATGTCCGGCGACCGCTTCGCCATCCTGCTGCCCACCAATGATGAGGATGCCGGCCATTTCGCGGAGGCGCTGCGCGCCGGCGTGGAGAAGCTCACGGTGATGCACCTGGGCGGCGCGGCGGATTCCAGCTTCCAGGCTTCCATCAGTATCGGCGTTGCCGCCGTGAACGACCCGCACGCGGATCTGGCGCATGCGCTGGCCGTCACCGAAACCGCCTGCAAGGCCGCCAAGGATCGCGGCCGCAACCGCGTGGAGCTTTACCAGGTCAGCGACCTGTCGATCATGCGCCGCTACGAGGACATCAACATTGCGCCCACGCTGCGCGCGGCGCTGGTGGAAGGCCGCGTGCGCCTGGATGCGCAGCTGATCGCGCCACTGCCCGGCAATGGCGCCACCAAGCCGCATTACGAGCTGCTGCTGCGCATGATCGACGACAACGGCGAGTCGGTGGGCCCGGCGCGTTTCCTGTCGGCGGCCATCCGCTACCAGCTGATGCCGGAGATCGACCGCTGGGTGGTGCAGGAAGCACTGCGGCTGCTGCAGCCGCATGCGGACCTGCTGGCCGACGTGCCGGTGGTGTTCACCATCAACATCTCCGGCCAGTCGCTGGTGGATGACCTGTTCGTCGAATTCCTCATTCCGCTGATCCGCGCCAGCGGCATCAACCCCAAGGTGCTGTGCTTCGAGCTCACCGAAAGCGCCGCCGTGGCCAACCTGTCGCGGGCCGAGACGATGATGAAGCGCCTGCGCGAGCTGGGCTGCAGCATCGCGCTGGATGATTTCGGCACCGGCCTGTCATCGCTGGCCTACCTGCGGGCGCTGCCCATCGACATGCTGAAGATCGACGGCAGCTTCGTGCGCGATGTGCTGAAGGATCCGCGCGCCGAATCCATGGTGCAGGCCATTGCGCAGCTGGCGCGCTCGATGCAGCTGGTGACGGTCGCCGAATACGTCGAAACCGAGGAGATCCGCCTGCGCGTGGCGAGCCTCGGCGTGGACTATGGCCAGGGCTTTGCCATCTCGCGGCCGGCGCCGCTCGCCGAAGCACTGCGCGACCTGCCCACCTATGCGCTGCTGGCGCGTGCGGGCGGGGCCCCGCACGAGGAAATCGTGCTCGGCGCCGAAGACGACACCATTGCCGCCGAGCTCCAGGAGCAGCTGCAGCGGGAGCTGCGCGAGCAGGGCATCAGCATCGAAGAGACTGCCGAGGACATCGAACTGCGCATGCGCAGGGTGCTCGAAGGTTACGATCACAGCGAAGCAGCGCTGTATCAGCACAAGGCCGCGGGCTAGACTCCACGCTCGTCCCGCCCGCCGACCCGCCTGCCGAGGGCCGCTTGGAACTGCTGCACTTCCTGATCGACTTCATCCTGCACCTGGATCGGCACCTGGTCGAGCTGCTGGCGCGCTACGACATCTGGATCTACGCCATCCTGTTCATGGTGGTGTTCGCCGAGACCGGCTTCGTGGTCACGCCCATCCTGCCGGGTGATTCGCTGCTGTTCGCCGCCGGCGCGCTGTCGGCCATCGACACCAGCGGCACGCTGTCGCCGTGGTGGCTGACGCTGCTGCTGATCGCCGCCGCCGTGCTCGGCAACACCACCAACTATTCGATCGGCCGCGCCATTGGCGCGCATGCCTTCAGCGGCCGCTATCGCCTCATCAAGGTCGAGTACCTGCGCCAGACCGAGGGCTGGTTCGAGAAGCATGGCGCCCTCACCGTGGTGCTGTCGCGCTTCGCACCCATCATCCGCACCTTCGCGCCCTTCATCGCCGGCATGGGCCGCATGCACTACGGGCGCTTCCAGGCCTACAACTTCGTCGGCGCCATCGCCTGGGTGAGCCTGTTCATCTGGTGCGGCTACTTCTTCGGCAACATCCCGCTGATCCGCGACAACTTCGGGTTCGTCACGATCGGCATCGTGCTGGTGTCGCTGGTGCCGTTCCTCTCGATGCTGTTCAAGCGCCGCCGCGTGGCGCCGTAGCCATGGCCGTGCTCAAGACCCGCGGCTTCGCCCACCGCATCGACATCGCCGCGCAGCCGGCGCGCGTGTGGACAGTGCTCAGCAGCCCGGCGCTGCTGCCGCTGTGGATGGGCGCGGATGCGAAGATCAAGCCACAGAAGGGCGGCAGCATGTCCGCCACAGTGGCCCCCGGCCTGCAGCGCGATGCGGTGATCGACGTCTTCGACCCGCCGCGGCGCCTGCGGCTGATCTATCTCACCCCGCCGCAGCTGCCGGTGTTCGATGGCGCGGTGGTGGATGACGTGCTGCTGGATATCGAGGACGGCAGCACCGTGGTGCGCATGCTGTGCTCCGGCGTGCCGGATCTGCCAGAGTGGACGCCCCACTTCGCGCGGCTGCGGCAGAGTTCCGAGCGCATGCTGGCGCGGCTGAAGAATCTTTGCGAACAGCGCGAGCGCATGGCGCAATCCGCGCAGGAGACACCGTGATGGGTTTTGTAGTACGTGCCGTCTTTGCTGCATTGGGGCTGTGGGTCGCGACGCTGCTGGTCAGCGGCATCCATATCAACGGCACCATGACGCTGGTGCTGTCGGCGGTGCTGCTGGGTATCGCCAACGCCATCGTGAAGCCGGTGCTGATCCTGCTGACCTTGCCGGCCACGCTGCTGTCGCTGGGCCTGTTCCTGCTGGTCATCAATGGCGCCGTGCTGGCGCTGGTGGCCTGGCTGGTGCCGGGCTTCGGCATCGACGGCTTTGGCGCCGCCATCCTGGCTTCGATCATCGTCAGCCTGATCGGGCTGCTGGGCTCGGCTATCGTGCGGGACCAGCGGCGCGGCCGGGCCAGTTGATCATCAGCACGCCGGCCAGGATCACCGCCGCGCCGATCACCTGCAGCGCGGCCATCTGTTCATCCAGCACCAGATAACCCATCACCGCCGCGATGGCGGGGTTCACATAGCTGTAGGTGCCGGTCTGCGCCGGCGTAGCGTGCCTCGCCAGCCAGGCGAAGGCGACGTACGCGAAGCAGCTGCTGGCGATCACGAGGTAAGCGAGCGCCGCGGCCCCGGGCCATGACCAATGCCAGGCCCCCGCATCGCCATGGGCGAGCCCGGCCAGCGCCAGCCACAAGCCGCCGAACAGCATCTGGATGCCCACCAGCGCGAACAGGTCGATGTCCACGGTGTGGTTGCGCATGTAGATGGTGCCCAGCGACCACACCACGCAGGCGGCGAGGATCATCAGCTGCGGCCCGATGGGCGTGGCGGTCACCGCGCCTCCGGCCGCGGGCCAGATCAGCAGCGCGGTGCCGATGAAGCCCACCACAATGCCGGTCACCGCACGCGCGCCCGGATGATGCGCGCGCCGGCCGGTGAGGCCGAACAGCACGATCCACAGCGCACAGGAGGCATTCAGCAACGCGCCGGTGTGCGAGGGCACCCATTGCATGGCCCAGATCTGCAGCCCGTTGCTGATGGCGATGCCCAGCATGGACATCACCAGCAGATGGCGCCATTGCCCGCTGAGCTGCGCCGGGCGGAAGCCGCGCCACAGCGCCACGCTCATCAGCAGCACGCCGGAGATGACAAAGCGCACGCCGCCGAACAGCAGCGGCGGCAGGTGCAGCACACCCACGCGGGTGGCGAGGTAGCTGGTACCCCAGATGAGATAGACGGCGGCGAGGCACAGCACCAGCATCCGCTGGTGTTGCTGCCCTGGCGTCACGGCCGGGGCTTTGCCCAGCGCTTGAGCCAGGGCGACAGTGCGAGCAGCAGCAGTGCGCCACCGGCGCCGTATTCGAACATCTGGAAGAAGTAGATGCCGAGGCCGCGGCCATCGGCGCCGCTGACATCACCGGCCAGCTGGCTGGCCAGCAGGTTGCCCATGGCGAGGCTGGTGAACCACAGGCCCATGGCCTGGCCCGCGAAACGCTTCGGCGCCAGCTGCGTGGTGGCACTCATGCCCACCGGCGACAGGCACAGTTCGCCCAGCGTGTGCAGCAGGTAGGTGGTGATCAGCCAGATGGCGCCGGCACCACCGGTGGCACCCATCAGGCTGTGGCTGATCACGCCCGCCGCGCCCACCATCACCAGGAAGCCCAGGCCCATGCCGGCCAGGCCCAGCGCGAACTTCACGATGACGTTCAGGTCGCGGCCGCGCCGCGCCAGTGCTGTCCACAGCGCCGCCAGCAGCGGCGCGAACACCAGCACGAATACCCCGGGCACGGTCTGGAACCAGCCGGCCGGATATTCCATGCCGCCCATCATGCGGTTGGTATGCCGCTCGGCGAACAGCGTCAGCGACGAGCCGGCCTGTTCATAACCCGCCCAGAACAGCGTGCTGGCGGCGACCAGAACGATCAGCACCACGATGCCCTTCTTCTCGGCGGTGTCGAGGCCGGCGAACAGCAGCAGGTAGAGGAAATAGGCGGCGACCAGCGCCACCATCACCGTCATCGCATGGGTGCGCAGCGCGATGGGCGAGGGCGCCAGCACGCCGAAGAAGAACAGCGCCACCAGCAGCGCGACGCCCGCCAGCACGATCTGGAACAGCCGCCAGCTGCGCTCGCTCGCCACGCCGGCGGCCACATGCGGCGCGCGGCCCACCTCGCCCAGCACGGCGCGCGTGCGCATGTAATAGAGGAGGCCCGCGACCATGCCCACAGCCGCTGCCAGGAAGCCGATGTGCCAGCCGAACTGCTGCGCCAGCCACGCCACCACCAGCGGGCCGGCGGCGGCACCAATGTTGATGCCGAAGTAGAACCAGGTGAAGCCGGCATCGCGGGCGCCGCCTTGCGTGCGATGCACATCATGCAGCTGACCGACCAGCGCGCTGACATTGGGCTTGAGCAGGCCCGTGCCGAGCACGATCACGGCCAGGCCCAGCAGGAACAGCCGTGAGTAATCGCCCCAGCCTGCGATCGCCAGCAGCACATGGCCGATGGCGATGCCCGCGCCGCCCCACAGCACGGCGCGTTGCGCGCCGATGAGACGGTCCGCTACCCAGCCACCGGGCATCGACATGATGTAGACGCCGGCGGTGTACAGACCATAGATGGCAGTGGCGGTGGCGTCATCCAGGCCCAGCCCGCCGCCGGCCACTTCGCCCACCAGGAACAGCACCAGGATGGCGCGCATGCCGTAGTAGCTGAACCGCTCCCACAGCTCGGTGAAGAACAGCGTGGTGAAGCCTGCGGGCTGGCCGGGAAACAGGTTGCGGGCAGGGGGTTGCGCCATAACCTTGAGTTTACGCTCAGACGCTGCTGTCGGGGTCTGCCTGCGGCGCCGCGCTGCTGCGGGTCATGATGCGGGCCATGATCACGCCGCCCTCGTACAGCAGCCACATGGGGATGGCCATCAGCACCTGCGACAGCGGGTCGGGCGGGGTCAGCACGGCGGCAGCAACGAAGATGCCGATCACCACATAGCCGCGCGCCGCCGACAGCTGCGCCACCTTCACCAGCCCGGTCAGCGTCAGCAGCACCACCACCACGGGAATCTCGAAAGCCACGCCGAAGGCCAGGAAGGTCATCAGCGCGAAGTCGAGGTAATTGCCGATGTCCGGCATCTGCTTCACGGCGGACGGGCCGCTGTTGGTGAAGAAGTGGAAGGCCATCGGGAACACGAATTTGTAGGCGAACAGCGTGCCCACGTAGAACAGCACGATGGCCGATGCCAGCAGCGGCACCGCGAAGCGTTTTTCCTTGCGGTACAGGCCCGGCGCCACGAAGGCCCAGATCTGGTACAGCACCACCGGCATGGCCGCGAATATGGAGAAGAAGAATGCCAGCTTGAAGGGCGTGAGGAAGGGCGAGGTGATGCCGGTGGAGATCAGCGAGCTGCCTTCGGGCAGCTGGTCGATCAGCGGCTTGGCCAGGATGTCGAAGATGGTGTTGCGGAACACCGCGGCCGGGATGAACACAATGAAGATGGCCAGCACCGCTTTCACCAGCCGGTTGCGCAGTTCCAGCAGGTGCGAGACCAGCGTGCCTTCGCCGAGGTTGTCGTCGGCCATCAGACTTGCTTGACCGGGGTTTCTGCGGCGCCGGGGGCCGCGCCACCCGTTGCATGGGCATGCGAGTAGGTGTCATCGCCCGGCTGCGGCTCGCTCGACACCGGCGTCGATGGCTCCGGTGTGGCCGGCGCCGGTGACGGCGTGCCGTAGGGATAGGCGCTGTCGGCCGCGGGCGGATCCGGCTCGATGTGGATCGAAGGATCATCAGCCGGCGGTGCGCCGGTGAATTCCGGCGGCGGGGGCGGGGTTGTCTGGCTGGCTTGCTGGCGCGTGCGCTCGGTGAACTTGTTCAGTTCCTCGAGGTTGGCTTCCTGTTCCAGCTGACGCTGGAAATCGCGCGCCACGGCGCGCGCCTTGCCGATCCAGCGGCCCACCTGCCGCACCAGGCCGGGCAGCCGCGTCGGGCCGAGCACAACCAGCGCGACAACAAAGATCAGCGCCAGCTCCATGAAGCCGACTTCAAACATCGCGGTGGGAGGCTGTCAGGGAGTGAAGGGGGCGGCCGCGCTCAGGCTGCGCGGTCGTTGCTGCCGGTCGTGGTGGACGTCGGCTTGTTCTCGGGGAACTCCGCGTCGCCGCTGACCGATTGCTTGATCTGCTTCGCGACCTGCTCGCCTTCCTTCTCGCCGTCGTTCATGGCCTTCTTGAAGTTCTTGATGGCCGAGCCGACGTCGCTGCCCATGGAGCTCAGCTTCTTGGTGCCGAACACCAGGATGACGATGCCGAGGACGATCAGCCAGTGCCAGATGCTAAGTGAACCCATCGAAGTACTCCGTAAGTCCCCGTACTAAAGGGGTCTGCAATCATAAGACATGGGAGGGTCGCCGACCCTTAAAAGTTCATTTCCGCGGCCTGCGGCGCCACCCGCAGATTGAACGTAACAGGGCCGTCATTGAGCAGATATACCTGCATATGGGCGCCAAATACCCCGGTTTCAACCCGTGGATGCAGCGTGCGGGCCCGCGCCACCAGCCAGGCGAACAAGGGCTCGGCCACGGCCGGTGCGGCAGCGGTGGAGAAGCCCGGGCGGTTGCCGCTGGAGGTGTCGGCCGCGAGGGTGAACTGGGGTACCAGCAGCAGGCCGCCGCCGGTGTCGCGCAGCGAGCGGTTCATGCGTCCGGCGCGATCCGGGAACACCCGGTAGGCGAGCACGCGCTCCAGCAGGCGCCCGCCGCTGGCCTCCCCATCGGCCGCCTCGATGCCCACCAGCGCCAGCAGGCCGCCCTCTATGGCGGCCACCGTGCTGCCGGCAATCTCGACGCGGGCCGGGCCCACGCGCTGGATCAGAGCGATCATCACTTCCACCTCCGGTGGCATTCTGGCTGCCGGAACCGTAAAATTCCGGGCTGTTTTGCGCCGCACAGGCGCTTGATTCCTGAGGTTTTCGGATGTCCGTGCGTTCCCTGTTGAAGGCTTTGGCTCCCGCGCTGGCAGTTGCCGCGATGGGTCTGGTGTGCGCTATGCCTGCCGCGGCAGCGGGAGACCCAGCCCGCGGCAAGCAGCTGGGCTATACCTGCCTGGGCTGCCATGGCATCGAAACCTACAAGAACGTGTACCCCACGTACTCGGTCCCCATGCTGCGCGGCCAGCATCCCGAATACATCGTGGCCGCGCTGCAGGAATACGCCAAGGGCGAACGCAGCCACGCCACCATGCATGCGCACGCCACCTCGCTGTCGCAGCAGGACATGGAAGACGTGGCCGCCTACCTGGGCGGCGAACCGGTGAAGGCGGATCCCGCCGTGCAGCCGGTGGGCAAGCCGCCAGCTGCGGCAGCCACCTGCGCCGCCTGCCATGGCAACGTGGGCGTCGGCATCATGGGCATCTATCCCACCCTCACCGGCCAGCATGCGGATTACATCGAGCATGCGCTGGAGAGCTACCGCAATGGTTCGCGCAAGAACGGCATCATGGCGCCGTTCGCCAGCCAGCTGAAGCCCGAAGACATCAAGGAACTGGCGAAGTATTTCTCGAAGCAGAAGGGTGGCGTGGTCCCCGGGCCGAAGAAGGAAAAGCGCGCCGCCGCGAATTAGCGCGGCACAGGTTGCCCGGCCAGGCAGTCCTGGCCAGATGAAAAAAACGCCGCGTAATGCGGCGTTTTTCGTTTGTGGGCCGGATTGCAGTGGCGGTGCTTCAGCCAGCCAGTGCCACCCCGCGCTGTTCCGTGCCACGTGCGGCGATCCGCGGCACCTGCTGATGCGCGCGCGCCAGGGCCTCACTGCGTGCTTCAGGACCTAGGCCGATGCCTTCGGCGCGCAGCACCTCGATGTCGGTGATGCCGAAGAACCCAAACACCGTGCGCAGGTAGGCCTCCTGGTGATCCATCGCCGCTTCATGCGGCGTGCCGGCCATCATGCTGCCGCGCGTGGAGACGATGATCACGCGCTTGCCGCCGGCCAGGCCCTCGGGGCCATTGGCGGTGTAGCGGAAGGTCTTGCCGGCCTGCGCCACGCGGTCGATCCAGGCCTTCAGCGTGGAAGGAATGGAGAAGTTGTACATGGGTGCGCCCACCACCACGACATCGGCGGCCAGGAATTCACGCAGCAGCTCGTCGGTGAGGTTCAGCTCGGGCTCCAGCTCGGCTGCGGCGGGTTGCTGCGAGCGCAGCGCGCCCAGCAGGGTGCCGGTGACATGGGCGGGCGGTGCGGCGGCCAGATCGCGATAGCGGTACTTCGCGCCCGGGTGCCCGGCACGCAGCCGTTCGGCCAGTTCGCGGGTCAGTTCGCGGGAGGCGGAAAAATCGCCGAGGGCGCTGGAATCGAGGTGGAGCAGGTTCATGAGGGTTCTCCTTAGAGGGTGGAGTAACCGTACGCGGGTACATTGATGGGATAAATCGGCTCCGCGACAAAGGATCGTTCTATTATTAGAACAATGCGCAAGCTGGACGACATGTACCTGTTCGCCAAGGTGGTCAGCGCCGGCAGCTTCTCGGGGGCGGCGCGCGAGCTGGGGCTGCAGACCTCGCTGCTGTCCCGGCGCGTCGCCGCGCTCGAAAAGGAACTGGGGGTGCGGCTGCTGAACCGCAGCACGCGGCGCATCGCGCCGACCGAAACCGGGCGGGGGTTCTATCGCCACTGCCAGGCGCTGGTCACCGAGGCCGATGCAGCCTGGGATTCCGTCGAGCAGACGCGCTCCGCCCCGCGCGGCCTGGTGCGGCTGAGCTGTCCAGTGCAGATGCTGCGCATGCCGGTGGCCGGCGTGCTCACCACGCTGATGGTGCAGTACCCGGAGGTGCGGGTGCAGGTGGAGGCCACCAACCGGCGCGTGAACGTGATCGAGGAGGGGTTCGACATCGCGCTGCGCGTGCGCACGCCGCCGTTGCTGGATTCAGACCTGGTGGTGCGGCAGCTGGGCAGCGCCGAAGTGATCCTGGTGGGCGCGCCGGCGCTGTTCGCGCGCCAGCCGCTGCCGCGTTCCATCACGGACCTCGCCGGCCTGCCCACGTTGTCGCAGGTGTATGCGGGCGAGCGCTACAGCTGGGAGCTCACCGGGCCGCATGGCGAGCCGGTGGTGCACCGGCATGTGCCGCGGCTGATGGTGGATGATTTCCCGCTGCTGCTGCAGGCGGCGCTGGATGGGCTCGGCATCGCGCTGCTGCCCGAGATGATCGTGCGCGAGGAGCTGGCTGCCGGCCGGCTGGTGCCAGTGCTACCGGATCACCGGCTGCCGCAGGGCATTGCGCATGCCGTGTTCCCGTCGCGGCGCGGCATGGTGCCCGCGGTACGGGTGGTGCTGGACGCGCTGGCGGCCGGCTTCACGCTGGGCTGAGTCCGGA
>JBEVNO010000077.1:0-73606 GCA_040508085.1 Steroidobacteraceae bacterium
AGAGGTTGGAGAGCCGCGCTGGCGTCGAATCTTGGACGGTAACTTGGTTTTACAGAACTTGCCGACACCGACGGCCAGCGGCACAGAGCTTCGTCGTGCGGAATTCGCAACGCTGACGGAGGCGCTGGACTATGCCGCCGGCGGTCTGTCGGGCTTCAATTACTACAATGGCCGTGGCGAACTGACCACAGTCCTTCCCTACCGCGAGCTCCGTGAGAAGGCGCGCGCCCTGGCGCGCCGCCTGCAGAGCCTGGGCAGGGGCGCGCGCGTCGCGCTGGTGGCCCACACCCATCCCGATTTCATGGTGATGTTCTATGCCTGCCAGTACGCGGCGCTGGTGCCCGTGCCGCTGCCTGCGGCCATCCACCTGGGCGGGCACGATGCCTATGTGCGGCACCTGCGCCAGATGGTGCTCGACTGCAAGGCGGCTGCGGCATTCGCGCCGGCCGAGTTCATCGAGCTGCTGCGGGAGGCCGCGGCCGGCCTGCCGGTGCAGATCACCGGCACCCTGGATGCCTTCGAGGCGCTGGAAGACCGTGGTGAGCTGCCCGCGCCGCCAACCTCCGAAGAGCTCGCCTACCTGCAGTACACCTCGGGCAGCACGCGGTTCCCGCGCGGCACGATGATCACCCAGGCCTCGGTGATGCATAACCTCGAGGCGATCTTCAACCACGGCTTCCGCCTGACACAGGAAGACCGCTTCTTCTCGTGGCTGCCGTACTACCACGACATGGGTCTGGTGGGCATTGTGCTGGGCTGCATGGCCACCCAGCGCTCCTGCGATTTCATGGGTTCGCGCGAATTCGCGATGCGTCCGCGCCTGTGGCTGAAATTGATGTCGCAGAACCGCGCGACCATCTCGTTCAGTCCGCCGTTCGGCTACGCACTGGCCGCGCGCCGCATCACCGAGAAAGATACCGCCTCGCTCGACCTCTCCGCCTGGCGGGTCGCTGGGGTGGGTGCCGAGATGATCCACGAAGAGTGGCTGGATGCCTTTGCGCAGGCGCTGGCGCCGGCCGGCTTCAGCCGCAAGGCATTCCTTCCCTGCTATGGCATGGCCGAAGTGGCGCTGGCAGTGAGCTTCGCCACCGTGGGCAGCGGCACCCGCCTTGATTACATCGACGGCGAACATCTGTCGGAAACCGGCGAGGCGCTGCCGTTCACCGAGGGCTCGCCCAGCCGCCGCAAAGGTTTCGTCAATTGCGGCGAACCACTGCCGGGCTTCGAGGTCGAGGTACGCGATGATTATGGTCGCGTGCTGTCCGAACGCCGCGTGGGCCGTATTTTCCTGCGCAGCCCGAGCGTCATGCAGGGTTATTACAATTCGCCCGACACCTCCGCCGAAGTGCTGTCCGCGGATGGCTGGCTGAACACCGGCGACCTGGGCTACCGCGTTGATGGCCAGCTGTATCTCACCGGCCGCGCCAAGGATCTGCTGATCATCAACGGCCGCAACATCTGGCCGCAGGATCTCGAGAGCCTTGCCGAGCAGCAGCCGGAAGTCCGGCCCACGGATGCCTCCGCCTTTTCGGTGCAGGGCAGTGACAGCACGGAAGTCGCGGTGCTGGTCGTGCAGTGCCGCGAGACAGATCCAAAGCAGCAGTCGGAACTTGCGGATCGACTGCATGAAGCCATATCGGCGGAGTTCGGCATCCGCTGCCTGATCGAGCTGGTCCCGCCGCATACGCTGCCGCGCACCTCTTCCGGCAAGCTGTCGCGCAGCGTGACGCGCAAGGAATTCCTCGAACGCCACAATGAAGAGAAGATCCGCGAAGCCTCGCATCGCCGTTTCCTGGTGAGCGACGGCGGCCGTCGGCCGGTTGCAGCCTGAAGCTGATGCCCGCGCCGGTTCAGGACAGGGTCGAGGCAGTGGTCCGCGATGCATTGAAGCTGGCGGCACCTGACATCGGTGTGGTGAACGGTGGCACGCACCTGGCCAGCGAGCTCGGGCTCGACTCCGCGCAGGTGATGGACATGATCATGGAGATCGAGGACCACCTCGATATCTCCATTCCCGTTGCCGCCATCGCCGAAGCCCATACGCTCGACCAGCTGTGTGATTGCGTGCGCAAGGTGATGGGCGAGGCATGAGCCTGTTCGAGAAGTTTGCGCCGCTCGCGCAGCTGCGCGATGCCCTGGCGGCGCGCGGGCCGGTGGCTTCGGTGGCCACGCCGATGGACGATGTGCAGAACGCCACATCCGCCACCATCAATGGCCGGCAGGTGCTGCTGGCCGGCACCAACAATTATCTCGGCCTCACCTACGCGCCGGAAACCCGTGCCGCGGCGATCAAGGCCATCCAGACGCTGGGCACCGGCACCACCGGCTCGCGCATGGCCAGCGGCAACTACGCCGGTCACCGGCTGCTGGAGCGCAGTTTCGCCGCAGCTTTCGGCTGGCCGGCCGCCATAGTCTTCTCCACCGGCTACCAGGCCAATCTCGGCGCCATCTCGGCGCTGGCCGGGCAGGGCGAATACCTGCTGGTGGACGCCGACGGCCACGCCAGCATCCATGACGCCTGCAAGCTGAGCAATGCCACCACCATCCGCTTCCGGCACAACGATCCGGAAAACCTGGCGCGTCGCCTGGAGCGCCTGGGTGAAGACGCCAAGCGCACGCTGGTGGTGGTCGAAAGCCTGTACAGCGTGCTGGGCGACCGCGCCCCGTTGAAAGAATTCGTCGAGGTCACAGAGCGCCACGGCGCCATGATCATCGTTGATGAGGCGCATTCATTCGGCATGTTCGGCCCCCGCGGCCTTGGCATCTGTGCCGAACTCGATCTCCTGGACCGCGTCGATTTCATTGTCGGCACCTTCTCCAAGAGCCTGGGCGGCGTGGGTGGGTTCTGCGTGAGCCGCCATGCGCAGTTCGAACTGCTGCGACTGGCGAGCCGGCCCTATATCTTCACGGCCTCGCCCCCGCCGCCGGTCATCGCTGCCACGCAGGCGGCGCTGGAGCGGCTGCTGGCGGGGGACGATTTGCGCGAGCGGCTGTGGCGGCACATCCATCGCTTCTACCAGGCCATGAACCAGCTGGGTTACCGCGTGGGTTCGAAGGATCCAGGTCCGGTCACGGCGCTGGTATTCAGCGAGCGCGACCAGGCCATCGAGCTGTGGCAGGGCCTGCTCGAGGAAGGCATTTACACCAATCTGATGGTGCCGCCCTCGACGCCTGCCGGCCTCAACATCGTGCGCATCAGTCTGTCAGCGGCACACAGCGATGAGGACATCGGCCGCATGATCGAGGTGCTGGGCCGGCTGTCAAAGCAGCTGAAGGTCGCCGCCGCCTAGAGACGGCGTGGCTGGTTGCGTTCGTCGACCAGCACCACCACGGGCTGCCAGGTGGCCAGCTCCGCTTCGCTGTACTGCGAATACGCGCAGATGATCAGCAGGTCACCCAGCATCGCCTTGCGCGCCGCTGCGCCATTCAATGAAATGGTGCCTGTGCCGCGGGCCGCTTCGATCACGTAGGTGGTGAAGCGCTCGCCGTTGTTGATGTTGTACAGCTCGATGTACTGGTTCGGCAGGATGCCCGAAGCATCCAGCAGGTTGCGGTCGATGCCGCACGAGCCTTCATATTCCAGATCCGCTTCGGTGACCCGCACGCGGTGCAGCTTGGCCTGCAGCATGGTCCGCATCATGGTTTCAGTCTTTCTCCTGTCTGCGCGCGTTGGCATAGGCCTGGGCGAGGGCTTCCAGGAACAGATGCGGCATCTGTTCGCCCGTGCCCTGCAGCAGCGTGCCATAGATTTCCTTGTAGCGTGCCCAGCTGGCCGCGGCGGCCGCCGGACCCGTGCCCGCTTCCATCTTGCCCGGCGCCAGATGCGCCATGAACTGGGCGAATGCACCCCGCAGGGCAGGGTCCATCGCGCTGGCATCGGCGCCGGCCTCCTCGAAGCGGCCACGCAGCTGCATCACCGCGTCGAGGCGGCGCTTTTCATGGCCGTTCAGCAGTTCCAGCAGGAATTCGTCGCTGGTCGCGTCCAGTGGCGAGCGGCCTTCTGCGGCCTGGCTCGCGATGCCATGGCGATCGCGGAACAGCTGCTGCGCCCGCAGGATCTCCTTCAGGCCGATCAAGGCCTCGCGCAGCAGGCGGCCCGCCAGGTGCAGGCTGGCGGCTTCGCTGCCCATGGGCACCTGTGCCGGGTCGAGGCCGGCACCGCGGCAGAATGCTTCCATGCCATTGCGCACATCGACCAGCGGCGTGGCATTGCCTTCCAGCCGGGCCCGCGCCGCGGCGCGCAGGCGCGTGAGACGGTGTTCGCTGGGATGCGGCGCCGACGCCGTGCCACGCAGCCCCGCAGCCTGCAGCTTGGCCATGGGGCCAGTCGCATCCGGCGGGATCAGCGCCTCGATGTTCAGTGACGCGCCCAGATCCTGGGCCGCCATTGCACGCAGCGGCACCACATTGTCGACCGCCATCTGCGCCAGCGTGTTCGTGCCTGGGGTCACGCCCAGTTGCGCCAGTGTGTTGGTTCCTGGGCCGGGCACGGGCTGCGGCACCGGTGGCGCGTCGTCATCGATATGCACCAGCACCCGGTAATCGCCCATGCGCAGCACATCGCCGGGCTGCAGCGCGTGCAGTCCGCGGCGGCCCTGTGGCGTCGACGAATCATTCACGTAGACGCCATTGGTGCTGGTGTCTTCGAGGAAATAGGATCCCTGGCGCAGCAGGATGCGGGCGTGGTGCCCAGACAGGTAGCGCTGGGGGTCGGGCAGGGACCAGTCATTGTCGAGCGCACGGCCGATGCTGCCCCCGGAAGCGCCCAGCAGGATGCTGGCCCGGGAGCCGAGCTGTTCGCGTTGCTGACTGATGATTTCTAGGCGCAAAGCCATGGGCGCCGGAACCTTGAGTGACCGTCCTGAACTATAATAGGGGACGCGTCCGCGCCGCCGGGCGTACCCCGAAGTAGCTATGGCATCACATCACATTTTCAGGGTTCAGTTCGTGAATCAGGGCAAGGTTTACGAGGTCTATGCCCGCAAGGTCGCCCACGGCTCGATGCTGGGTTTCGTCGAAATCGAGGAGCTGGTGTTTGGCGAGCGCAGCAGCGTGGTGCTCGACCCGGCCGAAGAGCGCATCAAGGACGAATTCGCCGGCGTGAAGCGCAGCTTCCTGCCCATGCATTCGGTGCTGCGCATCGATGAAGTCAGCAAACGTGGCGCCAGCAAGATCACCGAGTTCGAGGGTAATGTGACGGCCTTCCCATCGCCGCTCTATGTGCCGCCGTCCGGCGACGGCGGACGCAAATCCTGACGTGATACTGCAATGGCCGGGCGGCCCCGCCCACAGTGAATTCCGGCTCGCGAAGCTGCTGGCGCAGGCCCGGGCCCTGGCGCCTGGCCTGCGTGGCATCCGCAGCCGCTTCGTGCACCTGGTCGACTGCACCCGCGAGCCGGATGCCGCAGGCCGCGGGCGGTTGGCGGCACTGCTGACCTACGGGCCGCACTACACGCCGGATGTGCCGCCCGGTCAGTGCCTCCTGGTGCTGCCGCGCCCAGGCACGATTTCACCGTGGTCCAGCAAGGCCACCGACATCGCGCAGGTGTGCGGCCTCCAGTGGCTGCGGCGTGTAGAGCGCGGCGCGAGTTTTCACCTCGAAGCGTCTGCGCTGCTGGATGCCACGCAGCTGGTAGAGATCGGAGCGCTGCTGCATGACCGCATGACCGAGGCGGTTTTCGCGCCGGGCGATGACTTCACGCCGTTGTTCGCGGCCAGCGCGCCGCGCGCGCTCACCAGCGTGCCGCGCTCGCTGCCCGCACTGACGCGCGCCAATGCCGATCTCGGGCTCGCGCTGTCGGTCGATGAAATCGCCTATCTGCATGACAGCTTCGAGCGCCTGGGCCGCGACCCCACCGATGTCGAGCTGATGATGTTCGCGCAGGCCAATTCCGAGCATTGCAGACACAAGATCTTCAATGCCGATTTCACCGTGGATGGCATACCACAGGCGAAATCCCTGTTCGCCATGATCCGCAACACGCATGCGCTGGCGCCGGCAGGCGTGCTCTCGGCCTACCGTGACAATGCCGCCGTGATGGCCGGCTCGGAAGGCGAGCGCTATTTCGCCGATCCAGACAGCGGCGTGTATGGCCGGCACGCCGAGCCCATCGACATCCTGATGAAGGTCGAGACGCATAATCATCCGACAGCCATCTCGCCATTTCCGGGTGCCGCCACTGGTTCGGGCGGTGAAATCCGCGATGAGGGCGCGACCGGAACTGGCGCCAAGCCCAAGGCCGGGCTGGTCGGTTACTCGGTTTCGAACCTGCGCATTCCTGGCTTCGTGCAGCCCTGGGAGCACACGCTGGGCAAGCCCGGCCGCATCGTGAGCAGCCTGGATGTGATGCTGGAAGGTCCGCTGGGCGCCGCCGCGTTCAACAATGAATTCGGGCGGCCGTGCATTGCCGGTTACTTCCGTGTTTTCGAGCAGCCGGTGGACGGCAGCAAGGCACGCGGTTACCACAAGCCCATCATGATCGCCGGTGGCATGGGCAATGTGCGCAGGCCCCATGTGAACAAGGGCGACGTACCCGTGGGTGCGCATCTGGTGGTGCTGGGTGGACCGGCCATGCTGATCGGGCTGGGAGGCGGCGCGGCCTCGTCGATGGACAGCGGCCGGTCTTCGGCCGACCTGGATTTCGCATCGGTCCAGCGCGGCAATCCGGAGATCCAGCGCCGCGCCCAGGAAGTGATTGACGGCTGCTGGGCACTGGGTGCGGCCAATCCCATCCATCTGGTGCACGACGTGGGCGCTGGTGGCCTGTCGAATGCGGTGCCCGAGGCAGTGGCCCACAGCCAGCGGGGTGCGCGCATCGACCTGCGCGCCGTACCCAACGCCGAGCCTGGCATGTCGCCCCTGGAGATCTGGTGCAACGAGGCGCAGGAACGCTATGTGCTGGCGGTGTCCGAGCCGGGGTTGCAGCGCTTCGAGCAGATTGCGCAGCGCGAGCGTTGCCCCTATGCCGTCATCGGCCGCATCACCGACGACGGCCTGCTGGTGGTCAGCGATCCGCAGTTCGGCAACCGTCCGGTCGACATTCCCATCGAAGTGCTGCTGGGCAAGCTGCCGCGCATGCAGCGCGATGTGCGGCATGCTCATACCGGGCGGCAACCTTTTTCCACGCGCGGGCTCGACCTGCAACAGGCCGCGCTGCGGGTGCTGGCGCATCCGGCGGTCGCCGACAAGACCTTCCTGATCACCATCGGCGACCGCAGCGTTGGCGGTCAGATCAGCCGCGACCAGATGGTCGGGCCCTGGCAGGTCCCGGTGTCCGACGTCGCCGTCACCAGCAGCGACTACTTCGGTCACCGGGGCGAAGCGATGGCGATGGGAGAGCGCACGCCGCTGGCCTTGCTGAATGCAGCGGCTGCGGCCCGCATGGCGGTCACGGAATCCATCACCAACATCCTGGCTGCGGACGTCGCGCAGTTGTCCGACATCCGCCTGTCGGCAAACTGGATGGCCGCATGCGGGGAGCCCGGGGAGGATGCGGCGCTCTATGACGCCGTGCATGCCGTGGGCATGGAGCTGTGTCCGGCGCTCGGCATCGCGATACCTGTCGGCAAGGATTCACTGTCGATGAAGACGGTGTGGAGCGATGCGGCAGGGCAGAAATCCGTCGTTGCGCCCGTGTCGCTGATCGTGTCCGCGTTCGCGCCGGTCGGTGACGTGCGGCGCACGCTCACGCCGCAGCTGCAGATGCATGCTGGCGCCAGCCGCCTGCTGTGGATCGATCTGGGCCGCGGTCAGAGCCGTCTCGGCGCTTCCATCCTGGCGCAGGTGCATGCCGAGCTGGGCGATGTGGCGCCGGACCTTGATACGCCGCAACTGCTGCGCGGTTTTGCCACCGCCTTGCAGGCGCTGCGCGGTCGTGGTCACGTGCTGGCCTATCACGATGTCTCCGATGGCGGCGTAATGGCCACGCTCGCCGAGATGGCATTTGCCGGGCATTGCGGCATTGAAGTGCAGCTGCCGGCCGGTGCAGCCGGCTTCGCGGCACGCCTGTTTGCCGAGGAGGCCGGAGCGGTCATCCAGGTGCTGGCAAGCGATGTGGACGCAGCGCGGGCGCAGTTCGCCGCGGCCGGGCTCGGCGGCGCCGTGCATGACATCGGCGCACCCGTCAGCACATTGCATCTGTCCTTCACCGGAGAAGGCGAACAGCTGCAACTCGACTGGCTGGCAGCGCGCCGCGCCTGGAGCGAGACGTCCCACCGCATGCGGCTGCTGCGCGATGAACCCGACTGCGCGCGCGAGGAATTCGCCGCGCAGCTGGATGCCGGCGATCCGGGGCTGCAGGTTGCGCTGACCTTCGACGCGCAGCAAGACATCGCCGCGCCGTACCTGAACGTGGGCGCGCGGCCACGGGTGGCGGTGTTGCGCGAGCAGGGCGTCAACAGCCAGGTGGAAATGGCCGCAGTGCTGGATCTGGCTGGCTTCGAACCACATGACGTGCACATGAGCGACCTGCTCGGTGGACGGCGGCGCCTGACCGAATTCCGTGGCCTGGTGGCCTGCGGCGGTTTTTCCTATGGCGATGTGCTGGGAGCGGGCGAGGGCTGGGCCAAATCCATCCTGTTCCATGAGCGCACGCGCGCCGAGTTCGCGCGCTACTTCGAGCGCACCGACACCTTCACGCTGGGTGTGTGCAATGGCTGCCAGATGATGGCGGCGCTGAAGTCACTGGTGCCCGGCGCGGCGCACTGGCCGCGTTTCGTGCGCAATCGCGGGGAGCAGTTCGAAGGCCGCTTCAGCCTGGTGGAGATTCTCGATTCCCCGTCCTTGCTGCTGGCGGGCATGGCTGGCTCGCGCCTGCCGATAGCCGTGGCGCATGGCGAAGGTCGCGCGGAGTTCGCGGCGGAATCCCAGCAGGCTGCGCTGCTGGCGCAACGGCAGATCGCCTTGCGCTATGTGAACAACACCGGCGGCGTCGCCACGCATTATCCCGCCAACCCCAACGGTTCGCCGCTGGGTATCGCAGCAGTGACCAGCGTGGATGGCCGCGTGCTGTTGACCATGCCGCATCCGGAGCGTTCATTCCGGATTACGCAAAATTCATGGCACCCCCCGGTCGTCGGCGAATTCAGTGGCTGGATGCGCATCTTCCGCAACGCGCGCGTTTGGGTAAACTGATCCGCCAGTCAATACGGTGAACTTCGGGGGTCCAGGGATGATTGGCATCAGGCGTGTGGCGGTGAGCGTCACAGCGGCGATCTTTGCAGTAATGGTTCTGGGCACCATGGCGCTGCCCGCCCAGGCCGCGGTACCGGCCGAGTGGAATCAGGCCGAGAAGCCGTTCCGCATCTACGGCAATACCTATTACGTGGGCACCGCCGGCATCTCGGCGGTGCTCATCACTTCCGAATATGGCCATGTGCTGGTGGACGTGGGCACTGCCGACGCTGCGCAGCAGGTCGCCGCGAACATCAAGGCGCTGGGCTTCGAGCTTTCCGAGGTGAAGGGCATCGTCATCTCGCATGCGCACTACGATCACGTCGGCGGCGTGGCAGAGCTGCAGCGGCTCACCGGCGCGCCGGTGTACGCACTGCGCGATGCGGTGGATGTGCTGCGAACCGGCAAGGTGGCCAAGGCCGACCCGCAGGCCGCCGGCAAGATGCCGGCCATCGCCAAGGTGGAGAAGGCCTGGGTGGTGGTGGATGACCAGCTGCTGGGTATTGGCTCGCTGCGACTGCGCGTACTGGCAACACCGGCCCACGCACCGGGTGGTTCGAGCTGGACCTGGGACGCCTGCGAGGGCAACCGCTGCCTGGCAGTGGTGTATGCGGACAGCCTCAGCGCGGTCGGCGCAGGCAAGTACCGCTTCAAGGATCATCCAGAAGTGGTGAAGGGATTCGAAGACAGTTTCACGCGCCTGGAAAACGCCAAGTGCGAGTTGCTGCTGACGCCTCATCCCGAAGCTTCGGGCGGGCTTGCGCGGCTCGCGCAGGCCGGCGCCGATGCGGACAAGCTGAAGGACGACAGTGCCTGCAAGAAGTACGTGCAGCAGGCGCGCGAGAACCTGCAGAAACGGCTGGCTGGCGAGGGCTGATACCGCGCGTTCGGCGCGGCACGTCAACGCATCGCGGCCCCGCGCGTTGTCAGGCATTACGGACAGGTTTGCTCCACGCGGAGCGCGAGGTGCCGGATGCATGAAACCGATGCCGCGGTGGCGGCCAACAGGTTCGGGCTGGGCGCCCGGCCGGGCGAGATCCGCGCCATGGGCAGCGGTGCCCGCGAAGCGCTGCTGGCGCAACTTGCCGGCGCTGCACCGCTGATCACCGAGCAGCTGCCTCACTCTGCCGAGATCATCAACGCGGCGGCGGCGCGCCGGGCGGCCTCCAACGCCGCGCGCCTGGACGGGCAGCCGCCTGCGCTCAAGGCCGCACCGGCGCTGCGCGAGGTCTATCAACCCGCCTACGTGGCCGAGGCGCTGGCCCGGTTCCGGCAGGCCGTCGCCGCCGAGCGCAGCTTCGTCGAAAGGCTGGTGCAGTTCTGGGGCAATCACTTCGCCGTGTCCATCGACAAGCTGGCTGTGCTCGGCATCGCCGGCGCACTGGAGCGCGAAGCCATCCGCCCGCATGTGCTCGGCAACTTCGCCGACATGCTGCGCGCGGTGGAACAGCACCCGGCCATGCTGCTGTACCTGGACAACCAGCGTTCCGCGGGGCCGAATTCCGTTACCGCGCGGTCCGCGGCGCGCCGCGGCCGTGAGGTCGGGCTGAACGAGAACCTGGGTCGCGAGATCCTGGAGCTGCACACGCTGGGTGTCGGCGGCGCCTATGGGCAGCAGGATGTACGCGCGCTGGCGATGATCGTCTCGGGCTGGTCGGTAGGCAGTGCCGGGGGCCGCGAGGCTGGTGGCGAGCCCGGACGCTTCCAGTTCCGCGCGGCGCTGCATGAGCCGGATGCGCAGGTACTGCTCGGCAAGCGCTACGCCGCGGCTGGACTTGCCCAGGGCGAGGCGGCGCTGCGCGACCTGGCTCTGCATCCAGCCACCGCCCGCCATCTGGCTGCCAAGCTGGCCAGGCATTTCGTTGCTGATGAGCCGCCACCGGCACTGGTGGACCGGCTGGCCACCACCTTCCTGCACACGCAGGGTGACCTCCCGGCGGTGTATCGCGCGCTGGTTGGCGCGCCAGAGGGCTGGCGGCAACCGCTGGCCAAGTTCAAGACACCGGCCGATTACATCCATTCGGCGTGGCGTGCGTTGCAGCTGCCTGTTGGCGCAACCGCGCGCGACCTGCGCATTTTCGAGGAGCTGGGCCAGCGCACTTTCCAGCCGCGCTCACCGGCGGGATGGCCGGATCGAAGCGCGGACTGGGACGGCTCCGCCGCATTGATGAAGCGGCTCGAATGGGCACAGTCCGCTGCGCAGCGGCTCGGGTCGCAGCGCAATGCGCTGCAGCTGGCGGACGAGTGTCTGGGTGCGGTCTGTTCGCAAGGCTCAAGGCAGGCCGTGGCGCGCGCGCAGGATGGCGCCCAGGCCCTGACCCTGTTTCTGGGAATGCCTGAGTTCATGCGCCGTTAGCGGCGGGAGGTTGAGGTCATGAGTGCATCCATTACCCGCCGCATGCTGCTGCGTGACGGGGCGCTCGGCGCTGCGGCCCTGGCGTTGCCTGGCATATTTGCCTCGCGCCTGAGTTTCGCCGCGCCAGCCAGCGGCGAGCAGCGCTTCGTGCTGGTGCTGCTGCGCGGTGCGCTCGATGGGCTGGCTGCCGCGCCGCCCATAGGCGATCCGGATTACGCCCGGCTGCGCGGCGCGCTGTCGCTGGACGGTGCCGGCACGCTGCTGCAGCTGGACGACCTGTTCGCGCTGCATCCTGCTTTGCAGTTTCTCGGCGAGCAGTGGCAGCAGCGACGGCTCACGTTGCTGCATGCCGTGGCCACGCCGTACCGCGAACGTTCGCATTTCGATGCGCAGGATGTGCTCGAGACTGGTTTCGCGCGGCCCCACGCCGCGCAGTCCGGCTGGCTGAACCGGGCACTGGCCGGCTTGCCGCGGGGCACGGGCGGCACGGCGCCCGCGCAGCCGGGCGTGGCGCTGGGCGCAGGCGTGCCCATGGTGATGCGCGGCGCCATCGAAGTGGCCTCCTGGTCACCCGGCCGCCAGCGGCAACTGGAGGACGACACGCTGCTGCGCCTGGCTGATCTGTATGCCGGCGATGCCTTGTTGTCGCGGCGCCTAGCCGATGCCAGGGCGGCGCAACAGCTCGCCGGGTCCATGGAAGGCATGGCGGGTCCGGGCAGCGGCTCGCAGCTGGCAAAGGCGGCGAAGACCGCAGCCGGATTCCTGCTGAGTGCGGGGGGGCCGCGCATTGCAGTCATGGAAACCACGGGCTGGGACACGCATGCCAACCAGGGCCGCGAGCAGGGCGCGCTCGCAGCTCGCCTGGGTGCACTGGATAACGCGCTGCGCACCTTGCAGATGGAGCTGGGCGCCGCATGGGCGCACACCACGGTGCTGGTGGCGACTGAGTTCGGCCGGACTGTGGCCGTCAACGGCACCAACGGCACCGACCACGGCACCGGCGCCGCCGCGTTCCTGGTGGGCGGCGCGGTACGCGGTCGTGTGCTCGCCGATTGGCCTGGGCTCGCCGCGCCGCAGCTGTACCAGGGGCGTGACCTTGCGCCGACGCTGGACCTGCGCGCCGTGATCAAGTCGCTGCTGCGCGATCACCTGGGCGTAGGCCCGGAATATCTGGATCGCCAGGTTTTTCCCGACAGCGGCAAGCTGCCCTGGATTGCCGGTCTGGTCTAGTGCCCGCCCCCGGTGCCCACGGCGCGGAAGGGCGGGCGGGCAAACCAGACGATCGGGATCAATATGACGAACAGTCCGGCCAGCAGCATGAAGATGTCGTTGGCACCCATGGTCAGCGCCTGCGTATTCAGCACCTGCGAAGTGGCGGCCATGGCCGCGTCCCCGTGGATGCCGGACTGCGCGAGCTGCGACTGGTAGGCGTTCCAGGCCGGGGAATCCTGCGTGATGTGCTCGGTGAGATGGGCATAGTGGCGCTCGGTGCGGTCGTTCCACATGAACACGCATACCGCGGTGGAGACGCTGCCGGCGAAGGTACGCACGAAGTTGGACAGCCCCGCCGCCGAGGCGATCTCGGATGGCGCCAGGCCAGACATGATGATCTGGTTCAGCGGCAGGAAGAACAGCGCGATGCCGAAGCCCATGATGAAGCGCGGCATGGCCGTCTGGCCGAATGACAGCTGGTCGTTCTGCGTCGACAGCCACATGAGCGCGAAGGCCAGCACCACGAAGGCGATGGAGGGCGCGAGGCGCAGGTTGATACGGTGCAGGTTGCGCCCGATCAGTGGCGCCATCACCAGTGCCACGAGGCCGATCGGTGCCATGGCGAAGCCGGCCCAGGTACTGGTGTAACCCAGCGCGGTCTGCAGCCACAGCGGGAAGATGATGTTGACGCCGGTGAACGAGAAATAGGCGATGGCCACGGCAATGGTGCCGACGCGGAAATTGCGTCGCTTGAACAGGGTCAGGTCGACGATGGGGTGCCGGTCCATCAGCTCCCACGGAACCAGGAAGGTCAGCGCCACCACGCCGATGACGGCGGCGGTGATGATCTCGCCGGAAGCGAACCAGTCCTTCTCGTTGCCGTTGTCCAGCATGAACTGCAGCGCGCCCACGCCGATCACCAGCAATGCCAGGCCGATGGCGTCGATGGGCACCTTCACGCGCAGCGTCTCGCGCTTGCGCAGCAGGGTCCAGCTGATGCCGGCGGACAGCAGGCCGACGGGCACGTTGATGAAGAACAGCCAGGGCCAGCTGTAGTTGTCGGTGATCCAGCCGCCCAGCACCGGACCCACCACCGGCGCGACGATCACCACCATCGCCCACAGGCCCATCGCCAGGCCCCGCAGGTGCACGGGGTAGTTGCGCAGCAGGATGGCCTGCGCCACGGACATCATCGGCCCCGACACCAGGCCCTGCATCAGTCGCGCCACGATCAGCATCGGCATGCTGGTGGCCATGCCGCACAGCGCGCTGAAGGCGATGAACAGCAGGTTGGAAATCACGAAGGTGCGCACTTCGCCGAACCGCTGGCTGATGCGGCCGGCCAGCGGCTGTACTACGGCAGCCGCCAGCAGGTAGGAGCTGATCGACCAGGTGCCCTCCGACGGTGACACGCCCATGCTGCCCGCGATCGACGGGATCGACACGTTGACGATGGTCATGTCGAGGATTTCCATGAAGCTCGACACGCCGACCGCGAAGGTCAGCATGGCCAGCGCCGCACCGCGCAGGGGCAGGTGCTCGCCGGGCGGCAGTGCTTCAGTGGGACTTCCGGCCATGGAGTGGCGTCGCGGGCGGCTTCAGCCGCTGTTGGCCCTGATGATGGCCATCGACTCCTGCTCGGCGATGACCAGGTCCTGCGTATAGGAAGTCGTCGACTCGTGCACGTCCGACACCGCCTCCGCGGCGAGCACCGGCCCGCTGCGATCGCGGGTATCCACGCGAGTGGTGGTGGACAGACCCACGCGCAGCGGATGCTCGGCCAGTTCCTGCGGGTCGAGCGCAACCTTCACCGGCACGCGCTGCACCACCTTGATCCAGTTGCCCGATGCATTCTGTGGCGGCAGCAGAGAGAAGGCCGCGCCGGTGCCGGCCGACAGCCCGATCACACGTCCATGAAACACCACGTCGCCGCCATACACATCGGAAACGATCTCGGCCGGCTGGCCGATGCGCAGGTGGCGCAGCTGGCTTTCCTTGAAGTTGGCTTCGAGCCATACATCGGACAACGGGATGATGGTGAGCAGCGGCTCGCCGGGGGCGATGCGCTGACCCAGCTGCACACTGCGCTGCGCGACATAGCCGCCGGTGGGCGCAACTATGGTGGTGCGGTGCAGGGCCAGCCAGGCCTCCTTGTAGGCGGCGCTGGCCGCCAGCACCGCCGGGTTCTTCGCCAGAGGCACGTCCGCCACCAGGGCGCGCGCGGCGAGCGACTGCTGGCGGGTCTGCGCCAGCGTGGCGCGCGCCAGCAGCACGGCTTCGCGAGCGTGCCGCACTTCTTCGCCGGCGACGGCCTGGCCCGCCAGCAGCGGTTCACGGCGCGCCAGATCCTCTTCGGCACGCTTGAGCTGCAACTCGCGTTCCACGATGCCGGAGTCGTACTGCACCGACTGGGCCTGCTGGGCCCGCACCTGCCGCACGACCTGTGCCAGCTGTGCGCTGGCGCGCTCCACCGCCTGTTTGGCGTCCGTGTCATCGAGCTTCAATAGCGGCTGGCCTGCGGCCACGCGCGAGGTGTTGCGGGCGAACACGTCCACCACGGTGCCGGTGACCTGTGCGGAGACGCGCACCTGGTTGCCCACCACATAGGCGTCGTCCGTCTTCTCGCGCTTGGACAGCACCAGCACCTGCAGCAGGAAGAAGGCGCCGCCCAGCAGCAGCACCACCGCGGCGATGATCAGCATCACGCGGCGGCGCTTGCCGTTCGGGGCCTGCGCATCAGCAACAGTGGCATCACTCATGACTTCTATTCCCGTAGCTTGGCAATGGCGTGGTGGATCCGGCCAGCGCCTGTTTCAGTTGCACATCGGCCAGCAGGGCGGCCAGATCCACCTGGACCAGTGCGTCCCGCTGTGCGAGTTCGTCGAGGTTCGCGGTGAGCACCGGACCGGCATGCGTCAGCTCACCGGCAAGCCGGGCAGTGGCGGCCGCGCTGATGGCGCTCACTGCGGTGAGCTGCTGTTCGCGCTCGGCCCGCTGGTGCGCTGCCTGGGTGATGCGTGCGGCGGCGGCGCCAGCTTCGCGCGCGCCATTGACGACGCTGTCATCGTATTCCGCGATGGCCAGGTCGAGGCTGGCCTGGGCCGCGCGATGGCGGGCGCGGCGCAGGCCGGCATCAAACAGCGGCAGGTCGATGGCCGCGCCGAACAGCGGGGCGCGTGAATCGCTGCGCAGCAGCCGGCCGACGTCGATGCTGGACAGTCCCACCAGTGCACGCAGCGAGACATCGGGATAGAAGCTCGCGCGCTGCACATCGGTGTCGCGCAGGGCGGCTTCGACACGCCAGCGGCTGGCGATGATGTCGGGCCGCCGGGCCAGCAGGTTCGTGCCAACATCGGCCGGCAGGCCGGCAGTGGGACGCGGCAGGGGTCGTGCGACCAGTGGGGGCAGCTGGTCTGCCGTGACCCCCAGGATGCCCGCCAGGTTCACCACCTGCAGCTGCAGCGCGCCCCGCAGTGATTCCAGCTGCTCGCGCTGTGCCGCCAGCTGGCGCTGGGCTTCCAGTGCCGCATCGGTCGTGTCGAGCTGTGCCCGTGAACGCGCCTCGGCAATGCCAAGCAGTCGTTGCTGCAAAGCTATGGCCTGCTCCTGCAGGGCGATGCGGGCGCTGTCTGCCTGCCAGCCGAAGTAGCTCTCGCTGACGGCCGCGGCCAGCGCCAGTGTTGCGGCCTGGCGTTCGGCGCCGCGCGAGCGCGAGCGATCGATGGCGCCTTCCATGGTGGCGCGCTGCTTGCCCCACCAGTCGAACTGGTAACGCACGGCGATGCCGATGTCGGACTGGTCATACCAGTGGAAGCCCAGCAGGCTGGGCGGGAACAGGCCGTTGTCGCTGAGGCGCTGCCGCACGTACTGCGCCTGGGCGCTGACAGTGAGGCCCAGCGCCGCACCGGCCACGCGCACTTCTTCTTCGGCGGCGCGGATGCGTGCATCGGCGCCGGCAATGCCGGGCGCCTGGCCAATGGCGGTGGTGATGAGCGTGTCGAGCGTCGGATCGCCATAGCTGCGCCACCACTCGGCGTCGGGCCAGTCGCCCGCCACACCGCTTGCCACCACGGGGGCTTGCTCACGCAGCGGTGCCGTGGCCTTGGCGGGTGGATGCAGGGCCGCGCAGCCCCCAGTGGCCAGCGCCAGCAATGCCAGCGATACCACCTGCAGGATCGGGCGACGTGGGTAGCTCATGCGCCCGGGCTCAGTGCGTCGATGCCGCCCATGAGCAGCTTCAGATGAGCCAGCAACTGCTGCTTGTCGTGCGTGCTGAACTGGGTGAAGGCCGCGCCGATATCGGCACCGATGGCGGGCAGCAGCGAGTGCAGCAGCTGCTCGCCGGCGGGCTGCAGCGTGAGCATCATGCGTCGCCGGTCCTCGGTGTCGGGATGGCGCGAGATGTAGTCGCGCTCCACCAGCGAATCGCTGATGCGGGTGAGATTGGCCGGACTCTGCGCCAGCGCTGCGCACACCTCGCCGGCTACGGCATTGCCGCCGTGCGAGAACAGCGCCATCAGCAGGCGGAATTCAGTCTCCGACAGCCCGGAGGGTCTCAGCCCGCGTTCCAGCAGCGCGTTGATGTCGCGGCCCAGGATAATGACGGCACGCAACAGCAGCGCCTCGTTGGCGGGCAGGGCCGGCACGCGGCGTGACAGTCCGCGGATGTTGGCCTCGACGCGGGAGAGTTGGGCTAGGGGCATGCAAGTATTTTATACCTGAAATATTCAGGAGTGAAATAGCGCAGCGCAACAATCACCCCGAGGCAGCGGCAGGCCCCTGAATTGGCAATCGCCATGACAAGGCCAGCGCTGCGAGGGCACCAGCGGCAGCCAGCAGCAGCGCCGGCGCCAGCTCCAGGTGCGTGGCCAGCTGCCCCCACAGCAGGCTGCCCAGCGCCAGGCATCCGTAGAAGACGGCGGTGTACAGCGCCATGCCCCGCGCCCGCACCCAGTTGGGCACCGCCATCTGTGCGGCCACGTTCAGCGAGGACAGCGCCGCGATCCAGGAGGCGCCGGCCAGCAGGCTGGTGAGCAGGCCCAGCAGCGGCAGCCGCACCAGCGCATAGCCGGCCAGGGCCAGCGCCGTGCCCAGCGTCCCGGCGATCAGCGTGCCCTGCAGGCCCAGCCGGTGGCGCCAGCGCGGCAGCAGCAGGGCGCCGCTGACCGCCCCGACGCCGATGCAGCCGACCAGCACGCCGAACAGGCGGGCGTCGCCACCCAGATGCCGGCGCGCCACCAGTGGCAGCAGCGCCCAGTACGCACTGCCGAACACATAGAACGCTGCCGAGCGCAGCAGGGTGTTGCGCAGCAGGCGGTTGCCGGCGGCATGCTGCAGGCCCGCGCGCATCGAGGCATACAGGCTTTCGCGCACGGCTGGTGCGGCAGAGGGGGGCGGAAGCACGGGACGCCACTGCCACAACGCCGCGATGATGGCGAGGAAGCTCAGCGCGTTGACGAAAAACGGCCAGGCAATTCCGGCCATGACGATCAGCAGCCCGCCCAGCGCCGGCCCGATGGCGCGGCTCAGGTTCATGCCTACAGCATGCAGGGCCACCGCCGGCGCCAGTTCGTTGCGTGGCACCAGCTGCGGCAGGACGGCTTGCCAGGTGGGCGAGGTGATGGCGACGCCCACGCCGAGACCAAAGGTGATGGCCAGCAGCACCACGGCACTGGCGGCACCAGCCAGCACCAGCAGGCCGAGCGTCGCCGCGAGCAACAGCGACATGCCCTGAACCAGTATCAGCAGGCGCCGCTTGTCCATGCGATCCGCCAGCGCCCCGGCGGGCAGCGCCAGCAGGAACACCGGCAGCGTGGTTGCTGCCTGCACCAGGGCCACCATCGCCGGGGTTGGCGCCAGCGTGGTCATCAGCCAGCCCGCCGCCACGTCGTGCATCCAGCTGCCGGTGTTGGACAGCAGCGCCGCCGTCCAGAGCCACGCAAAGGCGGGGTGCCGGAACGGGCTCCAGGCGCCGGGGGCGTCCTGCGCTGGCCCGTTCACCAGCGGCTCAGCGCGTCAGCTTCTTGTATTGCACGCGGTGCGGCTGGCTGGCGCCTTCGCCATGGCGCCGCTCGTAATCCGCTGCATATTCCTGGTAGTTGCCTTCGAAGAGCACCACCTGCGAACCGCCCTCGAAGGCCAGGATGTGGGTTGCGATGCGATCAAGGAACCAGCGGTCGTGGGAGATGACCACCGCGCAGCCGGGAAACGACAGCAGCGCCTCTTCCAGCGCGCGCAGGGTTTCGATATCCAGGTCATTGGTGGGTTCGTCCAGCAGCAGCACGTTGCCGCCACTCTTCAATACCTTGGCCAGGTGCACGCGGTTGCGCTCCCCGCCCGACAGCTCGCCGATCAGCTGCTGCTGCTGCGTGCCCTTGAAATTGAAGCGGCCGACATAGCCGCGCGAGGAGGTCTCGTAGTTGCCCACCTTGATGAGTTCGAGGCCGCCGGAGATCTCCTGCCATACGCTGTTCTTGTCATTCAGCGCCTGGCGGGATTGATCCACATACGACAGCTTCACGCTGGGGCCGGTGCGGATCTCGCCGCTGTCCGGCTTCTCCTGCCCGGTGAGCATGCGGAACAGCGTGGTCTTGCCGGCGCCGTTCGGACCGATGATGCCGACGATGCCGCCCTTCGGCAGGCTGAAACTCAGGTTGTCGATCAGCAGCCGGTCGCCGAAGCCCTTGCTGAGGTTCTTTGTCTCGACCACCAGATCACCCAGCCGTTCGCCGGGCGGAATGTAGATCTCGTTGGTCTCGTTGCGCTTCTGGAATTCCTGCGAGGTCAGCTCCTCGAAGCGCGCCAGGCGCGCCTTGCTCTTGGCCTGGCGTGCCTTCGGGTTGGTGCGCACCCACTCGAGTTCCTTCTCGATCATCTTCTTCAGGCCTTCCTGCTGGCGCTCTTCCTGCTGCAGGCGGGCTTCCTTCTGCTCCAGCCACGAGGAATAGTTGCCCTGCCACGGAATGCCATGGCCACGATCCAGTTCGAGAATCCACTCGGCAACGTTGTCGAGGAAGTAACGGTCATGCGTGACCGCGATGACGGTACTGGGATATTCCTCGAGGTAACGCTCCAGCCACGCCACTGATTCGGCGTCCAGGTGGTTGGTGGGTTCGTCCAGCAGCAGCATGTCCGGCGCCGACAGCAGCAGCTGGCACAGCGCAACGCGGCGCTTCTCGCCACCGGAGAGCTTGCCGATCAAGGCGTCCCACTCCGGCAGCCGCAGCGCGTCAGCGGCGATATCGAGCTGGCGGTCCACTTCCCAGCCGCTGGCGGCGTCGATGGCATCCTGCAGCTTCGCCTGCTCCTCGAGCAGTGCGTTCATCTGCTCGTCGGACATGGGTTCGGCAAACAGCTCGCTGATCTCGTTGTAGCGCGCCAGCTGCCGGAACGCGGGGCCCAGGCCCTGCATCACGGCCTGTCGCACTGTGTGCTGCTCATCCAGCTGGGGCTCCTGCGGCAGGTAGCCGACGCGGATGCCGGTCTGCGCGCGCGCCTCGCCATCGATGTTGGTGTCGATGCCGGCCATGATGCGCAGCAGGGTGGATTTACCCGAGCCATTGAGGCCGAGCACGCCGATCTTGGCGCCGGGGAAGAAGGAAAGCGAGATGTCGCGGAGGATGACGCGCTTCGGCGGCACGACCTTCGAGACGCGATTCATGGTGTAGATGTATTGGGCCATCGCGTGATTATCCGCGAATCCCGCGGCGCCGCCCAGACGCCCGCAACCGCGCGCAATGCAAGCCGCTGCACTCGTGCTAGTCTTCGGGCAACCGTGAACGCCTCCCCGACAACCGCTGGGCGCGTACTCGTAATCGCCGATGAGGCGCTCGGGCGTTACGGTTTTCCCAATGGCCATCCCTTCGGTCCCGATCGGCTCGGGGCCTTCCTGACCGAATTCCGCGCCCGCGGCCTGCCAGCGCAGTGCCTGACGCGGGCCTCGCGCGAGGCCGAGGATGCCGAGCTGCTGTGGTTCCATACTCCCCGCTACGTGGAATTCGTGCGCGCGCGCTCCCAGGACGGCGCGGGCCTGCTGGACCTGGCCGATACGCCGGCGTATCGGGGTGTGTTCGAGGCCGCCGCACGCGTGGTGGGCGCGACGCTGGATGCGGCGGACGCCATCCTTGCAGGTGAGGTGAGCCGGGCCTTCGTGCCCATCGCCGGGCTGCACCATGCAGTGCGCGATGGCGCCGCCGGATTCTGCGTCTTCAATGATTGCGGGGTGCTGATCGAAGCGCTGCGGCGGCGCGGCCTCACCCGGGTCGCGTACGTGGACATCGACGCACACCACGGCGACGGGGTGTTCTATGCCTTCGAGTCTGACCCCTTCGTGGTGCTCGCGGACCTGCATGAGGATGGCCAGTTCCTGTATCCCGGCACGGGCCGCGGGGACGAGACGGGCCTGGCCGCAGGCCGCGGCACCAAGCTGAACCTGCCTTTGCCGCCGGCAGCCGACGATGCCGCGTTCGCCGCCCTGTGGCCGTCGGTCATCGAACACTTGGAACGGCATGCGCCGGACTTCATCATCCTCCAGTGCGGCACCGATAGCCTGGGCGGCGACCCGCTGGCGCACCTGGCGCTCACGCCCGCGAGCCACCAGCTGGCGGCCGAGAGCCTGGCAGCGCTGGCTGCGCGCTTGGGCCACGGCCGGGTGCTGGCGCTGGGCGGCGGCGGGTACAACCGCGCCAACATTGCTGCTGGCTGGAACGCGGTGGTGGAGGGGCTGCTGCGGGCCTGAGCGGGGTGTTTCGGGTACCATGTGCGCCCTTTTCGCTGCAGGTCCCAGGCGTCCATGTATTCCGAGTCGATGACGATCGAGCGTTTTGATCCTGACCTTGCGCGTGCCATGGCCGGCGAGAGCCAGCGCCAGGAAGACCATATCGAACTGATCGCGTCGGAAAACTACGCCAGTCCGCGCGTGCTCGAGGCGCAGGGCTCGGTGCTCACCAACAAGTATGCGGAAGGCTATCCGGGCAAGCGTTATTACGGCGGCTGCGAGTTCGTCGACGTGGTGGAGCAGCTGGCCATCGACCGCGCCAAGCGCCTGTTCGGTGCCGACTACGCCAACGTGCAGCCGCATGCGGGCAGCCAGGCCAATGCCGCGGCGTACTTCGCGCTGATGAATGCCGGCGACACCATGCTCGGCATGAGTCTGGACCACGGCGGCCATCTCACCCACGGTTCGAAGGTGAATTTTTCCGGCAAGCTGTTCCGCGCGGTGAGTTACGGCCTGAAGGCCGAGGACGGCCGCATCGACTACGACGAGATGGAGCGCGTCGCCGTGGCCGAGAAGCCGAAGATGATCGTGGCGGGTTTTTCCGCCTATTCACGGCACCTGGATTTCGCGCGCTTCCGCCGTGTCGCCGACATGGTGGGTGCCTACCTCGTCGTCGACATGGCACATGTCGCAGGCCTGGTGGCGGCCGGGCTTTACCCCAACCCCGTGCCATTCGCCGATGTGGTCACGTCGACCACGCACAAGACGCTGCGTGGCCCGCGCGGCGGGCTCATCCTGGCGCGTTCGAATCCCGAGATCGAGAAGAAGCTCAACTCGATGGTGTTCCCGGGCACGCAGGGCGGCCCGCTGATGCATGTCATAGCCGCCAAGGCGGTGGCTTTCCAGGAGGCGCTGGCGCCGGAATTCAAGGAATACCAGCAGCAGGTGCTGGCCAATGCGCGCGCCATGGCGCTGGCGTTCCAGCGCCGTGGTTACAGGATTGTCTCCGGCGGCACGGACAACCACCTGTTCCTGCTCGATCTCAGCGACAAGACCATGAACGGCAAGGAGGCCGACGCTGCGCTCGGCCAGGCGCACATCACCGTCAACAAAAATGCGGTGCCGAATGATCCGCGCCCGCCAACCGTCACCAGCGGTATCCGCATCGGTTCGCCCGCGTCCACCACGCGCGGCTTCAAGGAAGCCGAAATGACGCAGGTGGCCAACTGGATTGCCGACATCCTCGACAATGGCGGCACTGCCGCGGTAATCGAGCGCGTGCGCGGCGAAGTGGCGGCGCTGTGCAAGCGCTTCCCGGTGTACGGCAGTTCCTTCAGCAAGTGAGGCGCGTTCCCATGGACGCGCGGCGGCATGCACTGTCCCTTCTGCGGACATGAAGAGACCAAGGTAACGGATTCGCGTCTCGCCGGTGGCGGGGCGCAGATCCGTCGTCGCCGCGAATGCCTGTCATGCGGCGAGCGCTTCACCACGTTTGAATCCGCCGAGCTGGTGATGCCGGTGGTGGTCAAATCCGACCAGCGCCGCATGCACTTCGACGAGGCCAAGCTGCGCTCCGGCATGGAGAAGGCGCTCGAGAAGCGGCCCGTCGGTGCCGAAGCCATCGATGCAGCAGTGTCCCGCATCGGCCACAAGCTGCGCAGCCTGGGTGAGCGCGAGGTGGCCTCGCGCGAGATCGGCGAGCTGGTGATGGAAGAGCTGCATCAGCTGGATGAAGTGGCTTATGTGCGCTTCGCCTCGGTGTACCGCAGCTTCCAGGACGTGGACGCCTTCCGGCATGAAATCGAACGCATGCGCAGCAAGCGCCGCCGTCCGGCCAACCAGGGACAGTTGCTGCTGCCCGGCGTGATCACCGGTCCGGCCAAGGACGACAAGTGACCGCAGCGGCATGGAGCGAGGCCGATACCGCAGCCATGGCGCGGGCGATAGAGCTGGCGGGCAACGGCCTGTACACCACCGATCCGAATCCGCGCGTGGGCTGCGTGCTGGTACGCAACGGTGCAGTAGTCGGCGAGGGCTGGCATGCCCGCGCCGGCGGACCCCATGCGGAGCCCGCGGCGCTCGCGGCCGCTGGCAGCGCCGCCCGCGATGCCACGGCATACGTGACGCTCGAGCCCTGCAACCACCACGGGCGCACCGGACCCTGCAGCGAAGCACTCCTCAACGCCGGTGTCGCCCGTGTGGTGTATGCCATTGCTGATCCGAACCCCAAGGCCGTCGGCGGTGCGCAGCGATTGCTGGCCGCAGGCGTGCGGGTGGAGTCGGGCCTGCTGGCGGAGGAGGCTGCACAGCTTAATCCCGGCTACCTGCGGCGCCTGCGCGGCGGCTTGCCATGGGTGCGCGTGAAGCTCGCCGCAAGTCTCGACGGGCGCACCGCACTGGCCTCGGGTGAAAGCCGCTGGATCACTTCCAGGCCCGCGCGCACCGATGCCCAGTACGGGCGCGCGCGCAGCTCCGTGGTATTGACCGGCGTCGGCACCATCCTCGCGGACGATCCGGCGATGAATGTGCGGATTCCTGAAAGCGACCGCCAGCCACTGCGCGTGGTGCTCGATTCCCGCCTGCGCACCCCTTCGGACTCGCGCATCATCAATCGCGAAGGCAGCGTGCTCATCATCGGTACGGTGGATGACGCACAGCGCCGCCAGTCGCTGCAGCGCCAGGGCGTGGAGATCGTCATGCTGCCGGCTGTCGACGGCCGGCCAGACCTGCACGCAGTGCTGCACCTGCTGGCGGCGCGCGGCGCGAATGAGGTCTGGGTCGAGGCCGGTGCTACGCTGGCTGGCGCCTTCCTGCGTGCCGGCCTGTATGACGAGCTGGTGCTCTACCTGGCTCCCACCCTGCTGGGCGGCGATGCGCGCGCGCTGACCGAGCTGCCGCCGCTGCTGCATCTGGAAGACCGGCCGCGACTGCGTTTTACCGACGTGCGGCGCGTTGGCGATGATCTGTGTATTACCGCGGTGAAGGGCTGATCCATGTTCACAGGCATTGTGCAGGCCATTGGCAGCATCGCCACCCATGAACGGCGCGGCGGCGACCTGCGGCTGGGCATCGAGGCCAGCGACCTGGCTGCCCGCATCGATGCGGGGCGGCTTGCCATCGGTGAAAGCATCGCCGTCAGCGGCGTGTGCCTGACAGTGGTGGAATTCGACGGGCGGCAGTTCGTCGCGGATGTGTCGCGCGAGACTCTGGCCCTGACCACCCTGGGCGACCTCCGTGCAGGCGATGCCGTGAACCTCGAGGCGGCGCTGCGCGCTGGAGATCCACTGGGAGGGCATCTGATGTCCGGACATGTGGACGGCAGGGCGGAAGTGGTGGAGCTGCACCACGATGCCCGTTCACTGCGGGTGGAGGTCGAAGTCCCGGCTGCGCTGGCCCGCTACATCGCCCCTAAAGGATCCGTAGCGCTGGACGGCATCAGCCTGACGGTGAACCAGGTGGAGGGGCGGCGTTTCGGGGTGAACCTCATTCCCCACACCATCGAGGTGACCACCTTCGGCGATCTGGCGCTGGGCCGGCAGCTGAACCTGGAAGTGGACCAGCTGGCGCGCTATGTCCAGCGGGCGCTGGGACAGTAGCCGCCGCTGCTACAATGACACCATGAGCACAGGCCCCAGACTGGTGGAAGCAGGCGCCGACAGCCCCTTCGACCGCATCGAAGACATCCTCGAGGATCTCGCCGCCGGCAAGATGGTGGTGATCGTCGACGACGAGGATCGCGAGAACGAGGGCGACCTGCTGATGGCCGCCGAGAAGGTCCGGCCTGAAGACATCAACTTCATGGCGCGCTTCGGTCGCGGCCTGATCTGCCTGACGATGACGCGCGAGCGCTGCACCCAGCTGCGGCTGCCGCTGATGGTCAGCGACACCGATCGCGAAGGACGCACCAACTTCACCGTTTCCATCGAAGCAGCCGAAGGCATCACCACCGGCATCTCCGCCTATGACCGCGCGCACACCGTGCGCACGGCGGTGGCGAAGAATGCGCGCCCGGCCGATCTGTCCCAGCCGGGACACATCTTTCCGGTGATGTCTCAGCCTGGCGGCGTGCTGACGCGCGCCGGGCATACCGAGGCCGGCTGCGACCTCACCCGGCTCGCCGGGCTGGAGCCAGCGGCGGTCATCGTGGAGATCATGAATGACGACGGCACGATGGCGCGCCGCCCGCAGCTGGAGGCATTCGCGCGGCTGCATGGCCTGCGCATGGGCACCATCCGCGATCTGATCCGCTACCGGCTGCGCACCGAGCGCAGCGTGGAGCTGGTGGCCAGCCGCAAGGTGCAGACCGAGTTCGGTGAGTTCCAGCTGCACTGCTACGAGGACCATGTACACCGTGACCTGCACCTGGCGCTGACGCGGGGCGACCTCGCCGGGGCCTCGCTGCCGCTGGTGCGCGTGCACGTGGCCGAAACGCTGCGCGACCTGCTGGGGGTGCGCGGCGAAGCGCGCGCCTGGACCTTGCGCGAGGCACTGGAGCGCATTGCCACGGAACCCAGCGGCGTGCTGGTCGTGCTGCGTGAGCCTGAATCACCCCGGTCGCTGGTGGATGCCATGCAGGGCCTGCCGCGGCGCGAACCGCCGCCGGCTTCGGACGAGGCGCATGCGGTGCTGCGCACCTACGGCATCGGCGCGCAGATACTGAAGGACCTGGGCGTGCGCCGCATGCGCGTGCTGTCGGCACCCAAGCAGTTGCATGGCATCTCGGCCTTCGATCTGGAAGTGGCCGAGTACGTCTGCGACTGAAGAACAAGCATGCCCAATTTCAGGATCATAGACGGCACGGCGCAACTGGCCGCGCGTGCCGGCAAAGGCGGCGATGCGGCGCGTGGCCGCAACGTGGCACTGGTAGCCGCACGCTTCAATGCCGACATCGTGGACCAGATGGTGCAGGGCGCCACCGCCGTGTGGGAACGGCAGGGCGGCGATCCGGCGGGGCTGGTGCTGGTGCAGGCGCCCGGTGCGTTCGAGTTGCCGCTGCTGGCCCGCCGGCTGGCCCAGACCGGCCGCTACCATGCCATCGTGGCGCTGGGCTGCGTCATCCGTGGTGACACCGCGCATTTCGATTTCGTGGCCGGCGAGGCAGCGCGTGGCATCTCGGAAGCGGCGCGCGATACCGGTTTGCCCGTGATATTCGGCGTGCTCACCACCGAGAACATCGAACAGGCGCTGGAACGGGCTGATCCGGCGCGCATGGACAAGGGAGGCGAGGCAATGCTGGCGGCACTGGAGATGGTTGCCGTGCTGCAGGAAATCGGCTCTTGAACACCGCCTCGCGCCCCACGCGTGGCAATGGTGCCCGTGCGCTGTCGCGCAAACTGGCCCTGCAGACGCTGTACAGCTGGCTGCTCAACCAGCGGCCCTGGCAGGATCTGGTCGGGGAGTTCGACCTGGCTGAGGAAGCCCCGCGCGCTGACCGCGCGCATTTCACCGGGCTGCTGCGCGAGATCACTACCCGCATCACCGAGCTCGATACCGAGCTGGGAGCGTGGACTGACCGCCCACCGGTGGAGCTGGACCCGGTCGAGCACGCGGCGCTGCTGATCGGTCTGCAGGAGCTGCACGCACATCCGGAACTGCCGTTCCGCGTTGTCATCAGCGAAGCCACCAGCCTGGCGCGCCGCTTCGGCGCCACCGACGGGCACAAGTTCGTCAACGCGGTGATGGATCGTGCCGCGCGCGCCCTGCGGCCGCTCGAACACTGATGCCTGCCTGAACCCGCGTGGCGCTCGGCGAATTCGCACTGATCGAACGGTTTTTCGGCGCCCCGGCGCGCGCGCAGCAGCACTCCCGCGGCGATGTGGCGCTGGGCATCGGCGACGACGCCGCGCTGCTATCCGTACCAGCGGGCCGGCAGCTGGTGGCCGCGCTCGACACGCTGGTGGAAGGCCGGCACTTCCTGCGCGGCTTTCCGGCCGCGTCCATCGGGCACCGCGCACTGGCTGCCAATCTCAGCGATCTTGCTGCCATGGGAGCAGAGCCCGCCTGGTACCTGCTTGCACTGACGATCCCGGCGGTGGATACCGGCTTCCTGGAGGAATTCGCCCGCGGCATGCTGGCACTGGCCGCGGAACACGCGGTCGCGCTCGTGGGTGGTGACACGACCGGTGGACCGCTGACGATCTCGGTGCAGGCGCTGGGACTGGTGGAGCCGGGTGCCGCGCTGCGGCGCGATGGCGGACGCGCCGGTGATCTGCTCTACGTCAGCGGCACCCCGGGGGATGCAGCGGCGGGTCTGCAGCTGGCACTGGCACTGGCGCAGGCAACGGATGCCGGTGTCGACACGGCCCACCGCCAGTGGCTGCTGCATCGTTTCCACTACCCGGAACCGCGCGTGGCCCTTGGCCGCGCGCTGCGCGGCATCGCCAGCGCGTGCATCGACGTGTCGGACGGGCTCGCCGCTGATGCCGGCAAGCTGGCGGCGGCCAGCCATTGCGGCGTCACCATCGACGTGGAGCGCCTGCCGTTGTCCGCATCGTTGCTGGCGCAGGCCGGCCCGGCAGGCGCCGTTGCCCAGGCACTCGGCGGCGGCGAGGACTACGAATTATGCTTCTCCGTGCCCCCCGAACATGAGACGCAGCTCACGCTGGCAGTTGCCCACCTTGGGCATGCCGTCACCCGCATCGGCCAGCTGCGTGAGGCGCCGGGCGTGACGGTGCTACAGCACGGCCGCCTGCTCGAATTCGACGCGCGCGGATTCGATCACTTCGCCACTGGGTAGTTGGTAGACATAAGAGGCGCGTCACACCGTAACCGGGGTGCGGTTCCCTATGCTGCCGGACAGGGAATTACCGGGTACCCATGTCAACCAGTACTGGAAAGAAGGCACGCGCAGCCGCCGCCGTACCCGAGCGTATCGGCAAGTACGTCATTGTGCGCGAAGTAGGTCGTGGCAGTACCGGTACGGTGTATCTGTCGCATGATCCGTATTACGGCCGCGACGTCGCCATCAAGGTCTACCAGAGCACTGTCGGCGAGGATGTCGAGAAGGCGCGGGTGGCGCGCAAGATGTTCCTGTCCGAAGCCCACATGGTGGGCATGCTGCAGCATCCGCAGCTGATGCCCATCTATGATGCCGGCGAGGAAGGCGATCACTGTTATGTGGTGACCGAATATGTGCACGGCGCGCGCACGCTGGCCGCGTTCTGCCGTCCCGACGACCAGCTGCGCCTGGATGTGGTGGTCGAAGTCATCTTCAAATGCGCGAAGGCGCTGCACTACGCCCACTCCCGCGGCGTCATCCATCGTGATATCAAGCCGTCGAACATCCTGTACACCCAGGATGGCGACGTGCGCATCATCGACTTCGGTATCGCGCTGGTGGATGGCGCGGATATCTCGAAGATCGAGGGCATCGCCGGCAGCCCCAGCTATATGTCGCCCGAGCAGGTGCAGGGCCAGGAGCTGACCAGCCGCTCGGACCTGTATTCGCTGGGCGCGGTGATGTACGAGCTGCTCACCGGCGCGCGCCCGTTCCGAGCGGGCAACCTTGCGAAGCTGATGCACCAGATCGTCTACGCCACCGCACCGCCGATCCACACGCTGCGCAAGGATGTAACCGAAGAGCTGGAGGATGTGGTCGCCACTGCGCTGCAGAAGGACCCGGACAAGCGCTTCCGCAGCGGCCTGGATTTCGCTGGCGCCTTGACGCGCGTGCACCAGAAACTGCGCGCGCGCACCGGGCAGATGGAGCAGTCCGAGCAGATCGCACTGCTGCGCAAGCTGAAGTTCTTCCACGAGTTCTCGCAGGCCGAGATCGGCGAGGTGCAGAAAGCCAGCACGCTGCAGAACTGCGCCAGCGGCGAGGAGATCGTGCGCGAGGGCGACATGGATGACCGCTTCTACGTGGTGGCAGCCGGCAATTGCGCCGTGGAACGCAATGGCCGCGTGATCGGACAGATCGGCACTGGCGACTGCTTCGGCGAATCGAGCTACCTGCCGGGCGCGCGGCGCTCGGCCACGGTGCGCGCGCTGGGCAACGTCACCTTGCTGAAAGTGGCTGCCACATTGCTGGAGCAGGCGTCCCCATCCTGCCAGCTGCGTTTCAACCGCGTGTTCCTGCGCGGGCTGATCGAGCGGCTGCAGAAGGCCGAGTAGGCGCGCGACCCGCCGATAGGCGAAGATTGCGGCACTGGCGGGCAGTCTTGTCCGTCGCTGAGCCGAGCCGCCATGCCTTCGTACCGCCTGCTGAGCGCCTGCCTGTCCTGCTGGCTGGCCTCTGCCGTTGCAGCCGAACCGCCCAGCCGCATCGTTTCCCTCAACCTGTGTACGGACCAGCTGCTGATGGCACTGGTGGCACCGGAGCGCATCGCCTCGCTGACCTGGTTGTCGCGCAGCGAGGGTGAGCCGCGCTGGCGGCCGCTGGCGCGGCAATTGCCGGCGAACCGCGGCAGTGCCGAAGAGGTGCTGGCGGCGCGGCCCGACCTGGTACTCGCCGGCCGCTACACCACCACCATGACACGCGCGCTGCTCAGGCGCGCCCATGTCGCCGTGCTGGAGGTGGACGCTGCGCAGGACTGGGAAGGGATCCGCCGGATCACCCGTGAGGTGGCTGCGGCGGTGGGTGCCAGTGCACGCGGTGAGCTGTTGCTGGCGGACATGGATGCCACGCTGCAGACCATCGCTGCCATGCGACCGCAGTTGCCGGTGCGGGCCATCGGCTGGAGCGGCGCCGCCGAGGATGTGCCGGGCGCTGACACGCTTTTCAATACCATCCTGGTCACAGCGGGCGGCATCAACATCGCCGCGCGTGCGCAGGGCATGGGCGGCTTCGACCTGGAGCAGGTGGTGCGGGCGCGGCCTGCGGTATTACTGCGGGGAGCCGCGCAGGGCGAGAGCCCCGCGCTGCGCAATGCAGCGGCGGCCCATCCGGTGCTGGCGGCGTTGCCGGCGCTGGCCGTCATCGAATATCCAGAGGCCGTCTATGGTTGCGGCGTGCCGCGCGCTGCGGACCTCGCGCTGCAGCTGGCGCGTGCGCTCTCGGCGCTGCCGCAACAGGGGGCCCGTTGAGATCCACGCCGCGGCTGTCGTGGTGGCTGGTGCCCTTGCTGGCGGCAGTGGCCTTGCTGTCGCTGCTGCCTGGTCGCGCCGGCTGGCTGCTGCCCTGGGGCCACCAGGGCAGCGATGCGGAACTGGTGCGCCTCATTTTCTGGGAGCTGCGAATACCGCGGCTGCTGCTGGCGCTGCTGGTGGGTGCGGCGCTGGGCCTTGCCGGCGCCGTGTTGCAGGGGCTGACGCGCAACCCGCTGGCCGAGCCCGGCCTGCTCGGGGTCTCCTCCGGTGCCGCGCTCGGTGCCGTCATTGCCATCTACTCGGGCCTGGGCGCGGCCTGGTCGCTGACCATCCCGATCTTCGGCCTGACCGGCGCGCTGCTCGGCACGGCGCTGACATTGGCGCTGGGCGCCGGCGGCGGCGTGCTGTCGTTGATCCTGGCCGGCGCCGCTGTCTCCGGCTTGCTGCTGGCGGGCACGGCACTGGTGCTGAACCTCGCGCCCAACCCCTATGCGGCCTACGAGATCTCGCACTGGATGATGGGGTCGCTGGCCGACCGCGGCTGGGAGCAGCTGCAGCTGGCAGCGCCGTTCGTGCTGCTCGGCATCGCGGTGCTGTTCACCACCGGGCGTGCCCTGGATGCGCTGTCGCTGGGTGAGCAGCAGGCCGCGAGCCTGGGAGTCGAGCTGCCCCAATTGCGGCGGCGCGTGCTGGTGGGCACCGCGCTGGCCGTCGGTGCGGCCACTTCGGTGACCGGCACCATCGGTTTCATCGGGCTGCTCGCGCCGCATCTGGTGCGCGCGGCGGTCGGGCATCAGCCGCGACGTACCTTGCTGCCAGCGGCGCTGGTGGGGGCGCTGCTGCTGCTGGTGGCCGATGTGGCCACGCGGCTGCTGCCGCTGGCCCAGGAACTGAAGCTCGGCGTGCTCACTGGCCTCATCGGGTCGCCGTTCTTCATGGTGCTGGTGTGGCGCATGCGGCGCTCACCATGACGCAGCTGACTGCCAGCGACCTGGCGCTGCGGCACGGCACGCGTGACATCCTGCGCGGTGTGGGCGTTACGGCCAGCGGTGGCGAATTCATCGTGCTGATCGGGCCCAACGGCAGCGGCAAATCGACGCTGCTGTCGTTGCTGGCGGGTCTGGGGCGTCCGGATGCGGGGGAAGTGCAGCTGGATGGCGTGCCGCTGGAGCGGATCCCGCCCCGGCAACTGGCGTTGCAACGCGCGTGGCTGCCGCAGGCCGCACGCTGCGAGTGGCCGCTGGCAGTGGAGCACATGGTGGCGCTGGGGCTGTCGCCGCTGGGCCGGGAGGATCCGGCGCGCGTCCAGGCGGTGCTGGCCGACTGCGACCTGCTGGCGCTGCGGCAGCAATCCGTGGCAACGCTGTCAGGCGGCGAACTGGCGCGGGCGATGCTGGCACGCGCACTGGTGGCGGATCCCGCAGTGCTGATCGTGGATGAGCCCCTGGCGGGTCTTGATCCGCGTCATGCCTGGGAGGCGGCACGGCGCCTGCGGCAACTGGCGGTGGAGCAGGGCAAGCTGGTGATCGCGACCATCCACGACCTGAACATCGCCATGCGGCGTGCCACGCGGGTGTGGGCGCTGCATGACGGCCGCCTGCTCGCCGACGGGCCGCCGGAGGCGTCCATGACCGGGGAAATGCTGCAACAACTGTTCGGCGTACCGGTTGCAGTGACACGGCGCGAGCGCCATCTCTACGTGGACTTCGCGCCGGAGTTCTAGCTCGCGTGACCGCCGGCCACGGCGGGCATCGCCGGCTGGGTCCGCCACCATTCCCCGACGCGCCGCCGGATGGATGCCGCATCCAGCCCCGCCATGGCCAGGCAGTCCTCGCGCGACCCGTGCTCGATGAAGCAATCAGGAATGCCCACATGCAGCAGCGGCAGCGTCACGCCGGCATCGGCAAGTAGTTCGCCCACTGCCGAGCCCGCCCCGCCGGCCACGACATTCTCTTCGACGGTCACCAGCGCCCGCGATTTCAACGAGACGCGCAGCACCGCCTCGCGATCCAGGGGTTTCACGAAGCGCATGTCGAGCACGGTGGCGTCGTGATCCTCTGCGGCTGCGAGGGCCGCCGGCAGCAGCGTGCCGAAACACAGGATGGCGAGACCACTGCGTCCCTCGCGCCGCACCACGGCCTTGCCTACTGGCAGCGCCGCCATCGTCTTGTTCACCCTGGCGCCGATGCCCGCGCCGCGCGGATAGCGCACGGCGGCCGGTTGATCCAGTGTGGTCGCGGTGTAGAGCATCTGCCGGCACTCGTTCTCATCCGAGGGCGCCATCACCACCAGGTTGGGAATGCAGCGCAGGAAGCTGATATCGAAGCTGCCCTGGTGCGTTGCCCCGTCGCCCCCCACGAGCCCCGCGCGATCCAGCGCGAACACCACCGGCAGGCTCTGCAACGCGACATCGTGTATCAGCTGGTCATAGCCGCGTTGCAGGAAGGTGGAGTAGATGGCCACCACCGGTTTCATGCCTTCGGTGGCCAGGCCTGCCGCAAAGGTGACCGCATGCTGTTCCGCGATGGCCACGTCGAAATAGCGTTGCGGAAAGCGCCGCGAGAATTCCACCAGGCCCGAGCCTTCGCGCATGGCGGGGGTGATGCCCAGAATGCGCTCGTCCGCCTCGGCCATGTCGCATAGCCAGTCGCCAAAGATTCGCGAGAACGAGGGCGGCCCGGCCTTTTCCTTGAAAATGGTGCCGGTGGCGGGGTCGAACGGTCCCGGGCCATGCCAGGCGATCGGGTCGGCCTCGGCTGGCGCGTAGCCCTTGCCCTTGCGCGTGATCACATGCAGGAACTGTGGGCCCTTGAGCGCGCGGATGTTGGTCAGTGCAGCGACCATGGCCTTCAGGTCGTGGCCATCGATGGGCCCGATGTAGTTGAAACCCATCTCTTCGAACATGGTGCCGGGCAGGACCATGCCTTTCACATGTTCTTCCGAGCGGCGCGCCAGCTCGCGCATCGTCGGCAGCTGCGACAGCACCTTCTTGCCGCCCTTGCGCAAGCTGGAATACATGCGGCCGGCCAGCATGCGGCCGAAGTACTGCGACAGCGCGCCCACGCCCTCGGAGATCGACATCTCGTTGTCGTTCAGGACCACCAGCATGTCCGTGCCGCCGCTGCCGGCATGGTTCAGTGCCTCGAAGGCCATGCCGCCGCTCATGGCACCATCGCCGATGATGGCCACCGCGCGGCGGTCCTCGCCGCGCTGCGCCGCTGCCACGGCCATGCCGAAGGCGGCGCTGATCGAGGTGCTGGAATGTCCGGTGCCGAAGGTGTCGTATTCGCTTTCTGCACGATTCGGGAAGGGCGCCAGACCGCCGCGCTGCTTGATGCTCTCGAGCCGGTCGCCGCGGCCGGTGAGCACCTTGTGCGGATAGGCCTGGTGGCCGACATCCCAGACGAGCCGATCGCGCGGGGTGTCGTAGACGTAGTGCAGCGCGATGGTCAGTTCAACAGTGCCAAGGCCGGCGGCGAAGTGCCCGCCGCGCGTCGCTACGGTGCGGATCAGGAACTGGCGCAGTTCCTCTGCCAGTGCAGGCAGCTCGCTCTGGGGCAGGGCGCGCAGATCCGCCGGCGAGCGGACGCGGTCGAGCAAAGGCGATGCCGGGTTCGTCATGCGACGAGTTTACACCGCTGCGGCAAGGCCGTTGAGGGCCGCTCGCGGGCCCTGCGGGGGTGCTTCAGTGGCTGCGGTCGACCACGAAGCCAGCCAGCGCCGCGAGGTCCGCGGCATGCTCTTGCAGTGGCTGCAGTGCGGTAATCGCCGCATCACGATGCCTGCGTGCCAGCAGCGTGGCAGCTTCCAGTCCGTGGATGCTCGGATACGTCGGCTTGCCACGGGCAGCATCGGCGCCGGCGGTCTTGCCGATCTGCGCTGTGGCACCGGCGACATCCAGAACATCGTCCTGGATCTGGAACGCGAGGCCCAGTTCAGCGCCGTAGCAGCGCAGCGCTTCATAGCGGGCGCCCGCCGCGATGCCAGCACCGATCGCGCCGAGCAGCACACTGGCCTGGATCAGCGCACCGGTCTTGCGCCGGTGCATGCCCTCCAGCGCGGCGGGCTCGAGCCGGTGGCCGGCGGCCTCCAGGTCAATGGCCTGGCCGCCGGCCATGCCGGCCGTGCCGATGCGCTGCGCCAGCACCTGGATCTGCTGCAGTCGGGCAGCGGGCGGCAGGGCGCTGTCGGCGTCGCCGGCGAGGACGCCGAACGCCAGGGCCTGCAGCGCGTCGCCGGCCAGCACGGCCGTGCCTTCATCGAAAGCCTTGTGGCAGGTAGGCAGGCCGCGGCGCAGGTCGTCATCGTCCATGGCGGGCAGGTCATCGTGCACCAGGCTGTAGGCGTGGATCAGTTCCACGGCCACCGCCGCATCATCCACGGCGTCCAGTGGCGCGCCCAGCGCGGCAGCGGTGGCGTAGACCAGGGTGGGCCGCAGGCGCTTGCCGCCGCCCAGCGTGCTGTAGCGCATGGCCTCGCCCAGGCGCGGCGTGCCAGGGTCAGCAAGATCGAGACGCCGCGCCAGCTGCAGCTCCGCGCGCGCGCGCCAGCCGGCAACGCGCGCGGCGAGCGTCGCGCCCTCACTCATCGGCGGCTGCCGCCGGATCGAAGGGCTGGGTGCTGCCATCCTTGAGCAGCAGTTCCACGCGCTGCTGTGCTTCGGCCAGGGAAGCATGGCAGCCACGCGTCAATGCCACGCCCTGTTCGAACCGGGCCAGCGATTCGGCCAGTGGCAGGTCGCCGCGCTCGAGCTTCGCGATAAGCGCTTCGAGTTCCTGCAGCGAGGTTTCGAAATCGGGAGCGGCAGCTTCGCTGCGCGGCTTGCGGGTCATGTGTGAAAGTCTAATGTAGAATCGCCGTCCGCAATGAGTTCTTCCTACAGTGCTTCAGACATCGAGGTCCTCTCCGGACTCGATCCCGTGCGTCGCCGCCCGGGTATGTATACCGAAACCTCGCGCCCGAACCATCTGGCGCACGAGGTCGTCGACAACAGCGTCGATGAGGCCATGGCCGGGCACTGCGACCTCATCGAGGTCACGCTGTTCAAGGATGGCTCCCTGCAGGTGGCCGATAACGGCCGCGGCATGCCGGTGGACATCCATCCGAAGGAGAAAGTCAGCGGCGTCGAGCTGATCCTCACGCGCCTGCACGCCGGCGGCAAGTTCAACGACACCAACTACAAGTTCGCCGGCGGCCTGCACGGCGTGGGCGTGTCGGTGGTCAACGCGCTGTCGAAGCAGCTCGAGTGCCGGGTGCGGCGTGGCGGCAAGGAATACAACATCGGGTTCCGGGATGGCAAGGTCACCTCGAAGCTCGCGGAGATCGGCGCTGTCGGCCAGAAGAACACCGGCACCACGGTGCGGTTCTGGCCCGACCCGAAGTTCTTCGATTCGGAGCGTTTCGCGGTGGCCGACCTGCGCCACATGCTGAAGGCTAAGGCGGTGCTGTGCCCCGGCCTGCGCATGCGTTTCGAGAACGAGGCCACGGGCGAAAAGGACGAATGGTTCTACACCGGCGCGCTGACTGAATATCTGCTGGAGCTGATCGGCAGCACCGAGCGTCTGCCCAAGGAGCCCCTGGCGGGCAAGCATGGCTCGGACCGCGACGCGGTGGAGTGGGCGCTGGCCTGGGCGCCGAACCTGCCGGCCTTCGTCGCCGAGAGCTACGTGAACCTCATTCCCACCGCCGGTGGCGGCACGCATGTGAATGGCCTGCGCGCAGGCGTAGCCGCTGCGGTGCGTGAGTTCGCCGAGTTCCGCAACCTGCTGCCGCGGGGCGTGAAGCTGTCGCCGGAGGATGTCTGGAACGGGGTGTCCTTCGTGCTGTCGATCCGCATGAAGGATCCGCAGTTCGCCGGCCAGACCAAGGAGCGGCTGTCCTCGCGCGAGGCCGCGGCGCTGGTGGAGGGCTATGCGCGCGACAGCACCGCGCTGTGGCTGAACCAGCATCCGGACGCGGGCGAGCGCATCGCGCAATACGCCATCGAAAATGCCCAGGAGCGCATCAAGGCCGCGCAGCGGGTGACTCGCAAGCGCGCTGTCTCAGGTCCGGCATTGCCAGGCAAGCTCGCCGACTGCAGTTCGCAGGATCCAGCCCGCTCGGAGCTGTTCCTGGTCGAGGGTGATTCAGCCGGCGGCTCGGCCCGCCAGGCACGTGACCGCCACATCCAGGCCGTGATGCCGCTGCGCGGCAAGATCCTCAATACGTGGGAACTGGAGCATGGCCAGGTGGCCTCGTCCGAGGAGGTGCACAACATCAGCATCGCCATCGGAGTCGAACCGGGTTCGGCGGACATCTCCGATCTGCGCTATCACAAGGTGTGCATCCTGGCCGACGCCGATTCGGACGGGCAGCACATCGCGACGCTGCTGTGCGCGCTGTTCCTGCGTCATTTCCGCCCGCTGGTACTGGGCGGCCATGTGTTCGTCGCCATGCCGCCGCTGTACCGCATCGATGCCGGCAAGCAGGTGGGTTACGCGCTGGATGACGCGGAACGGGATGCCTACATCGCGAACCTGGGTGGCCGCGCCAAGCCGGTGGTCACCCGCTTCAAGGGGCTGGGCGAGATGTCGCCGCTGCAGCTGCGCGAGACCACCATGGATCCGGCCACGCGGCGCCTGGTGCAGCTCACGATCAGTGCGGAGGACGGCGCCGACAAGATGATGGACATGCTGCTGGCGAAGAAGCGGGCACCGGACCGCCGCGACTGGCTGGAACAGAAGGGCAACCTCGCCGACGTGGTCGGTTGAAGCGCGCGGACGATCAAGGTGCGATGAAAAGCCAGGAACTGAATTTCGAGGGCGTCGAGAAGCAGCCGCTGCGTGCGTTCACCGAGAAGGCGTATCTCGACTACTCGATGTACGTGATCCTCGACCGCGCGCTGCCAGTGCTGGGCGACGGCCTGAAGCCGGTGCAGCGCCGCATCATCTTCGCGATGAGCGAGCTTGGCCTTTCGGCCGGCAACAAGCACAAGAAATCTGCGCGTACCGTCGGTGACGTGATCGGCAAGTACCATCCGCACGGCGACTCCGCCTGCTACGAAGCCATGGTCCACATGGCGCAGCCCTTCACCTACCGTTACCCCATCGTGGACGGGCAGGGCAACTGGGGCTCCACCGACGATCCGAAGTCGTTCGCGGCCATGCGCTACACCGAATCACGCCTCACGCCATACGCCGCGGTGCTGCTCGGCGAGATCGACGCGGGTACGGTGGATTTCGGCCCGAACTACGATGGCACCAGCAGGGAGCCGCTGATCCTGCCGGCGCGCCTGCCGAACCTGCTGCTGAACGGGGCTTCCGGCATCGCCGTCGGCATGGCCACGGACGTGCCGCCGCACAACCTGCGCGAGGTGGTGGCGGCCTGCATCCATCTGCTGGACGAGCCCGAGGCAACCACCAGGGCGCTGATGAAGCACGTGAAGGGCCCGGACCTTCCCACCGGCGCCGAAATCGTCTCGCCGCGCGCCGAGCTGCTGGAACTCTACGAGAAGGGCATGGGCAGCTACCGTGCCCGCGCCACCTGGAAGACCGACGAGGAGACCGGCAACATCGTGGTCACCACGCTGCCGCACCAGGTGTCCGGCAACAAGCTGCTGGAGCAGATCGCGCAGCAGATGCGCGACAAGAAGCTGCCGATGGTCGATGACATCCGCGACGAGTCGGACCACGAGAATCCGGTGCGGCTGGTGATCGTGCCGCGCTCGAACCGCGTCGACCTGCAGCAGCTCATGACGCACCTGTTCGCGACCACGGACCTGGAACGCAGCTATCGCGTCAACCTCAATGTCATCGACCTCGATGGCCGGCCGAAGGTCATGGGCCTGCATGCGCTGCTCACGCGCTGGCTCGAGTTCCGCATCGGCACGGTGAAGCGGCGTCTGGAGCACCGGCTGGAAAAGGTTGCTCGGCGCCTGCATCTGCTGGAAGGGTTGCTGATCGTCTACCTCAACCTCGATGAGGTGATCCGCATCATCCGCCGCGAGGACGAACCCAAGCCCAAGCTCATCGCCCGCTTCAAATTGAGCGATGAGCAGGCGGAGATGATCCTGGAGACGCGGCTGCGGCATCTGGCCAGGCTCGAGGAGATGAAGATCCACGAGGAGCAGAAGAAGCTTGCCGCCGAGCGAGACGAGCTCGAGGCGCTGCTCAAGAGCAAGGCCAAGCTGCACAAGCTGGTGCGGGATGAGCTGGGCGCCGACGCCGCGGAATTCGGCGATGCACGCCGCTCGAAGCTGGTGGAGCGCGAGGCGGCGCAGGCCATGGAGGAGACCGACCTGGTGACCAATGAGCCGGTCACCGTGGTGCTGTCCACGGGTGGTTTTGTGCGCGCCGCCAAGGGCCATGAGATCGATCCGGCGACGCTGTCGTACAAGTCCGGTGATGGCTTCCTGACTGCGGCGCGTGGCCGCAGCACGCAGCTGGCCGTGTTCCTGGACAGCACCGGCCGCGCCTACAGTGTGCCTGCCCACACGCTGCCGTCCGCGCGCGGCCAGGGCGAGCCGCTCTCCGGGCGGCTGGATCCCCCCGACGGCGCGCGCTTCGCAGGTGTAGCCATCGGCGAGCCGCAGGACCGCTGGCTGCTGGCAAGCGACGCAGGCTACGGCTTCATTGCCAAGCTCGAAGACCTGCACTCGCGCCTGCGTGCCGGCAAGGCAGTGCTGAACCTGTCCGACAACGCCAAGGTGCTGCCACCGGCGCCGCTGGCTGGTGCCGATGCCGTGATCGCCGCCGTGAACAGTGAGGGGCGCCTGCTGGTATTTCCTGCCGCGGAGTTGCCGGAGATGTCGCGCGGCAAGGGCAACAAGCTCTTCGGTATCCCGACGCCGAAGGCGGCCGCGGGCGAGGAGCTGCTGGTGGCCGTGGCCACTCTTGCGGCCGGGCACAAGCTCGTGGTCTGGTGCGGTGAGCGCAGCATGACGCTGAGCTGGAAGGAGCTGGATCCCTTCCGTGGCACGCGCGCGCAGCGCGGCGCCATGCTGTCGCGCAACTACCGGAAGGTCGACCGGCTCGAAGCGCTGGCTGGCTGAACCACGGGCGGTGATGTTGGTGCCGGCACCGCGGCCGGCTGCGGCCGTTCTTCCGGCGAGGACATCACCACTTCCTCGGGCGCCTGGATCAAGAAGCCCTGCAGGTGCTGCACTCCGAGCTGCCACAGCACGGCCATCGTGTTGGCGTCCTCGACGCGCTCGGCAATGGTTTCGATATGGCGTTCGCGCGCTGCTTCGATCAGCGAGCCTACTTTCGACTGCAGCAGCGGATCTTCGGTCAGCCCCTGCATCAGCGAACCGTCGATCTTGACGAAATCCAGCGGCATGGCACCGAGCATGGCGAGCGGGTCGATGCCGGTGCCGTAATGCTCCAGCGCAAAGCGGATGCCCACCGCCTGCAGGCCCGTGGCCAGCCGCTGCACCTCGGCAGGATAGTTGTTGGCAATGGACTCGGTGACTTCGATGCACAGCTGGCGCGGCAGCAGGCCGCTGGCCTTGACCTGCTCGCCGGTCCAGGCTGGCAGGCTGGGATCCAGGGCACTCAAACGTGACAGGCGCACGAACAGGCAGCCGGCCCTGGCGCTGGCCGCGAAGCGCGTCGAAGCCAGTATCACCCAGCGGTCGATGTTCACGACCAGGCCGTTGCGCTCGGCGGCCGGCATGAATTCCGACGGCAGTATCTCCTTGCCGCTGCGGTCCAGCATGCGTACGGCCATGTCGAACATGGACGGGCCGCCTGCCAGCGTCGTGATCGGCTGCTGCACCAGGCGGAACCGGTTCTCCGCCAGCGCGGCCTTGATGTGCTTGACCCACACTGCGTCGTACGACTCCACGCGCGCGTCGTTGTCGGCATGGGCGAGCTTGGTGGACTGATCGCCTCCCTTGCCGCGCGCACTGCGAACGGCGGCCTGTGCATCGGCGATCACGGCGTCGAGCCGGCCATCGCCTGGGGGCACCGCGGCGGTGCCCACGCACGCGGTAGCGCGGAAGCGCTGGCCACTGATGTCGAATTCGTACTGACGGATCTTCTCGAGCAGCCGCTCGGTCCACAATTCCGCATCGCGCGGCGTACCGCGCTCTGCAAGCACCATCAACCCGGCGCCGCTGAAGTGGCCGGCGACGTCGGTGGGACCCAGCTGCGCGCGCACCAGCGCCGCGAGCGTGGCGACGAAGTCCTCGCTGCGCAGCGCGCCGAGGTCGTGTTCAATCTTCGCGAAGTTGTCCGGCCGCAGGTAGATCAGGTAACGGGCGCCGCCCTGCACCGGGGTGGACATGCGCTTCTGCATGGCCTCGAGCAGTGGCTGGCGGTAGAGGAGGCCGGTGCGCGGGTTGCGACGCACGGCATCCGCCAGATCGCGGCCTACCTCCTCGGAATTGCGCTTCTGGGTCGGCACCATCAGGCGCACACAGGCTTCGCCGTCGCGCTCGCCCAGTGTCAGCACCAGCTCCAGGGACAGCGTGCCACCGTCGGCGGTCTTCACCCCGGCCCGCAGCGAATGATCCTTCCAGCGTCCCTGCAGGCAGGCTGCCAGTGCACCCTTCAACGCGGCATGATGCTGCTCGTCGAAATTGTCCATCACTGGCTGGCCGACAATGTCCTGCGCATCCACTGCCCCGATCAGATCGAGCCAGGACTGGTTCGCCTCGACCAGGATGCCTTCCTGCACCTGCGCAATGGCATCGTTGGAGCGCGTGAGCACGGTATCCAGCTGTTTGCGGTATTCCTGCGCCGACTGCAGCGTATCGCGCAGCGCGCGCTCGGCACGGTAGGCGCGCAGCTCGCGCGCAATCACGGCGTGGGCGCGCGTGCCTTCGCCAAGGGTGATGGTGTCACGCGCACCGGCTGCCAGATCGGCCGTCATGGTGGCCTCGGACAGCTCTGCACGGATCACCAGCAGTGGCACCTCCGGCGAAATCTTCTCGCGTACCTGGCTCACCAGCTGCAGGTCGCTGCCGTCCTGGGGCACCAGCAGCAACAGCTGCGGGTTGATCTGCGTCAGCGCGTCCGGCAGGTCGGCAAGGGCAGGTATCCACGTGCAATGCGCCGGGACGCCATTCCTGCGCAGCAGGCTGTTCAACGCTTCAACCGGATCGCGGAGGGTGCTGACGACGATCAGTGGCACGGCAGGATCGGACAAGAGCGCACTCCCAGGACGAGGCCGTCATAGTGCCGGCGAAGCCCGTGGATTTATGTGAAGCCCGGCACAGTGGCGCGTGCACCGCTGGCCGGCGGCCGTGCGCTGCGGCGCATCAACCTCGCAACGGGGTCTTGCCGTCGGCGCCAGCAATTTCCCTTACCAGCCGCGGCACGAGGTAACCGGGCAGCGAGCCGCGCAGCTGCTCATGCAGGGCCAGCGCCTGGCGGTCCTCCACGGCAAAATGTGCGGCGCCAGCGACGCGATCCAGCTGGTGCAGGTAATAGGGCAGGACGCCGGCCTCGAACAGCCGCCGCGACAGCTCGCCCAGAATCGCGGCGTCGTCGTTCACCCCGGCAAGCAGCACCGATTGATTGAGCAGGGCGGCGCAATGTACGCCCAACTGGCGCAGGGCCTGCGCCGTCGTGTGGTCGATCTCCGCCGGATGGTTTGCATGGACCACCACGACCAGGCGTGCCCGCAGCGGTGCGAGCAGGGCCAGCAGCCCGACATCCACACGCGCAGGCAGCACGACAGGCGTGCGGGTGTGCAGTCGGATGCGCCGGATATGCGGCAGTTCGGCGAGCCGTGCCAGCAATCCGGCCAGGCGCGCATTGCCGAGCGACAGCGGATCACCGCCAGAGAGAATCACCTCGTCCAGCGTGCGGTCTGCCGCGATGTGTTCCAGCGCGGCAGACCAGCGGGGCAGCTCGCTGTCCAGGTCCGCCCCATAGTCGTAGTGGCGGCGGAAGCAGTAGCGGCAATGCACCGCGCAGGCTCCGGTGGTAACCAGCAGCGCGCGTGCGCGGTACTTCTGCAGCAGCCCGGGCGCGCCACGCGCGCCCTCTTCCTCCAGCGGGTCGGTCACATAGCCCGGCACCGCCTGCAGCTCAGCCGGCAGCGCCAGCACCTGCCGCAGCAGCGGATCGTGCGGGTCGCCGCGGCGCATGCGCTCGATGAACGAGTGCGGTACCCGCAGCGGGAAGCCGGCAGCGGCGCCGCGCAAGCTCTCGGCCGTAGCCGGGGGCGACAGCTGCCACGGCTCCAGGCCCAGCAGCGCCAGCAACTCAACCGGATCGCGTACGGCCTGGCCGAGCTGCTGCTGCCAGTCAGGGATAGCCGCCGTGTGGCGGGGAGCAGGTCCAGCCGCTATCATTCGCCGCCCCGTTGTCCGCGCCCGTTCCACATTCGTGCGCATTTAATCAGAGAGCGTCATGGCCAGCTACACCACCAGTGAATTCAAGTCCGGTCTGAAGATCCTGCTGGACAATGACCCGTTCTCCATCGTCGAGAACGAGATGGTGAAGCCTGGCAAGGGCCAGGCCTTCAACCGCGTACGCGTGCGCAACCTGAAAACCGGGCGCACCATCGAGCGCACCTTCAAGAGTGGTGATTCGGTCGAGGCGGCCGATGTGACCGACATGGACATGCAGTACCTGTATGCGGACGGGGATTTCTGGCACTTCATGGTGCCCGACAACTTCGAGCAGTACGCGGCCGGCAAGGAGGCCGTGGGCGACAACGCCAAGTGGTTGAAGGAGGGCACCAGCTGCATCGTCACGCTGTGGAATGGCGTGCCGCTGGTGGTGATGCCACCGGCGCATATCGACCTCAAGGTGGTCGAAACCGATCCGGGCGTGCGCGGCGACACGGCCACCGGCGGCCAGAAGCCGGCCAAGCTTGAGACCGGTGCCGTGGTGCGGGTGCCGCTGTTCATCAACGAGGGCGAAGTGCTGAAGGTCGACACGCGCACCGGCGAATACATCTCGCGCGCCAAGTAGCCCGCTCGCCCTGGTCCGCGCTCAGGCGCTGGACCAGGGAAAGGCCATCACCTCGGCGATGCTGTCCGCAGCCAGCGCCAGCATGGCCATCCGGTCAAACCCCATGGCTACGCCCGCGCAGGCAGGCAGGCCCTGCGCCAGCGCGGCCAGCAGGCGCTGGTCGACGGCGGGCTGGGGCAGGTTGCGCCGCCGCCGCTCCAGCTGGTCGGCCGCAAAGCGCTGCCGCTGCTCGGCCGGATTGGCCAGTTCGACATAGCCATTGGCGAGTTCGACGCCCTCCGCATACAGTTCGAACCGCAACGCGGTGCGCGGGTCACCGGGCTCCAGTTGCGCCAGCGCCGCCTGGGAAGCCGGGAAGTGGTGCAGGCAGGTGAGGCTGCCGCGACCCAGCGCGGGCCCGACACAGGCGGCAATCAGGAAATCGAGCAGGTCGTCGCGGCTGGCGCCGGCAATGCTGCTGCCGGCCAGACCCTTGGCGCCGGCCAGTGTCGCAAGCGTTGCGAGAGATGCGCTGAGTGGGTCCAGTCCGAGTTCGCGCTGGCAGGCCTGCTGGTAACTGATTACTTCCACGGCCATTGCCGCGCGGCCACCGGCCACCAGCAGCGCGTTGGCCAGGGCCGCCGTCTCGGCCATGATGGCTTCCAGATCCAGGTTGAGCCGGTACCACTCGAGCATGGTGAACTCGGGGTTGTGCAGCCGGCTGATCTCGCCGGCGCGGAATACCCGGCACAGCTGGTAGATGTCACCGCTGCCTGCCGCCAGCAGGCGCTTCATGGGATATTCCGGCGAAGTCTGCAGGTAGCGCGGCGGCTGCGTCACCAGCTGCAGTGATTCGATCTGCACATCGGTCACCGTGGCTGCCAGCGCCACCGGGGTTTCCACCTCCAGCACGCCGCGGCTGCGGAAGAACGCCCGCGCCGCATCCAGCAAGAAGGCGCGCTGCTGCAGGCGCGCGCGGCTGGCGGCAGGACGCCAGTCGGCACCGTTCACGGGGCGGGGCTTCCCGACCCGCGCAACTCGCCGAGCTTCTGGCCCAGGCGCATGGTGGCGCCACTGGCGATCGATGCCAGTTCCACCGCACCCGGCCCGAACAGCAGCACCACTGTCGACCCCATGTTGAAACGGCCGATCTCGGCGCCGCGCGCGCGGAAGCGATCGGCCACAGGCGGCAACGGCAGCTGCGAGACGACGCGCGGCCGGCGTGGAGTGACGTCGCCGTGCCAGACGGTTGCCATGCTGCCGACGTTCAAAGCGCCAACGAAGATCACGGCAAAGGGGCCGGCATCGCCCTCGAACAGCAGCACCAGTCGTTCATTGCGCGCAAACAGCTGGTCAACCAGGCGGGCGGCCGTTGTGTTCACGCTGAACAGGCGCCCGGGCACGAACCAGGCGTCCATCAGGCGTCCATCAGCGGGCAGGTGGATGCGGTGGTAGTTGTAGGGCGCAAGGTAGATGGTGGCGAAGCTGCCGCCGGTGAAGCGGCTCGCCCAGGCGGGCGCTGCACCGGCGAGCAGCGCCGCCAGCGTGTAGTAGCGCCCCTTGGCCTGCAACAGGCGGTCGGCCTCGATGTGGCCACACTGGCTCATCGTGCCATCGACCGGGCTCACCAGCGTGCCCGAGTCGCCCGCCAGCGGGCGGGCCTGCGGACGCAGCGCGCGCGTGAAGAAATCGTTGAAGTGCGCGAACGCATAAGGGTCGGTGACTTCAGCGTCGGAAAGGTCCGGTTTGAAGCCCCACATGAACAGCGCAGTGGTCAGGTTCTTCAGCGGCCGCCAGCGGATGCGCGTGAAGCGCAGCACCAGCCTCGAGATGGCGTGATGCGGCAGGATGAACTGCAGCAGGATGTTCAACTTTTGCATGGGAATCCGGAAAGGAAGGTGTCAGTAGCCGCTGGCCAGCAGCTGGGTCAGGTCGGTGCGCAGGTCTGCAAAACTCAGGGGTGGCGTGAATACCGCGCTGAGCGCGCCCTGGGCATTGAGGTAGTACAGCGTTGCGGAATGATCCACCGAGTAATCGCTGCCGGCACGCGCCTCCACAATGCGCGCGACGCCCAGATTGGACAGCAGGGGGTTCAGCGCTGCCTCCGGGCCGGTCAGGCCAGTGACACGCTCGCCGAATGCCCCCACATATCGCGCCATGGCTGCCCGGTCATCCCGCTGTGGATCCACCGTGACGAAAACTGCACGCAGCGCCTGCAGCGATGGATCGCGTTGCAGCTGGGCCATCAGTGCAAGGGTGGTGGGGCAGACATCGGGACAATGCGTGAAGCCGAAGAACAGCAGGCTCGGCCCGCCAGCCAGCCGTGCATTGTCGAAGCGCTGGCCGAGGTGATCAGTCAGTGCGAAGGGGGCGACGATGCGCGGCGCCGGCAGCACCGTGCCGCTGACCAGCTCAGGCAGCCGCGTACGCGCAAGCTGCCTGGAAACCATGTAGCCTGCGAGCGCTGCGGCGAGGACCAGCAGAACCGGAATCAGGACAGAGCGCTTTTTCGACATGCCCGCATTATCCCATACCCGTCGGCCGCAACGGGCCGCCGAACCCACCGGCGCGGTGTTGTTGCGGCGTGCGACGGCCCGGCTCCGGCGGGCCGCATTGCATTACGGTCACGGCACCGAGACGCCTGTGGATGATGCGGCAGCGCTGCTCGCGCACGCGAAAGGCCTGCGCCGCGCGTTGCGGGCTGAGGATCTGGCACGACCGGTAACGGCGCGCGCGCAGGCGCGCTTCGAACAGCTGCTCCGGCGTCGCATCGGTGATCGCGTGCCGGTGGTGTACCTCACCAACCTGTGCTGGTACGGCGGCGTGCCGCTGTACATCGACGAGCGCGTGCTGATCCCGCGTTCACCCATTGCGGAGCTGATAGCGCGGCAGTTTGCACCCTGGGTTGATCCGTCAGCGGTGCGACGTATCGTGGATCTGGGCACGGGTTCGGGATGCATCGCGCTGGCCGCGGCACTGGCCTTTCCGCTAGCACGGGTGGACGCGGTGGATATCAGTGCCGATGCCTTGCAGGTGGCACGCATCAATCGCACTGCGCTGGGTCTCGCACGCCGCGTACGGCTGGTGCAATCGGACTTCTTCGCAGGGCTGGCTGGGCGCCGCTACGATATCATCGTGAGCAATCCGCCCTATGTGGGCACTGCCGAGTTCAACAGCCTGCCCGCTGAGTATGGCCACGAGCCCGCCGGCGCATTGCGTGCGGGCCGGGATGGCATGGATGCGGTGCGGGTGCTGCTGGCACAGGCAGCGCAGCACCTGACGGAGCAGGGCGTGCTGGTGGTCGAGGTGGGCAACACCGAGACGCGGGTGCGGCGGGCATTTCCGCGGCTGCCATTCCTGTGGCTGTCCTTCGAACATGGCGGTGGTGGTGTGTTCCTGCTTACCGCGGCGCAGTTGAAAGGGTTGGGTTAGACGTGTCTGGCAACAGTTTCGGCAAGTCCTTCGTGGTGACCACTTTCGGCGAGAGCCATGGCCCGGCGCTGGGTGCCATCATCGACGGCTGTCCGCCCGGCCTGCCCATCACCGAGGCAGAGCTGATGGCCGACATCGAGCGGCGCCGCACTGGCACTTCGCAGTTCACCAGCCAGCGCAAGGAGCCGGACCAGGTCCGCATCCTCTCGGGTGTGTTCGAAGGGGTGACCACCGGCACGCCCATCGGGCTGCTGGTGGAGAACACCGACCAGCGGTCGCGCGACTACGAGAAGATCAAGGACCGCTTCCGCCCCGGGCATGCGGATTACACCTACCAGCAGAAATACGGCCTGCGCGATTATCGTGGCGGTGGCCGCTCCTCGGCCCGTGAGACAGTGATGCGTGTGGCTGCGGGTGCGCTGGCGCGCAAGTACCTGGCCACGCGGCTGGGCATCGTGATTTCCGGCTACGTGAGCCAGGTTGGCGAGCTGAAACTCGAGGCCGTCGACCCGGCCAGCGCTTACGAGAATCCGTTCTTCTGCCCGGATCCAGCGCGCGTCACGGAACTTGAGGACTACATCTGGAAGCTGCGGGGTGAGGGGGATTCGGTGGGCGCGCGCATCACGGTGATTGCGCGCGGCGTGCCGGTAGGCCTCGGTGAACCGGTGTTCGATCGCCTGGACGCCGAGATCGCGCATGCGTTGATGAGCATCAACGCCGTCAAGTCAGTGGAGATCGGCGATGGGGTGGCCGTGGCTGAACAGCGCGGCAGCCATCATCGCGACGAGCTGACGCCGGCGGGGTTTGCCACCAACCATGCCGGCGGCATCCTCGGCGGCATTTCCACCGGCCAGGACGTGGTGGCCCATATCGCGCTGAAGCCCACCTCCAGCATCCAGGTGCCGGGCCGCACCATCGACCTTGCCGGTCAGCCGGTCGATGTGGTGACCACCGGCCGCCATGATCCCTGCGTCGGGCTGCGCGCCACCCCGATCGCCGAGGCCATGCTGGCCATTACCCTGCTGGATCACTACCTGCGGCAGCGGGGCCAGAACGCGGATGTGCGATCATCCACACCCGCCATCTGACCCCGGTCAGGGTCGGGGCGACACCAGAACATTCACTTCGGATAGGTAGGCAATGAGCAAGGGTTGGAGAGTTGCGGTCCTCGGGGCCACCGGGCTGGTCGGGGACACCATGATCAGCATTCTGGAAGAGCGTGATTTCCCCGTCAGCGAGCTGTACCCGCTCGCCAGCAGCCGCTCGGTGGGCAAGACCGTCAAGCTCAAAGGCAAGTCCTACCCGGTGCTCGACGTTGCCACCTTCGATTTCTCGCAGGCGGACATCGGCCTGTTCTCGGCTGGCGCGGAAGTGTCGGCCAAGTACGCACCCATTGCCGCCGCCGCCGGCTGCGTGGTGATCGACAACACCTCGCAGTTCCGCTACCAGGACGATATCCCGCTGGTGGTGCCGGAGGTGAATCCCCACGCGATCGCCCAGTACCGCAAGCACGGCATCATCGCGAATCCGAATTGCTCCACCATCCAGATGCTGGTGGCATTGAAGCCGCTGCACGATGCGGCCGGTATTTCCCGCATCAACGTTGCGACCTACCAGTCCGTGTCCGGCGCCGGCAAGGAAGCCGTCGACGAGCTTGCGCATCAGACTGGCGAGCTGCTCAACGGTCGCCCGGTGGAGGCGAAGGTAATGGCGAAACAGATCGCCTTCAACTGCCTGCCGCAAATCGACAAGTTCCAGGACAACGGCTACACCAAGGAAGAGATGAAGATGTTCTGGGAGACGCAGAAGATCATGGAAGACAAGACCATCCTCGTGAACGCCACCGCGGTGCGTGTTCCCGTGTTCTTCGGTCATTCCGAAGCCGTGCACATCGAGACCAGGAAAAAGCCGAGTGCCGAGGCCGCGCGCGAACTGCTGCTGAAGGCGCCCGGCGTGACCGTGTTGGACGAGCGCACGACCGGTGGCTGGCCCACGGCCGCTACCGAGGCCGCGAACCACGACACGGTCTACGTGGGCAGGATCAGGGAGGATATCTCCCACGAACGGGGGCTGGACCTGTGGATAGTTTCGGACAATGTCCGCAAAGGCGCCGCCACCAACAGTGTCCAGATCGCCGAGATATTGGTGCGCGAGTACCTGTAACTTAAGTTATATTCGTGTGACTTGCGTCAATGCGAGATATCGAATCCAAGCATATGTTTTCCATCAGGATTCGGTGTTCTAAGGATCTCTTGGGGAGTCCTGATGCGTCTTAGACTTTTAAGCACGGCAGCCACGCTGCTGGCAGCGCCCGGCTTTTCCCTGGCGCTCGGCCTCGGTGATATCCAGCTGAAATCGACGCTGAATGCGCCGCTGGATGCGGAAATCGAGCTGATTGCGAACAGCGAGGAGCTGCGCAGCCTGCAGGCGCAACTGGCCACACGCGAGTCCTTCAGCCGCTACGGGCTCGACTACCCATCCTTCCTGGCCGGCGTGCAGGTGCGGGCCGTGACGCTGCCGGATGGCCGCAATGTCATCCGCCTCTCCTCCAGCGCCGCCATGACCGAGCCCTTCGCCACGCTGCTGATCGAGGCGGTCTGGGCGCGCGGGCGCATCCAGCGCGAATACACGCTGCTGTTTGATCCGCCGGCCTTCGCTCCGGCACAGTCGGCCCCAGCGCCCATTGCCGCGCCCTCCGCCGGCACCAGTCCCCGCAGTGGCGCGGTCACTCGTCCCGCTGCACCCCCAGTTCCGGCCGCTGCCGCTTCTGTACCGGCTCCGGCTAGCTCGGCCGGCGGTGAATACCAGGTGCGCCGCGGCGATTCGCTGTCCAGCATTGCCCAGCGGGAATATGCCGCAGGAGATGTTGATCGCGGCATGATCGCGATTTATCGCAGCAATACCGACGCTTTCAACGGCAACATCAACCGGCTGCGCGCGGGCGCCGTGCTGCGGCTCCCAGATAGTTCCTCCCTCTCCACCATCGACCGTGGTGAAGCGGCGGCCGAGGTGCGCAGGCAGGCCGCGGCATGGTCATCCGCGCCGGCCACGGGCGGAGCAGAGACGCCGGCGGACGAAGCCCGCCTGCGGCTGGTGCCGCCGGGTGGTGGCGCGCCCGCGCCTGGCGCGGGGGCTGGCAATTCCCAAACACTGCGCGATCGGGTCTCCCAGCTGGAAAGCGAGCTCGCCGAATCGCGCCGCCTGCTCGAGGTGCGCAATGCCGAACTGGCTCGCCTGCAGGGCGCCGCGCCCCCGCCAACGGCGCCGGTGCCGGCCGCGCCACCCGAACAGGTTCCCGCGGATCAGGTCGCCCCCGGCGCCCCACCGCCTGCTGCGGAGCCAGCGGCGGCCGTGCCGCCCGCGGCAACCCCCGCCCAACCCGCGCCCGCCGCTCCGGCCGGGCCATCACTGCTTGATCGCCTGAAAGCCTTCTGGTTCGTGCCGGCCGGCCTGCTGGTCCTGCTGCTGGGGGCGCTGGGCCTGCGCGCGGCGCGCCGGCGCCGCGAAGACAGCGAAAGCTTTGCGCCGTTTGCCGTGGGGGCAGAGCCGACCTTCTCGTCGCGCGATCCGTCCGTCGATACTCTGCCGCTGCGCAAGCCGGGCGGCGATTCGCGCGATCCCAGCATCGTGGTGGAAGAGACTGCCTCCAACCCCGCCATCTCCACGCGCAAGGATCTGCGGCCGGTCGTCGACCTGGACGAAGCTCACGACAATACGTCGAGCATGTCGGTGCCGACGCTGGACGCATCAGGCTCTTTCGACCAGGGCGACCCGCTCGCCGAAGCCGATTTCCACATGGCCTATGGGCTCTACGACCAGGCCGCCGACCTGGTCAAGCTCGCCATCGATCGCGAGCCGGGTCGCCGCGACCTGAAGCTCAAGCTGCTCGAAGTGTTCTTCGTGTGGGGCAACAAGGACCAGTTCCTGCAGACTGCCCGCGAGCTGGCCGAGAAGCGCGATGCCGCAGCGCCCGGCGAGTGGGAAAAAGTCATCATCATGGGCAAGCAGATCGCCCCCGAGGATGCGCTGTTCAGCCAGTCCTATTCGGGCGGCGGCGCTGCCATGGTCGACCTCAACCTCGAAGGCGGCCAGAATCTCGTCGACTTCGATCTGCCCGGCGACTCCACGAACTCGCTGGGCGCCTTCGGTGAAGCCACGCTGTCAGCGTCGGCGGGCGATCAGTACAGCGGCCTCGACTTCCTGCTGGATGATCCGGCGCGCGGCGAGGAACTGGCGCGCACCGCGACCACGCGGCAGATGGCGCAGCCGGATCTCGGCGATGATCTGCCCACACAGCGCATCGACCTGGAAGGGCCGACAGTTGAGCAGCCGACGCCGGAGTTCGGTGACGGGGTGGCCGGCAAGCTCGATGCCCACTTTGCGCAGTACGGTTCCACCGACCAGACAGCCGAGCTCGCGCTCGACGATCTCGGCCTGGACCTGGGCAAGCTCGAGGGAACCGGCAGCAGCCTGCTGGACGATTCCCAGCTGGTGCGTTCGCTGGATGAGCAGGGCCTGGACTCGGTCGACCCCAGCTACGCGCCGACGCTCGTGGCGGGTTTCGATGAAGCTGCCCGCAACCTGCTCGAAGGGGCCAACACCAACCAGCCCACCGAGTTGCTGCCGCTGGCGGACCTCATGGATTTCGACAGCAGCTCCACTGCGCGCGTGCAGGCGCTGGATCTTGATTTCGAAGCCACCTCCACGGGCACGCACTCGTCCCCTGACTTCGGCCTTGACCTCGACGTGGGTCTGCCGGAGCAGGCGGACACGGGTTACCAGGCCACGCAGCGCATCGATCCCAATACACTGGATGCCAGCGATGCGACGCATCGCGACCTGGAGCCGGTGACCATGAGTGAGGTCGGCACCAAGCTCGACCTGGCGCGTGCCTACATGGACATGGGTGATCCGGACGGCGCCCGCAGCATCCTCGGTGAGGTTCTGCAGGAGGGCTCGGATACGCAGCGTCAGGAAGCCCAGCGTCTGCTGGATTCAATCCCCGGCTAAGACAAGTCGATGGCGCGCATCGCGGTCGGCGTCGAATACGACGGCCGCGGCTTGTCGGGCTGGCAGATCCAGGTCGGCGCCCCTTCGGTACAGGGCGTGCTGCAGGTGGCTCTCGGCCAGGTCTGCAACCACCCCGTCGAACTCACCGGCGCCGGCCGCACCGACGCGGGCGTGCACGCGCGGGCGCAGGTTGCCCATTTCGATTCGGCTGCGCCGCGGTCCGAACGCAGCCTGGTGATGGGTTCCAACACCAACCTGCCGGATGGCGTGGCGTTGCGGTGGGCGCGGCAGGTGCCGGAGCATTTCCACGCGCGCTACTCGGCGCTGGCACGTACCTACCGCTACGTCATCCTCAATCGCGCCACCCGGCCTGCGCTGTGCGCGGGGCGTGTGGCGTTCGTATACCGGCCGCTGGAGCTTGAGCCCATGCGCCAGGCTGCGAAGCATCTGCTGGGCACGCATGACTTCACTGCCTTCCGCGCCGCGGAGTGCCAGGCGCGCTCGCCCATCCGCAACCTGCAGCGCCTGGAAGTGCAGCGCGCCGGCGATTTCTTCGTGCTGGAGGTCACGGCCAATGCCTTTCTGCACCACATGGTGCGCAACCTCGCCGGAATGCTGATCCATGTAGGGCGCGGCGAAGCGCCGCCGGAGCATGCGGCGCAGGTGTTGGCGGGACGCGACCGCCGTCTGGCGCCCGCAACAGCTCCCGCCGGCGGGCTGTATTTCTGGCAGGCGCACTATCCGGCGGTTTTCGGCCTGCCGGATGATTCCGATATCATGCGTTCCCCCGCCGGCTGTCCGGCGGATCTGCTGGCCTAGTCACTGGAGCAGGGCATGTCCTGGTTCGAAAAGATCGTTCCTTCCAAGATCAAGACCGAGCGTCGCGTGCGGTCCGTGCCAGAGGGCCTGTGGATCAAGTGCCCGTCCTGCGACGCGGTGCTGTATCGCGCCGAGCTGGAGCGCAACCTGCACGTCTGCCCGAAGTGCAGCCATCACATGCGCATGCATGCACGCGAGCGGCTGCTGCGCTTCCTCGATCCCGAATCGGGCGTGGAAGTCGGTGCCCAGGTGACGCCGGAGGATCCGCTGCGCTTCAAGGACAGCAAGCGCTATAAGGATCGCCTCACCGCCGCGCAGAAGAGTACTGGCGAGAAGGATGCCTTGGTGGCGATGGCCGGGCGCCTGCATGGCGAGCCGGTGGTCGCAGTAGCTTTCGAATTCGGCTTCCTGGGTGGCTCCATGGGTTCGGTGGTCGGCGAGCGTTTTCACCGTGGCGTGATGCGGGCCATCGCCGACCATGCACCGGTGGTGTGCTTCTCGGCCACCGGCGGCGCGCGCATGCAGGAGGCCCTGCTGTCGCTGATGCAGATGGCCAAGACCAGCTCCGCATTGGCCCGGCTGGCACGCGCGAAGCTGCCTTACATTTCGGTGCTGACCGACCCGACCACAGGCGGCGTATCCGCAAGCCTCGCAATGCTCGGCGACCTCAACATCGGCGAGCCGCGCGCCCTGATCGGCTTTGCCGGACCGCGGGTGATCGCGCAGACCGTGCGCGAGACCCTGCCCGAGGGGTTCCAGCGCAGTGAGTTCCTGATCGAGAAGGGGGCGCTCGACCTGATCATGGACCGTCGCGACCAGCGCGACCAGATCGCGCGCTTGCTGCGCTCCCTGATGAAGCAACCGGCGCTGCCGCCGGCCGAAGCCTGACGGCGCGCACGATGAGCGCCGCCCGCAGCCTGGATGACTGGCTGCGTATCCATGAGACGGTGCACGGGCAGGGCATCGACCTGGGCCTCGAGCGCGTGCGCAGCGTCGCATTGCGCATGGGCCTGCTGCCGCTGCCCTCGCGCAGCATCATCGTGGCGGGAACCAACGGCAAGGGCTCTACCGTCGCCTGCCTGGAAGCCGTGGTGCGTGCGATTGGCCTGAAGCCCGGCGCATTCACCTCGCCGCATCTGCTGCGCTACAACGAGCGCATCCGCGTAGACGGCGCGGAAGCGGGCGATGCCGAACTCATCGCAGCCTTCGAGGCCATCGATGCCGCACGCGGGCAGATCACGCTCACGTTCTTCGAGTTCAATGCGCTGGCGGCGCTGCATGTATTCCGCGCCCGCGCCGTGGATGTGGCCATCCTCGAAGTGGGTCTCGGTGGGCGGCTGGATGCAGTCAACATCGTTGATGCCGAGGCGGGCATTGTGTGTTCCATCGGGCTGGATCACGCCGACTGGCTGGGTACTGACATCGACACCATTGGCCGGGAGAAGGCTGGTGTGTTCCGCCAGGGCGCCATTGCGGTGATGGCTGATCCGGACATGACCGGGGCCGTGCAGCGCGAAGCCGAACGCGTCGGCGCCCGTCCTGTTGTGGCCGGGCGCGATTACCACTGGCAGGAAGAGGCCGGGGAGGGGTGGCGCTTTTCAATGGGCCCGCTGACGCTGTCCGCGCTGCCGATGCCCGCCCTGCCCGGTCGCACCCAGCTGCAGAATGCGGCCGGCGCACTGGCGGCGCTATCCGCAATGGGTCTGCTGTCGGGGGGCGACGCATCAGCAGTGGCCCGTGCCCTGCGCCAGTTGCAGCTGGCGGGACGGTTCCAGATCGTCCCGGGACGGGTGGAATGGATTCTCGACGTGGCGCACAACGAGCCCGCCGCGCGGGTGCTGGCGCAGCACCTGCGTGAGCGCGCCACGACGGGACGCACCCTATGCGTGGCCGGCATCCTCGGTGACAAGGACATCGCCGCAGTGGCGCGCGAACTCGCAGGCGCCGTCGACCAGTGGTTCCTGTGCGGCGTCGATGCCCCGCGCGGGCTGTCGGCGCAGCAGCTCGCAGCGCGCTCGGCAGTGTTTGCCGATGCCGTGCTGGCCGTCGACGTCGCCGCTGGCATGCGCCTCGCAGCTGCCGCCGCGCAGCCCGGCGACCGCATCGTGGTGTGCGGGTCCTTCCTCACCGTCGCGCCCGCCATGCAGCAACTCGGACTGCATTGAGCGACGTGAATATAATCACCGCGTGGAAAGCACCACCAAAGAACGCCTGACCGGCGCCCTGATCCTCGTGGCGGCACTGGTGATACTCGTGCCGGAGATGCTGTCCGGACCGGGCGGTGCCAGCCACGAAGCGGCCGCGCCAGCGCAGGATCCTGCAGCCGGTGCGCCGCTGCGCACCTATGACATGGTGCTGGATGCTGCCGGTGGCTCGAAGCCGGCGCCACAGGACTCGCTCACTCCGGCACAGCAGGCGGATGCGGCCGCCGTGCCGCCGCCTGTGGCCCAGGTCCCGCCAGCTGCCTTGGTACCGCCGCAACCGCAGCCGGACTCCCCTGTGCCCGCGACCTCACCGACCCCGGCACAGACCGCGGCAGCGCCTGCACCCAGGCTAGACCAGGGGCCGGCAGCGGCGCCTGCAACGCCGGAGGCGAAGCCTGCCGTTACGGCCTCCAGCGGACAGTGGTGGGTGCAGGTGGGTGTCTTCGCCTCGCGCGAGAATGCCGAGCGCCTGGCGCGCGAGCTCGGCAGTGCCGGCATGCCGACGCAGGTCGCCTCCATCCGTTCCCAGGGCAAGGAGCTGCAGCGCGTACGCGCCGGGCCGGTGGCCGACCGCGCCGCCGCTGCAGCCCTCCAGGGGCGCCTTGCCGCCAAGGGCCACAAGTCTTCGCTGGTTGCTCCCTGACGCAAGGCGCGGACGTGTAAAATGACGCGCACTGCAGGCGTCCTTCCGAGGCAGATGGCCACTCTCGATTACATCGTCATCGCGATCATCCTGACTTCGGCCGTCGTCGGCCTGATCCAGGGGTTCCTGCGGGAAGTCTGTTCGCTCATTGCCTGGGTACTGGCTGTGTGGCTTGCCTGGAAGTTCGCCCCGTCACTGGCGCCCAAGCTGGGCGGCGCACTGAGGGACCCGGTCTACGGCGTGTGGGCTGCACGCGCGATCATCTTCGTCGCCGTCCTGGTCGCTGGCGCCATTATCGGCGCCACCATCAATTACTTCGTGCGGCTGTCCATTTTCAGTGGCACCGACCGCCTGCTCGGCTTCGTGCTGGGGCTGGCGCGCGGTCTTGTAATCATCGGCATCGGCATCATTCTGGCGCAGACGGTGAAGGTCGATGACGAGGCGTGGTGGCAGAAGTCGCGCATCGTCGGGAAGCTCGAACCCGTCGCGAGCCTGCTGCGTGGTCTGGCAGGCGATCGCCTGCCGGTGCGCGCGGCCGGCGACAGTCAATAATCTGGAGGCTACATGTGCGGCATCACGGGAATCGTGGCTCGCAGTCCGGTCAATCAGCAGCTCTATGATGCGCTGACTGTATTGCAGCATCGCGGCCAGGATGCCGCCGGAATCATGACCGCCGATGGCGGTGAACTGTTCTCGGCGCGCGGCAAGGGCCTGGTGCGCGATGTGTTCAGCCAGCAGGAGATGGATTCCCTGCGCGGCAACATCGGCATCGCTCATGTGCGTTACCCCACTGCCGGCGGCAACACTTCCTCCGAGATCCAGCCGTTCTATGTGAACGCGCCCTATGGCATCTGCCTGGCGCACAACGGCAACCTGACCAATGCGGTGGAGCTGGCTTCGGTGCTGACGCGCGAGGAGCGCCGCCACCTGAACACCACCTCCGATTCCGAAGTGCTGCTGAATGTCTTCGCCTCCGAGCTGCAGCGTGTAGGCACGCCGCGCGTTACGCCGGCCGACCTGTTCGCCGCCGTCAATGCGGTGTATCGCCGCTGCCGCGGTGCCTATGCCGTGGTGGCGATGATCATCGGCCACGGCGTGCTCGGCTTCCGCGACCCGCATGGCATCAGGCCGCTGGTGCTGGGCCAGCGCCGCAGCGCGCGGGGCATGGAATACATGCTGGCTTCGGAAAGCGTGGCGCTGACCATGCTGTCCTTCGAGGTGGTGCGAGATATCGCCCCGGGCGAGGCCGTGTTCATCGACGAGCTGGGGCGCCTGCACAGCACCCAGTGCGTGCCTACGGTGCGTCATACGCCGTGCATTTTCGAGTATGTGTATTTCGCCCGGCCGGATTCCATCATCGACAATATCTCGGTGTACAGGGCCCGCATGCGCATGGGTGAGCGGCTGGCCGACAAGCTCAAACGCGAGCACCCGGAACATGACATTGATGTGGTGATCCCCATCCCCGACACCAGCCGCACCTGCGCGCTGCAGCTGGCGCAGAAGCTGGGCATCAAATACCGCGAAGGCTTCAACAAGAACCGCTACATCGGCCGCACCTTCATCATGCCGGGTCAGGAACAGCGCATGAAGTCGGTGCGCCGCAAGCTCTCGGCCATCGATCTCGAGTTCCGCAACAAGAACGTGCTGCTGGTCGATGACTCCATCGTGCGCGGCACCACCTCGGCGCAGATCATCGAGCTGGCCCGGGAGGCCGGCGCCCGCAAGGTGTATTTTGCCTCCGCCGCGCCCCCGGTGCGCTATCCCTATGTGTATGGCATCGACATGCCGGCTGCGTCCGAGCTGGTCGCCGCCGGCCGCGATGTGGATGAGATCGCCCGCCAGATCGGCGCGGACTGGCTGATCTACCAGGATCTGGAAGACCTGGTGGCAGCCTGCCAGCACGACAATGCCGCGATCACTGAATTCGATACCTCTTGCTTCTCGGGCCACTATGTCACCGGCGACATCACACCCGAGTATCTGGAGAGGCTGGAACGCGAGCGCTCGGATGGTGCCAAGGCGCTGCGCCGCGACAGCCATCTGAAGGCCGTGAACTGACCGCCGTAGCCGGGAGCGCCGGCCGATGCGGCTGTTGCTGATCATCCAGGATGGGCGCTATCGCGCGCTCATCCGCCACCATGTCACCTGCGAGTGGCCGGATGCGGAGGTGGTAGCTCGCTCCACACGCTCGCCCGGCAGGCTGCCGCCGGAATTCCTGGCGCAGGGGTACGATGCCGTGATCCTCGACGAGGAGTGGCAGGGCGGTCACGGCATCGACTGGCTGCGCGACCTGGCACAGCGCCCTGGCTTTGCCCCGACGCTGTTCCTCGCCGATACCGGTGACAGCCGCACCGCCAGGGAAGCCCGCCTCATCGGCGCCTTTGGTGTATTGCCAAAGCTGCGCTTCTCGCACACCTCGCTGATCGCCGTGCTCACCGAAGCCGCGCGTGTGCAACGCCGCACCCAGGCCTATTGGCGCGTGTCTCCCGAGGCGGAAGCTTCGCGCCGCTTCGGCGCGGTGCGCATTCCCGGTTACCGCTGCGTACGACGGCTGGCAGGCGGGTCGGTGTCGCAGCTGTATCTGGCGGAGAGCGAAAAGGCCGGCGACATGATGGTCATCAAGGTCACGCCATCGGTGCGTGATGCCTCCGGCATCGACCAGTCTTTCGAGCGCTTCCTGCAGGAGTACGAGATCGCGCACCGGCTGCACCATACGAGCATCGTGCGCTGCCATGAGCTCGGTGTCGCGGATGACCACGCCTATCTCGCCATGGAATATTTTCCCGATGGCGACCTGCGCCGCCGCCTGCGCGCCGGCATGTCGCCGGTGGATGCGCTGGACATCGCCGCGCAGATTGCCGGCGCGCTGGGTGCACTGCACAGCGCGGGCGCGCTGCACCGTGACCTGAAGCCCGGCAATGTGCTTATGCGGGGGGCGCACCGCATCGCGCTGTCGGATTTCGGCCTCGCCAAACATGCGGCGGTGGAACTGGAGATCACCGATCCCGGGATGATTTTCGGCACGCCGCATTACATGAGCCCGGAACAGGGTCATGGCGAACAGATCGACGAGCGCAGCGACCTCTACAGCCTGGGGGTGATCCTGCACGAGATGCTGGCTGGCGAGAAACCCTTCTCGGATCCGAATCCAATGGCGATCATCTACAAGCATCGCCATCAGGCAATTCCGCGGCTGCCAGCGCCTGTCGCAACCTGGCAGCCGCTGGTCGACAGCCTGCTCGCGAAGTTGCCCGCGGGGCGATTCCACTCGGCCCCTGCGGCCGAAACCGCGCTGCGCGACGCCGCTGAACGCGCCCGGGCGGCGGCGTAGGGTGAGCGTCGAGATCAACCATGTGCCCGTCGCTGCGGCGCTGGGCGTGCTGCGCGCAGCCACACCGCGGGCCTGGGCCGAGCACGCGGCGCGCCAGTGGCGCACGCTGCTGGTGGACCATGCCAACTGCGAGAAGAAGGCAGCCTCCACCGCGCTGGCATTGATGTTCGCCTATCCCGAGGACCAGCCGTTGTCGCTGGCGATGGCCCGCCTGGCCCGGGAGGAACTGCGGCATTTCGAGCAGGTACTGAAGTTGATGCAGCGGCTGGGCGTGCCGGCCTCCCACCTGGGCCCGGGTCGCTATGCGGCAGCATTGCGGTCGCAGGTAGCCAGCAGCGAGCCGCAGCGCAAGCGCGACCTGCTGCTCATCGGTGCCTTGATCGAGGCGCGCTCCTGCGAGCGGTTCGAGACCGTTGCGCCGCTGTTGCCCGAGCCGCTGGCAGATTTCTACCAAGGGCTCGCGGCTTCGGAGCGCCGCCACGCAGGCCTGTATCTGGAATTAGCCGAAGCCGCAGCCGGCCCCTCAGGTCTTGCGCCGCTGCACGCGCGGCTGGCGCAGCTGGCGCAGATCGAGGCAGGGCTGGTGATTGATCCTGACGCCGTGTTCCGCTTCCATTCCGGCACGCCGGCCTGAACGGCCCGCTCAGCGCGCGGCTGGCCGTGCCTGCTGCTGCAGGAACGAAATGATGGCTTGCGCGCCGCGGTCGGCAGCGTGTCCGGGCGCCACCTCACCCACTGAGTCGCGCAGGTAATCAAGCTGGCTCTGCCGCAGCCCCGCAGGCAGCGGACCGGCTGCGGCAAGCGCTGCGGGCAACTGCGCCAAGTCGGTCACCACGGTGCCAAGGTTCCAGAAGCGGTAATGCAGGTCCTGCTGCCAGTCCGTGCCGCGGGGATTCAGGAAGACGCAGGGGCGCGGCCGGGTGATGTACTCGACCACCTGGCTGCTGACATCGCCCAAGTAGATGTCAGCGGCTCGCGTGTAGGTCATGTCCACACAGCGCGGGCTGCCGAGATCCACCAGCATGTGCGGCAGATCCTGATACTCGCGGAAGGCCCGCTGCCTGGCGCGCGTCACGGGGTCGAACAGGCGGATGTGTGGCGCGAATATCAGGTTGTAACGGTCGCTGGCAGCGAAGAAATCCAGCACCTGCCTGCCGATCAGCGGCCACGAGGACAGCCGCGGGTCGAAGTGCGGGTTGTACAGCACGGTAGTGCGCTGGTTGTCGAACAGGCGTGGCCCCGCGTTCGCATCACTCAAGGCCCAGTCGAGCTTGGCGTAGATACCAGTGGCGTAATGACCGGGTCGCACATATCCCAGCTCGAGCAGGTGGCGTGCCTGCTTCGCGCCCGGCAACAGCAGGAAGTCGAACCGGGCCAGCTGCGGTGAGTAAGCCACGGCACGGTCGCCCGCGCCGTGCTCGGTGCCGATGAGCCGGATCTGCGGGCAGATGCGCCGCAGGTAGGTCGAGGTGCGCTCGGGCACCACCACGGCGTCGAACCCGGAGAGATAGTGACGGTTGGCACGCAGCATCAGGATCTTGGCTATGCCGACCCGGAACCGTTCAAGCAATCGCCACGGCCAGGCCAGATAGAGCTGGTCGAAACGCAGCCTGGTGTTGCCTGCATTGTGCCGCACCAGCTCCTGCAATACGCCCAGCCGCGAATCCAGTGCCGCGACATGCACGTCGATTTCCGGGTGCCGGCGTGCCAGCGCCACCGCTATGGGCAGCGCGTGGAAGGCCTGGTGGATCTGCGCGATCAGCGGGAAGCAGATGCGCAGCCGCCGTGAGGGCTGCGTGTTGCCTGCGGCCAGGCCGCGCGACCAGCTGCGCAGGCGTTCAGGTCCGCCTGCCACCAGCTCATCGAGGCCGGAACGCCGCGCGGTGACGAAGGCGACTATATATGTGAGCAACGACATCAGCTCGCCGGTATCGGCGGTGAGTTCGAGCGTTTCATCCGGTCCGCGCACCGAGACTGGCAGTTCCGCCATTGCGATCCAGGCGATGTGCGCCACGGCCTGCGCCAGAAAACCAAACCACATGATGCGCGGCAACAGCGGCCGGCTCGAATAGGCCTGCATGCTGCGGAAGAGCAGCAGCGTGGCGCAGAGCCAGCCGCTGATGGCTATGCGGTAATCCAGAGCCAGGCGATCGACCGCGGTCTCCATGCACCACACCATGAACATGCCCGCGCTGGCATAGAGCCACGACTGCCGTACCAGTGCATGCCGCCAGCCGTGCAGCGCGCGCAATGCCGCATACACCAGGCCGAGGGAGGCGACAATATCCGTGGAAATCTCGATGGGCGCGCTTTCGCGCGACGCAGGGGTGCTGCCCAGTCCCTGAATCAGGAACGTGGCGGCGAGATAGGCGGCGGCCCCCAGCGCGAGCACGCGCAGGTGCCTCTGGTCGGCCAATCTGCGGGATCTTGCTGAATCGTTCATGGTGGGGAGGATGCCCGAAAGCCCGGCTGGAATCCCGGTGTCGCTGCAGCGCGGCCCTTGCCCCGCGCGGCCAGCGTCCGCAGCTCGTAATTGCCCGCCGCATCCAGCATCAGGCAGCTGCCCTGGTCATACCAGTCGCCGAGTACGATGCGCGCGCGTGCACGGCCATCCAGCTCGAACCGGTGGATCGCCGGCCGGTGGGTGTGGCCATGGATCAGCAGGTCCGCGTCCGCGGCGCGCAGCAGGGCCGCCACGGTCTCAGCTGCTACATCCATGATCTGTTCGCGCTGCTGGCCTGTATGCACGCGGCTTTGAGCGCGCGCCGCGCCCGCCAGTGCGCGCCGGGTGGTGAGCGGCAGGGCCAGGAACCCGCGCTGTACGCGCGGGTTGCGCACCAAGGCGCGGAAATGCTGGTAGGGCTGGTCGGCGCTGCACAGCAGGTCGCCGTGGCTCACTGCAATGCGACGGTGGCCGATTTCCAGCAGCAGCGGGTCAGGCAGTAGTGTGCAACCAGTACGCGCCGCGAAGCCTGGGCCCAGCAGGAAGTCGCGATTGCCAAGCTGGACAAAGCAGGGCACGCCGCCGCCGGTGAGCTCGCGTAGTGCCGCGCATACACTGCCGCGACCGGGTTCGTCATCGTCGTCGCCGATCCATGTCTCGAACAGGTCACCCAATATGTAGAGGCCGTTGCAGCGGGCCGCTTCGGTGCGCAGGAACTCCAGGAACAAAGCCATGGCATCGGGTAAGGACGCGTCGAGATGCAGATCCGATACGAACAGGTAGCTGCCGCGCGTCATGCATCGAATATAGTGTAGGCATGCCGGAAAGTCCCTTCGTCACGCGCTTTGCGCCCAGCCCCACGGGGGAACTGCATCTGGGCAATGCACGCACCGCACTGTTCAATGCCTTGCTGGCCTGGCGCGGTGGTGGTCGTTTCCTGTTGCGCATCGAGGACACCGACAGCGCCCGCAGCCAGCCCGAACATGCACGGCAACTCATGCAGGATCTGGTATGGCTGGGGCTGGCGTGGCATGGGGAGCCGCTGCGCCAGTCGCAGCGCGGGCACATCTACGACGCCCAACTGACGCGGCTGGCGGAATACGGGCTCACCTATCCCTGTTTCTGTTCGCCGCGCGAACTGGAGCTGTCGCGCGCCGCGCAACTCTCTGCGGGCAGGCCGCCGCGGTACGCCGGCACATGCCGGCGCATGCCGGCTGCCGAGGCCCGTGCGAGACTCGCGGCAGGCGAAACTGCGGCGCTGCGTTTCGCCGTGGCCGGGCAGGGCGAGATTTCATTCGACGACCTGGTGCATGGACCGCGGCGCTTCGCACTGGCGGAAATCGGCGATTTCGTGCTGCGGCGCGCCGATGGCAGTGCGGCGTTCTTCTTCTCCAATGCCGTCGATGACGCGCTCTCTGGCGTCACGCATCTGCTGCGCGGTGACGATCACCTGAGCAACACGCCGAGGCAGCTGTTGATCCTGCAGGCGCTGGGTCTGCCGGCGCCGCGTTATGGCCATCTGGCACTGCTGACCGGCAGCGACGGCGCACCGCTGTCCAAGCGCCACGGCGCCGCGTCACTGCGGCAGCTGCGCGAAATGGGTTATCTGCCTGGCGCCATCGCCAATCATCTGTTCCGGCTGGGTCATTCCAGCTCGCGCCAGGGGGCGCTGACCTTGCCCGAGATGGCGGTGGCTTTCGACATCGGCCACCTCCAGCGCGCGCCGGCGCACTTCGACCTGGTGCAGCTGCAGGGCTGGCAGAAAGACGCCGTGCATGCGCTCACTACCGACGCGGCATGCGCCTGGCTGGGCGCACGCCTGCCGACGAGCCTGACCTCGGCACAGTCCGCAGCCTTTCTGGCTGCAGTGCTGCCGAACCTGGTGTATCCGGACGATGTGCTGCCCTGGCTGGAAGTGGCCTTCGGTGCTGATCCGGTGCCTGATGCCGACAGCCTCGCGGTGATCGAGGCCACAGGCCGCCAGCTGTTCCAGGCAGCCGCCAAGGCAGCTGCGGGCAACGATTTCACCGCCATCGTGCAGGCAGTGAAGGCCGCCACCGGCCTGAAAGGTCCGGCTCTGTTCAAGCCCCTGCGCGCCGCGTTGACCGGGCGCCTGGCGGGGCCGGAACTGGGTCCGTTGCTCAAGTCCATGCCGGCTGGCAGTGCACAGCGCCGGCTGGCGCGCTTTGCGTGACGGAGTTCTTTAGAATTTCCCGATGCTGAGCATCCACAATTCCCTGAGCGGGCGGGTCGAGGTTTTCCGCCCGCTGGTGGCCGGTGCCGTACGCATGTATGTGTGCGGCATCACGGTCTACGACTATTGCCACATCGGCCACGGCCGCATGCTGGTCGCCTTCGACGTCGTGCAACGCTATCTGCGCCATCTGGGCTACCGGGTCGACTACGTCCGCAACATCACGGACATCGATGACAAGATCATCCGCCGTGCCGCCGAGAACGGCGAGAGCATCGACAACCTCACCGCGCGCTTCATCGCCGCCATGGACGAGGATGCCGCCGCGCTGGCAGTGGCGAAGCCGGATCATGAACCGCGGGCCACTGACCATGTGCCGCATATCCTGGCGCTTATCGCGCAGCTGATAACGCGCGGCCATGCTTACGTCGCCACCGATGGCGACGTGCTGTATTCGGTGTCCAGTTTCCCCGCCTACGGCCGGCTGTCTGGCAAGAAGCTTGCGGATCTGCGCGCCGGCGCGCGCGTGGAGATCGGCGAGGCCAAACGCGACCCGCTGGATTTCGTGCTGTGGAAGCGTGCCAAGCCGGGAGAGCCCTCCTGGGAATCGCCGTGGGGCGCAGGGCGCCCGGGCTGGCACATCGAGTGCTCGGCCATGTCGATGGCGCTGCTGGGCGAACACTTCGACATCCATGGCGGCGGCATGGACCTGAAATTCCCGCACCATGAAAACGAGATCGCGCAGAGTTGCGGTGCCACGGGCGCCCACTTCGCCAATGTCTGGATGCACAACGGCTTCGTCAACGTGGACAGTGAGAAGATGTCCAAGTCGCTGGGAAACTTCTTCACGCTGCGCGATGTGCTGCCGCAGCTGCGGCATCCGGAGGTGCTGCGATATTTCCTGGTGGCCAGTCATTACCGCGGCCCCATCAACTACACGCCTGAAAACCTGCAGCAGGCTGATGCCACCCTCGGTGGTTTCTACAATGCACTGCGGGGGGTGCCGCTGGGCGCTCCGGATGAGCAGGCACCACGCTGGCGCGAGCAATTCCGCGCGGCCATGGATGATGATTTCAATACGCCCAAAGCGCTCGCTGTGCTGCAGGCACTGGCCCGCGAGATCAACGAGGCGAAGTCCGGGCCGGGCGCCGCAGCGCTTGCTGCCGTGTTTGGCGAACTGGCCGGTCTGCTGGGCATCTGCCGGCTAGATCCGGAGCAATGGTTCCGGCTGCCGGCGCCTGGCGCTGCGGTTTCCGCGCTCGATGATGTGGCGATCGAACGTGTCATAGCGGCGCGCCTCGCGGCACGCAAGGCGCGGGATTTCAAAGAGGCGGATCGCTTGCGCGACGAACTGGCCGCGGCCGGTGTGCTGCTTGAGGACAAACCCGGCGCCACCACCTGGCGCCGCGGCTAGCTAGCGGCCGGCTTCCCGGAACTGATACGCCTCGAGCGTGTTCTGGATCAGCATGGCGATGGTCATCGGGCCGACCCCGCCTGGCACCGGGGTGATCCATGCCGCGCGCTGCCGCGCCGCCTCGAATTCCACGTCGCCCACGACCTTGCCGGAGGGCAGGCGGTTGATGCCCACGTCGAGCACCACGGCGCCTTCCTTGATCCATTCGCCCCGCACGAACTCGGGCTTGCCGATGCCGGCCACCAGCAGGTCGGCGCGCCGGATGTGGCTCACCACATCGCGCGTCTGGCTGTGGCAGATGGTCACAGTGGCGCCGCGCATCAGCAGTTCCAGCGCGGCTGGGCGTCCCACGATGTTCGACTGGCCCAGCACCACTGCATCCATGCCTTTCGGGTCGATGCCGACCTGCTCGAGCAACTTCATGCAGCCGTAGGGAGTGCAGGGGCGCAGCCTTGGCGTGCGCTGCGCCAGCAGGCCCAGGTTCTCGGGATTGAACCCGTCCACATCCTTGCCGACGGCGATCGCGTCGATGACGGCCTTGCTGTCGATGTGCTGCGGCACCGGCAGCTGTACCAGGATGCCGTCGATGGCGGGGTCGCCATTCAGCTGCTGCACCACCGCCAGTACTTCGGACTGGGTGGCGTTGGCAGGCAGCACGCGTTTCACCGACAGCATGCCGGCCGCCTCAGTAGCCTGGTGCTTGTTGCGCACGTAGATCTGCGAGGCCGGGTCTTCGCCCACGATCACCACCGCCAGCCCCGGTACACGCTTGCCCGCGGCTTTGAGGGCCGCCACCCTGGTCTGGATCTCCTCGCGCAGCGCCAGCGCAATAGCCTTGCCGTCGATCAGTCGGGCCGTCATCGATTACTGCTCCCTCACGATGAGTGATAGTTGGCCATGCCAAAAAGGGGCGGTAGGGTATCATTGGCCCATCGGGGCGTGGCGCAGTCTGGCAGCGCATCTGGTTTGGGACCAGAGGGTCGGAGGTTCAAATCCTCTCGCCCCGACCAATGAAGAAGTCTGGGGACAGAATCAAATCTGTCCCCATTCAGATCCACTGCGTTATGGATGATCCATGCGCGCAGTTCCGAGCCACCACCCGGGGCTTTCTTTTGCGCCGATTCGTATATACTCGCGGCCCCGAATCCTGGGGTGGCCATGAGACGATGGCCGTTCCGGGGCAGGGATTGACCAAGCCATGCGTGGCCGCGTTGGAGCGATTGCCCTACCATGGGCGCCTTGCCGGGCGCCCGTAGCTCAGGTGGATAGAGCATCGGCCTTCTAAGCCGAGGGTCGCAGGTTCGACTCCTGCCGGGCGCGCCAAGGCTGGTATGAGGAGTGGGGACAGGTGGGAAATCTGTCCGGCACTGTTTTGATGTGAACGATGGTGGACGTAGCTCAGCTGGTAGAGTCCCGGATTGTGATTCCGGCTGTCGCGGGTTCGAGTCCCGTCGTCCACCCCATTTCAAGAATGGGGACAGATTCAAACCTGTCCCCAATCTGATGAAAAGTTACGGGCCGTTAGCTCAGTTGGTAGAGCAGTTGACTCTTAATCAATTGGTCGTAGGTTCAAATCCTACACGGCCCACCATTTCCCGCCCGCGGCGCGAAAGTGGCGGAATTGGTAGACGCACTGGATTTAGGTTCCAGCGGGGCAACCCTTGAGAGTTCGAGTCTCTCCTTTCGCACCAAGTTGATTGACTGAAGGTATCGGACGATGCAGTTCACAGTGACCAACACTTCCGGCCTCGAGCGCCGTATCGAAGTGCAGATTCCCCACACGCGCGTATCCGGCGAGGTGGACCGGCGCCTGCGTGATCTCTCGCGCACCGCCAACATCCGCGGTTTCCGCAAGGGCAAGGTGCCCCTGCAGGTGATCAAGCAGCAGTACGGCGGCCAGGTGCACGGCGATACCGTCTCCGAGCTGATCCGGCAGGGTTACAGCGATGCGGTGACCAAGGAAAATCTGCGCCCGGCCGGTGGCCCGCGCATCGAGCCCATCCAGGTTGCGCCCGGCGATGACCTGAAGTTTGCTGCCGTGTTCGAGGTGATGCCGGAAGTCGCCATCAAGCCTGTCGAGGAGCTGGCGATCGAGCGTCCAGTGGCGGATATCTCAGATGCCGACATCGACGCGATGCTCGAGAGCATGCGCAAGCAGCGAGTGACCTACCAGCCCGTGGACCGCGCCGCGCAGAAGGATGACCGTGTCTCGGTTGATTTCGCCGGCCGTGTGGGCGGTGTGGCTTTCGACGGTGGCACCGGCACCGACATGAGCGTGGTCATCGGCGCCGGTCGCGCCATCGCCGATTTCGAGAGCGCCCTAATCGGCATGTCGAAGGGCGAGACCAAGACCGCGCCGGTCAAGTTCCCCGACAATTACGGCGCGAAGGAACTCGCGGGCAAGGATGCCGAGTTCGACCTGACCGTCAAATCAGTTGAAGAGCCGGTGCTGCCGGTGGTCGATGACGAGTTTGCCAAGAGCTTCGGTCTGGGCGAGGGCGGCGTGGCCGAGCTGCGCACCGAAGTGCGCAAGAGCATGGAGCGGGAGGCCGGCGATGCCATCCGCAACAAGCTGCGCAACCAGGTGTTCGAATCTCTGGCGCGCGAGAATGATGTGGAGTTGCCGCGTGCCCTGGTGGACGAACAGATCCAGCAGCTGCAGCTGGACCTGCTGCAGCGCATGGGCCGCTCCGACACCAGCCAGCTGCCGCCGCGCGAACCCTTCGTGGAGCCTGCACAGCGCCGCGTGAAGCTTGGCCTGCTGATCGGCGAGCTGATCCGCCGCGAGAACATCGCCGTGGACCGCGCCCGGGTGCTCGCCCGGCTGGAGGAGGTGGCTGCGGGCTACCCGGATCCGGCCCAGGTGCAGCGCGCCTACCTGCAGAACGCGGATGCCATGCGGCAGATCGAAACCGCGGTCATGGAAGACCTGGCTGTGGAGTGGGTGATCGGCAAGGCCCGCGTGACGGACCTCCCGACCAGCTTCGCTGAACTGACCGGTTTCGGCCGCCAGGGGTAGTATTGTGGGGGTGTGGCCCCCACATATGGCCCAAGACTTCTGGAGACTGCGATGAATGAGCGTGCGCTGAACCTGGTTCCGATGGTGGTCGAGCAGACCTCCCGTGGCGAACGCGCCTACGACATCTACTCGCGCCTGCTGAAGGATCGCGTGATCTTTTGCGTGGGTCCGGTCGAGGACTACATGGCCAATGTCATCGTGGCCCAGCTGCTGTTCCTGGAATCCGAAAACCCGGACAAGGATATCGCGCTGTACATCAACTCGCCCGGCGGTCACGTGACGGCTGGCCTTGCGATCTACGACACCATGCAGTTCATCAAGCCTGCCGTGTCGACCATCTGCATCGGCCAGGCGGCCAGCATGGGCGCGATCCTGCTGGCGGGGGGTGCGGCGGGCAAGCGCTATGCGCTGCCGGATTCACGCATCATGATCCACCAGCCGCTGGGCGGCATGCAGGGTCAGGCCTCGGACATGGAAATCCATGCCCGCGAGATCCTCTACACGCGCGACCGGCTGAACGCCATCCTGGCCAAGCACACCGGCCAGCCGATCGAGAAGCTCAAGCACGATACGGATCGTGACAACTTCATGCGTTCGGAGGATGCCCAGGCCTACGGCCTGATCGATCGCGTGTTGACCAGCCGCGGCGAGATCGCCCCCGTCAAATAGGCTTGGCAGGGGTTTCCCGTAAATCACGGGAGACTCCTGAGCTTGTTTCACAGGTTTGCATCGCAATTCACTGTTTTAAATCAATTTTCGAGCTTGATTTTCGTGCCGCTTTGTTTTGCGTGCCGCGGCAGGCTCGTGCTATATAGGATTGAGGCGCTACCCACGCCTGTTCTAATGAGGTCAGCCGGATGAGCGACGATACCCGCGGGCGGAACAACGACGACGGCAAGCTGCTGTACTGCTCTTTCTGCGGCAAGAGCCAGCATGAAGTGCGCAAGCTGATCGCCGGGCCGTCGGTGTTCGTCTGCGACGAGTGCGTCGAGCTGTGCAACGACATCATCCGCGAGGAACTCGAGGACAAGGCGGACCGCGCGCGCGAGAAGCTGCCCAAGCCCTCCGAAATCAAGTCCGTACTCGATGAGTACGTGATCGGCCAGGAACGCGCCAAGAAGACGCTCGCCGTGGCCGTCTACAATCATTACAAGCGCCTGCAGACACGCGTCACCGGCAGCATCAAGCCGAAGGACGATGTGGAGATTGCCAAGAGCAATATCCTGCTCATCGGCCCCACTGGCAGCGGCAAGACGCTGCTGGCCGAGACGCTGGCGCGCCTGCTCAATGTGCCATTCACGATCGCCGACGCCACCACGCTGACCGAGGCCGGCTACGTGGGTGAGGATGTCGAGAACATCATCCAGAAGCTGCTGCAGAAGTGCGACTACGACGTCGAGAAAGCGCAGACCGGCATCGTCTACATCGACGAGATCGACAAGATCTCGCGCAAATCCGATAACCCGTCCATCACCCGCGACGTGTCGGGCGAGGGCGTGCAGCAGGCGCTGCTGAAGCTGATCGAGGGCACCATGGCTTCGGTCCCGCCGCAGGGTGGCCGCAAGCACCCGCAGCAGGAGTTCCTGCAGGTCGACACCTCGAACATCCTGTTCATCGTGGGCGGCGCCTTCGCCGGCCTCGACAAGGTGGTGCTGAACCGCACGCAGAAGGGCGGCATCGGCTTCACTTCGGATGTGCGCAGCGTCAACGAGCGCCCGCATGGCACGGACCTCTTCCACGACGTGGAGCCTGAGGATCTAGTGAAGTACGGTCTCATCCCGGAGTTCGTGGGCCGCCTGCCGGTGGTCGCGACGCTGGAGGAGCTCGACGAGAAGGCGCTGATCTCCATCCTGAAGGATCCGAAGAATGCGCTGACCAAGCAGTACCGCCGCCTGTTCGAGATGGATGGCTCGGAGCTCGAGTTCCGTGACGATGGCCTGGGCGCCATCGCCCGCAAGGCCATGGAGCGCAAGACCGGCGCACGCGGGCTGCGCACGATCATGGAGCAGATCCTGCTGGAGACCATGTACCAGCTGCCAGGGCTGAAGAACGTCAGCAAGGTGGTGGTGGACGAGAGCGTCGTGCAGGGGCATGCCCCGCCGTACGTGGTCTACAAGACCGAAGCCGACAAGCCAGCCGAAGAACCGCGGCGGGCCTCCGGCATCAGCCGCTGACCGGAACGCTGCCCGCCATGTGGCGCTGGCAGCTATGGGCCGGCGCCGCAGGTGAGCACTGCGGCGGGCTGGTCTGCTTTCCGCTGGATGTGACGGATACCGAATATCCCGCACTAGTGGCTCTGCTCGACGCATCCGAGCAGCAGCGGGCCGCGCGGTTCCGCGATCCGCGGCACGCTCGCCATTTCATCGTTGCGCACGCGCGGCTGCGCCAGTTGCTGGCCCAGGAGCTGCGTCAGGAAGCCAAGGCGCTGCGCTTCGCGGGAGGGACCCACGGCAAACCCGAACTGGCGGCCGGCGGAGCCGACGCGCTGCAATTCAACCTTTCGCACTCCGGCGGACTGGGACTTGTCGGGTGGAGCCGTGATCGCGCCATCGGCGTCGACATCGAGCGCTGGCGCGATATGCACGATGAGCTCGCGCTGGTGCGTCGCTATTTCTCCCCCGTGGAGGTTGCTGCTTACGAGAGCCTGCCCACCGCACTGCGGCGGGAGGGCTTTTTCAATGCCTGGACGCGCAAGGAGGCCTACGTCAAAGCCGTAGGGCGCGGGCTCACGCTGCCGCTGGCGAGTTTCGACGTGTCGCTCGAAAGTGGGCCCGCCGCCAGGTTGTTGCGTGCCGCCGTGATCGACGGTGACAGCCGCTCATGGTGCCTCGCGGCACCCACAGGCCTGCCGGACGCATCAATTGCGGTGGTGCTGCAAGCCGACATTCTGAAGATTTCGTCACAGGTTGAAACCGTACGGGCAATCCCCATCTCCGGCTAGACTGTGCCCAATCCCCGGGCCCGCTGGAGTCTGCCGTGAGTGAATCCCCCTCCGCCCCCACTGCCTCGAACACCTTCCTGCCAGTCATGCCGCTGCGTGACGTCGTGCTGTATCCGCACATGGTCAGCCCGCTGTTCGTGGGCCGCGAGAAATCCATCCAGGCGCTCGACGCGGCAATGAAGAACGATCCGCGCCGCATCCTGGTGGTCACCCAGAAACAGCAGGACATCGACGACCCGCGGCCGGAGGACCTCTACCAGTTCGGCACCGTGGCCACGATCCTGCAGCTGGTGAAGCTGCCCGATGGCACCGTCAAGGTGCTGGTCGAAGGCGTGGAGCGCGCCAGCGTCACCGAGCTCACCGGCACGGATTACTACTCTGCCACCATCGCGGTGGAAGAGGACGTCGAGCAGTATGACGAACGCGAGATGGACGTGCTCACGCGCTCGGTGATCTCGCAGTTCGAACAGTACGTGAAGCTCAACAAGAAGGTGCCGCCGGAAATGCTGACGGCCCTGGCCGGCATCGAGCAGCCCGGCCGCCTGGCCGATGCGGTCGCGGCGCAGATGACGCTGAAGGTCACCGAGAAGCAGCAGGTGCTGGAGATCCTCGATGTGCGCAAGCGCCTGGAGCACGTGCTGGTCGCCATCGAGGGCGAGATGGATGTGCTGCAGATCGAGAAGCGCATCCGTGGGCGCGTCAAGTCGCAGATGGAGAAGTCGCAGCGCGAGTACTACCTCAACGAGCAGATGAAGGCCATCCAGAAAGAGCTCGGCGAGATGGAGGATGGCGGCAACGAGATCCAGGAGCTGGAGCAGAAGATCGCCAAGGCCGGCATGCCGAAGGAGGCGCGCGACAAGGCCACCGCCGAGCTCAACAAATTGAAGATGATGTCGCCCATGTCGGCCGAGGCCACCGTGGTGCGCAACTACATCGACTGGCTGGTGAAGGTGCCCTGGAAGAAGCGCACCCGCGTGCTGAAGGACATCTCCGTTGCGCAGAAGGTGCTCGACCAGGATCACTACGGCCTGGAAAAGGTGAAGGAACGCATCGTCGAGTATCTCGCGGTGCTGCAGCGGGTCGAGAAGATCAAGGGCCCGATCCTGTGCCTGGTCGGTCCGCCGGGCGTCGGCAAGACCTCGCTGGGCCAGAGCATTGCGCGCGCCACCAACCGCAAGTTCGTGCGCATGTCGCTGGGCGGCGTGCGCGATGAGGCCGAGATCCGCGGCCATCGCCGTACCTATATCGGCTCCATGCCGGGCAAGGTGGTGCAGAACATGGCCAAGACAGGCGTGCACAACCCGCTGTTCCTGCTCGACGAGATCGACAAGATGGCCATGGATTTCCGCGGCGACCCGTCATCGGCGCTGCTGGAAGTGCTCGACCCCGAGCAGAACGCCACCTTCAACGATCATTACCTGGAGGTGGATTTCGACCTCTCCGAGGTGATGTTCATCTGCACCGCGAACAGCATGAACATTCCGGCGGCGCTGCTCGATCGCATGGAAGTCATCCGTCTGCCGGGCTATACCGAGGATGAGAAGCTCAACATCGCCAAGCGCTACCTGCTGTCGAAGCAGGTGAAGGCCAACGGCCTGAAAGAGGGCGAGCTCAAGGTGGCCGACGAGGCGCTGATGGACATCGTGCGTTACTACACGCGCGAGGCCGGCGTACGCAATCTCGAGCGTGAGATCGCCAAGATCGCGCGCAAGGCAGTCAAGGGCCTGCTGCTTGAGAAGAAGAAAGGCGCGACGATCACGGTCAACTCGAAGAACCTCGACAAGTACCTGGGTGTGCGGCGCTTCCGCTTCGGTGAAGCGGAGGAAACCGACCGCATCGGCCATGTCACGGGCCTGGCGTGGACGGAGGTGGGCGGCGAGCTGCTGTCCATCGAAGCTGCGGTGCTGCCGGGCAAGGGCCGCCCGATCTTCACCGGCAAGCTGGGCGAGGTGATGAAGGAATCCATCCAGGCGGCCGTCACCGTGGTGCGCAGCCGCAGCGCGGTGCTCGGCCTCGACAAGGATTTCTACTCCAACATCGATTTCCACGTGCATCTGCCCGAGGGCGCGACACCCAAGGATGGCCCCTCGGCCGGCATCGGCATCTGCACGGCGATGGTTTCGGCGCTGACGCGCATCCCGGTGCGCTCGGATGTGGCCATGACAGGCGAGATCACGCTGCGGGGCGAGGTGCTGCCCATTGGCGGCCTGAAGGAGAAGCTGCTGGCCGCTGCGCGCGGCGGCATCAAGCGGGTGCTCATCCCGGTGGACAACGAAAAGGACCTGGTCGAAATCCCCGACAACATCAAGGGCAACCTCGACATCAAGCCGGTCAAATGGATCGACCAGGTGCTCGAATATGCCTTGGTGCGCCAGCCCACCCCGCTGCCCGACGCCGTGAGCCCCGCTGGCGCCACGCCCAAGGGCGCGGCCGTGGCCGCCAAGCGCGCCCGGCGTGCGCGCCGCGGCGCCAAGGTCGTGCGCGCGCACTGAGAATCGCCGGCGCATCTTTCAGCTGCGCCGGACTCAAAACATGGTGCGGGGGCGCAAGAGTTCATCTAGACTACGCGCCCTCGCGCCGGGCCTCTGACAGGGTTGCGGTGCGGGATTGGACTGGCGCTTGAGGCCACTTCGGTGGTCCCGGTGGCTTGGCAAGGGTGCTTAGCTCAGCTGGTAGAGCGTCGCCCTTACAAGGCGAATGTCGGGGGTTCGATCCCCTCAGCACCCACCAATCCTGATCGATGTGGTCTAGCAGCGGAGCGGTAGTTCAGCTGGTTAGAATACCGG
>JBEVNO010000089.1:0-4403 GCA_040508085.1 Steroidobacteraceae bacterium
GCAGGCGGTTGCCCGGCGGCTCGTTCATCTGGCCGTACACCATCGCCACCTTCGAGTTCTCGAGCTTCTCGGCGTCGATGACGCCCGACTCGATCATCTCGTGGTAGAAGTCGTTGCCTTCGCGGGTGCGCTCGCCGACACCGGCGAACACCGACAGGCCCGAATACTGCTTGGCGATGTTGTTGATCAGCTCCAGCATGTTCACGGTCTTGCCCACGCCGGCGCCGCCGAACAGGCCCACCTTGCCACCCTTGGCGAAGGGCACCAGCAGGTCGATCACCTTGATGCCCGTCACGAGCAGTTCCTGGCCGCCGGCCTGTTCGTCGAACGCAGGCGCCGGGCGGTGGATGGGCAGGGTGGATTCGGCAGCGACATCACCGCGGTTGTCCTGCGGGGTGCCGAGCACGTCCATGATGCGGCCGAGGGTGGCCTTGCCCACGGGCACGTTGATGGGCTTGCCGGTGGCCGTCACGCCAAGGCCGCGCTTCAGGCCCTCGGAGGCGCCCATGGCGATGGTGCGCACCACGCCGTCGCCCAGCTGCTGCTGCACTTCGAGCGTCAGGTCGACATCGGTGAGCTTCAGCGCCTCGTAGATCTGCGGAATGGATTCACGCGGAAATTCGACGTCGATGACGGGGCCGATGATCTGGATGATTTTTCCGGTAGTCATGCTACGGCCTCCGGCCGGGTTATCAACGCCGTGTGCGCAGGGCGCAAGCGGCGAACGCTGTAAATAATGTGAAGGGTCGTCATACCGCCGCCGCGCCGCCCACGATTTCCGCAAGCTCGGTGGTGATCGCCGCCTGGCGGGCCTTGTTGTAGACCAGCTGCAGCTCATGGATCAGCTTGCCGGCGTTGTCGGTCGCGGCCTTCATTGCGACCATGCGCGCCGCCATCTCGGAGGCGACATTCTCGACCGCCCCGCGATACACCTGTGATTCCACATAGCGCATCAGCAGGCCGTCGAGGATTTCATCCGCCGAGGGCTCGTAGATGTAATCCCAATGCTCCTGCAGGCCCGCCGCATCCGAGGGCTCCACCGGCAGCAACTGGTCCACGCGCGGCTTCTGCGTCATGGTGTTCACGAACTCGGCGTGCACCAGGAACAGGCGATCGATGCTGCCGTCGCGGTAGGCGTCGAGCATCACTTTCACGGTGCCGATCAGGTCGTTCACATGCGGCTTGTCGCCGAGGCCGGAAACATTGGCCAGCATGGGCAGGTTCAGGCGCCGGAAGAACGCCGTGCCCTTGGCGCCCATCACGCACAGGCTGACGCCTGCGCCCTTCTCCTGCCATTCCTTCACCAGCACCAGCGCCTGCTTGAAGACATTGGCGTTCAGGCCGCCGGCCAGGCCGCGGTCCGTGGAGATGATGACGATGCCCACGTTCTTCGCGGCGCGCGTCGACATGAACGGATGCTTGTAGTCCGGGTTGGCGTGATGCAGGTTGCCAATCACGCTGCGGATCTTCTCGGCATACGGACGCGCCAGCTTCATGCGGTCCTGGGCGCGACGCATCTTGCTGGTCGCGACCATCTGCATGGCCTTGGTGATCTTCTGAGTGCTTTTGACACTCGCGATCTGCGTGCGGATTTCCTTGGTGCCGGCCATCGTCTTCTGCTTAGTAGGTGCCGGTCGCCACGAAGTTCTGCACGATCTTCTTCAGCGTGTCGCCGTGCTTCTTCAGCACCGGCTCCGCATTGATCGCATCCAGGTCCGCCTTGTGGGTGGACTTGGCAAAACCCTGCAGCGCGGCCTCGAAGGCCACGATCTTGTTCACGGGGACACTGTCCATGTAGCCCTCGTTCACCGCGTAGATGGACAGCGCCATTTCCGCCACCGACATCGGCGCGTACTGCTTCTGCTTCATCACCTCGGTGGTGCGCTGGCCGCGCTCCAGCTGCTTGCGGGTGGCCTCGTCGAGGTCCGAAGCAAACTGCGAGAACGCCGCGAGCTCGCGGTACTGCGCAAGCGCGAGGCGGATGCCGCCGCCCAGGCGCTTGATGATGTCGGTCTGCGCGGCGCCGCCGACGCGCGACACCGAGATGCCGGCGTTCATGGCCGGGCGGATGCCGGCGTTGAACAGGTTCGATTCCACGAAGATCTGGCCGTCGGTGATCGAGATCACGTTGGTGGGCACGAACGCGGTCACGTCGCCGGCCTGGGTCTCGATGATGGGCAGGCCGGTGAGGGAGCCCGTCTTGCCCTTGACGCGGCCGTTGGTGACCATCTCGACATAGGCTTCGTTCACGCGGGCGCTGCGCTCGAGCAGGCGGCTGTGAAGATAGAACACGTCGCCGGGATAGGCTTCGCGGCCCGGGGGACGCTTCAGCAGCAGCGAGATCTGGCGGTAGGCCACGGCCTGCTTGGAAAGATCGTCATAGACAATGAGGGCGTCTTCGCCGTTGTCCATGAAGTATTCGCCCATCGTCACGCCCGAGTAGGCGCTGATGTACTGCAGCGCGGCCGGCGTGGCAGCGGAGGCCACCACCACGATCGTGTGCTTCAGCGCATCGTGCTCTTCGAGCTTGCGCACCACGTTGGCGATGGTCGAGGCCTTCTGGCCGATCGCCACGTAGACGCACTTAACGCCCGAGCTTTTCTGGTTGATGATGGCGTCGATGGCCATCGCGGTCTTGCCCGTCTGGCGGTCGCCGATGATCAGCTCGCGCTGGCCACGGCCCACCGGCACCATCGCGTCGACGGCCTTGTAGCCGGTCTGGATGGGCTGGCTCACGCTCTTGCGGTAGATGACGCCCGGCGCCACGCGCTCGATGGGCGCTGTCTTCTGCGCGTTGAGCGGGCCCTTGCCGTCCACCGGATTGCCCAGCGCATCGACCACGCGGCCCAGCAGCTCCGGGCCCACCGGCACTTCGAGGATGCGGCCGGTGGTCTTGACCACGTCGCCTTCGCGGATCGACTTGTATTCGCCCAGCACCACCGCGCCGACCGAGTCGCGCTCCAGGTTCAGCGCCAGGCCGAACACATTGCCCGGGAACTCCAGCATTTCGCCGTAGCGCGCGTCGGCCAGGCCGTGGATGCGCACCACGCCGTCTGCCACCGACATCACGCTGCCGACGTTGCGGGCTTCCGTGGCGCCCGCGAAATTCTGGATCCGCTGACCGATCAGGTCGCTGATTTCCGATGCCTTGATGGACATGCTGCTGATACCTGTATTTGAAACTTTAGGCGGTGAGTTCCCGCGCCAGGCGCGCCAGGCGCGCCTTCACGGAACCATCGATGGTGAGGTCGCCGGCGCGCACGACTGCGCCACCGATGAGGGCGGGATCGACATCCGCATGCACGCGCACCTTGCGGGCGAAGCGCTTCTCGAGGGCGGCGGCGATCTTCGCCTCCTCCTCGCCCAGCGGCGCGGCCGAGGTGATCTGCACGTCGACCACGCGCTCGGCATCATCCTTCAGCTGGTCGAAGATCTGTGCGATCTCCGGCAGGAAGGGCAGACGCTTGCTCTCCGCGAGGATCGCAATGAAGTTGCGGATGGCAGGGTCGATGTCATCGCCGGCGAGGCCGGTGATGAATCCGGACAGCTGCTCCGCGGTGACCTTCGGACTGCCGAACAGTGCGCGCACGCGCTCGTCACCCACTGCCGCGGCGGCACGGGCCAGGGCCCCGGACCAGGAAGCGAGGCGCCCGTCGGCCTGCGCTTGCGCGAAGGCGGCCTTGGCGTAGGGACGTGCAACGGTGAGACGGTCGGCCACTCTGTTCAGATCTCCGTCGCGAGCTGGCCGAGCAGGTCGGCATGCTTGGAAGCGTCGATCTCGCGGCCCAGCACCTTCGAGGCCGAGCGCATCGTCAGGTCCGCGACCTGCTTGCGCAGTTCCTCGCGGGCCTTGGAGGTCTCGAGCTCGATCTGCTGCTTCGCGCCGGCGATCAGCCGATCGCCTTCGGTCAGCGCGGTCGCCTTGGCTGCCTCGACGATCTCGTTCGAGCGCTTGGATGCGTTGTCGATGATCTGGTTGGCGCGGGTACGCGCCTCGCTGATCACCTCTTCGGCACGCGACTTGGCTTCATCGAGGCTCTTCTGGCCGCGATCGGCCGCAGACAGGCCTTCTGCGATCTTCTTCTGGCGTTCATCGATGGCGGCCGAAATGACCGGCGTGATGAACTTCCGGAAGAACCAGAGCAGGATCAGGAAGGCGATGATCTGCCCGATGAATGTTGCGTTCAGTTCCATGGCGGCTCCGCGAGCGACGATTCAGGCTGTGGATCAGCCCGCAGACAGCTGGCCGAGCAGCGGGTTGCCGGTGGCGAAGTACATCGCAAGGCCCACGCCGATGATGAACGAGGCGTCGATCAGGCCAGCCAGCAGCAGCATGCGGCCGGTGAGCATCGGGGTGAGCTCGGGCTGGCGGGCAGCGGACTCGAGGAACTTGGCGCCCATGA
>JBEVNO010000119.1:0-7763 GCA_040508085.1 Steroidobacteraceae bacterium
CAGGATCATCACATTGCGGTCCGCCGGCGTGGCGGCGGCCGCAGCGGCGCCGCCCGGCGCACCGGCGGCGGCGCCGGTGGCGGCGGGCATCTGCTTCAGCATGGCCGCCACCTTCTCCGCGTCCGCGTATTCCAGGTAGCGGGCGGTGGGCTCGTTGCCCTGGGTGATCGGTGTATCGAGGTTGGCCACCTGCGCGGCGATGCGCAGCCGTGCCCCCGGCTCGCCGCTGATGAGCACGCTGTTGGAGCGGTCGTCGGCCACGATGCGCGGCGCCACGCCGCCGCTGTCCGGGTTGGCCGTGCCCACGTAAAGCTGCGTGAGCGTGCGCACCACGTTCGCGGCAGTGGAGTTCTCGAGCCGGATCACATCCACATCCGAATTGCTGGAGCGGTCGATGCGGCTGACGATGCGCTGGATGCGCGCCACGTTGTTGGCGCGGTCGGTGATGAGCAGCGAGTTGGTGCCGGGCACCGGCGCCAGCGAACCGTATGAGGCCACCAGCGGGCGCAGCACCGCATTCAGCTGCGCCGCGCTCACATTCTTCGCCTCGATCAGCGTGGTGACCATCTCGTCGGAGTTGGGGTTCACTGTGGCGGGCACGTCGTTGCCGGGCAGGGTGCGCACCGACGCATCTGGCACAATCTTGACCACATTGCCGCTGCGCGTGGCGGCGAAGTTGTTGACCTGCAGGATGGAAAGGAAAACCTCGTACAGCTCGTTCGGTGTCATCGACTTGGAGTTGATCAGGCTCACGTTGCCGCGCACCCGCGGGTCGACGATGAAGGTGATGCCGGTGGCATTGCCCACCGCGTCGGCTACCTGCGCGATATCCACGTTCTGGAAGTTCGGGGTGATGCGCGAGTTGGCCGATGGGGTCTGGGCAGCGGCCATCTGGGCACTGACCAGCGTGGCGCACAACAGCAGTGCCGCGCCCAGACGCTGGAGGATTTGCATGTTCATTCCTTACCTACCTTGTGCTCTCGGCGCCAGGCTGCGGCCCGGGAGCGGGCGAACCCGGCGGCGGGCCTTCGCTGGCCGCTGGCTGCGCCAGCTGCTCGGCCTCGTTCGCCACCGCGGCCAGGTTCAGCACCAGATCCTGCTCCGCGCCATTGCGGGTGACCGTGATGTGCGCCTCAGCGGAGTTCGCCAGCGTACCGAATACCTCGTTGCTGCGCGTCTGGTCATCCAGGCGGCTGCCGTTGATGGCCGTCACCAGGTCACCGGCCCGCAGCCCCAGGCGCGAGAAGGCGGCGGCATTGGGGCCCGGGTACACCCGCATGCCGCGCAGCTTGCCATCGGCAAACACGGCCTGCCGCTGGATCACCTGGCCCAGGATGCCGGGGTTTTCCTTGATGAGCTGCTGCACGCGCTCGACGGAGGCCATTGGCGGCGGCGCTGCGGCCGGCGGCGCGGCCCCGAGGCCGAGGCTGCTGCGCGGTGGCAGCAGCAGCGCCTCGACGGTGCCGCCGCGGTCCAGCAGCACCCGGTCGACCTGCACGCCATGCAATTTGGCGCCGCCGGGAACCAGATCTCCCACCTTGTAGAACTTGATGTCCTGGCTGCCCGTCCCCAACATGGCATAACCACGCTGCTCGTCGGCATCAGCAATGACGCCGGCGAGCACCAGGGCCAGGGATGTAACCGGCGCGGCACCGCTGCCCGCGCCGGTCGCACTCTGGCCGAACAGGTTGGCGCGCAGGATGGAAGGCAGGTCCACGACATTGCGGCTGGCGGCCGGCGGAAGCGGTGCGGGGCTGGGGGCGATAGGCGGGCTTGCCAGCCCTGCCACCAGCAACGCGGTGCGGATGCCGAGCAACACGATCAGCAGCCCGAGGACCAAACGCGGGGCAAGGGCGATCAGCCGGCTCGCCAGCTCGCCATCCAGACGCAGCGCTTGAGCAACGGTAGCCACGATCAAAGTATTATGCTCGGCAACATATATAGCCCTCAAGCAATTGTTTTGACATCACAAAAGCATCACATTCCAGACATGCGGATCAGCGCTGCGCAGGGTCCCGGCGAAGAGCGCGAGGGCCACATCGGCCTCGCCGTCGAGGAAGCTGCACCGCAGGTCAAGCAGCCACCGCTGTACAGTGTGGTGTTGCTAAACGACGACTACACCCCCATGGAGTTCGTCGTGGAGGTGCTCGAGCGCTTCTTCCGGATGGATCGTGAGAACGCCACCCGGGTGATGCTCGAGGTGCACATGAAGGGTAAGGGGGTCTGCGGCGTATTCACCTACGAGATCGCCGAGACCAAGGTTGCGCAGGTTTTAGGCTTCTCCCGTGACAATCAGCACCCGCTGATGTGTACGCTGGAGCAGACCTGAGGTTGGTAAAAGGACCAAGGAGCTCGCTGTGCTGTCAGCTGAACTGGAAAACTGCCTGAATGCCGCTTTCGCCCAGGCGCGTGAGGCGCGGCACGAGTTTTTGACGGTGGAGCACTTGCTGCTCGCCATCCTGGACACCCCGCGGGTGAAGGAGATCCTCAAAGCCGGGGGCGCGGACATGCGGCGCCTGGGCGAGGAGCTGCGCCTGCACATCGACAACACCACGCCGCGCATCAAGCCCGGCGAGGATGAGCGCGAGGTGCAGCCCACGCTGGGTTTCCAGCGCGTGCTGCAGCGCGCGGTGTTCCAGGTGCAGTCCGGCGGGCGGCGCGAAGTCAGCGTCGCGGATGTGCTGGTCGCCATCTTCAGCGAGAAGCAGAGCCACGCGGTGTTCCTGCTGGCCCGCCACGAGATCACCCGCCTCGACGTCACCCAGTACATCTCGCATGGCCTCGCCAAGGGCGAAGACAAGCTGGCGCGCGAGGAGGGTGCCTCGCCCGAGTCGGCTGAGCGCGGCGAGCCCGAAGGGGGCAGTGCGCTCGACAAGTACGCGGTGAACCTCAATCGTTCTGCCCAGGAAGGCCGCATCGACCCGCTGGTCGGTCGCAAGGTCGAGGTGGAGCGCACCATCGAGATCCTGTGCCGCCGCCGCAAGAACAACCCGCTGTACGTGGGTGAGGCAGGCGTCGGCAAGACCGCTATCGTGGAGGGTCTTGCGCGGCTCATCGTCGAAGGCAAGGTGCCCGACGTGCTGGCCGACAGCGTCATCTATTCGCTTGATCTGGGCAGCCTGCTGGCAGGCACCAAATATCGCGGCGATTTCGAGAAGCGCCTGAAGGCGGTGATCTCCGAGGTGCGCAAGCAGCCCGGCGCCATCCTGTTCATCGACGAAATCCACACCTTGATCGGCGCCGGCGCCACCTCGGGCGGCGTCATGGACGCCTCCAACCTCATCAAGCCGGCGCTTACCAGCGGCGAGCTGCGCTGCATCGGCTCGACCACCTACCAGGAATACCGCGGCATCTTCGAGAAGGATCACGCGCTGTCGCGCCGTTTCCAGAAGATCGACGTGGTCGAGCCCACGGTGCCGGAGACGATCGAGATCCTGCAGGGCCTGAAGCCGCGGTATGAAGAACACCATGGCGTGCGCTACACCGATGCGGCCATCAAGTCCGCGGCGGAACTGGCGGCGCGCCACATCAATGACCGCCACATGCCGGACAAGGCCATCGATGTGGTCGATGAGGCAGGCGCGCGCCAGCGGCTGAAGCCGCAGGAAGAGCGCAGCGGCGTGGTCGATGTGCCGCAGATCGAGGATGTGGTGGCGCGCATCGCCCGCATCCCCGCCAAGTCGGTGTCCACCTCCGACCGCGAAGTGCTGCGCAATCTCGAGCGCAACCTGAAACTCGTGATCTTCGGCCAGGATGCCGCCATCGAAGCCCTCTCGGCTTCGATCAAGATGGCGCGCTCGGGGCTGGGCGAGCAGCGCAAGCCGGTAGGCAGCTTCCTGTTCGCAGGCCCCACGGGCGTCGGCAAGACCGAAGTCACGCGCCAGCTCGCCACCGTGCTGGGCGTCGAGTTCCTGCGCTTCGACATGTCCGAATACATGGAGCGCCATACGGTGTCGCGCCTGATCGGCGCGCCGCCGGGCTATGTGGGCTTCGACCAGGGCGGCCTGCTCACCGAGGCAGTGTCGAAGCATCCGCACTGTGTCCTGCTGCTGGATGAGATCGAGAAGGCTCACCCGGATGTGTTCAACCTGCTGCTGCAGGTGATGGATCATGGCGTGCTCACCGACAACAACGGCCGCAAGACGGATTTCCGCCACGTCATCATCGTGATGACCACGAACGCCGGTGCGCAGGACATGTCACGCGCGTCCATCGGCTTCACGCAGTCGGACAACAGCAGCGACGGCATGGAGGCGATCAAGCGCCTGTTCACGCCGGAGTTCCGCAACCGCCTGGATGCCACCATCCAGTTCGGTCCGCTCACCAAGCTCACCATCGAGCGCGTGGTCGAGAAGCTGCTCGTCGAAGTGGAAATGCAGCTCGAGCAGAAGGGCGTGCAACTGTCCGTGAACGACGCTGCGCGTGGCTGGCTGGCCGAGCACGGCTACGATCCGAAGATGGGCGCGCGACCGATGGCGCGGCTCATCCAGGACCAGATCAAGCGGCCGCTGGCCGAGGAACTGCTGTTCGGCAAGCTGGCCGATGGCGGACAGGTGACGGTGACGGTTTCGGACGATGGGCAGTCGCTGCAATTCGCGGTGACGCCGCCGTCACGACCGGTGCTGCCGCAGCCGGCCAACTGATCGGCGGTGCGGGGCCAGGGTATTACACCTCCTGTAAAGGGAGGTGGTGCCGCGGCCAGCCAGCCCAGCGCGCCCGCGCGGTAACCTGGGGAATCCGCCTCCGAAAAAGTCGACGAGCCTGCGTTACCGTCCCCGGTAGACGATGCGCCCCTTGCTGAGGTCATACGGCGTCATCTCGACCGTCACCGCGTCGCCGGTGAGGATGCGGATGTAGTTCTTGCGCATCTTGCCGGAGATATGGGCCGTCACTACATGCCCGTTCTTCAACTGCACGCGAAACATCGTGTTCGGCAGGGTTTCCACTACCTCGCCTTCCATCTGTATCGCATCGTCTTTGGACATATACCCATCGGTTGACTCCGGCGGACGCCGGAAAGGTCGCGAATTCTCCATAAACAGGGCCGGCAACGCAATGAGGGATTGCTGCCCCGGGCGTCAATCCTGCAGCAATTGGACGAATTCGTGCCGTGGCAGGGCCCGGCTGCCCAGGCTGCGCAGGTGCGCCGACGGCATCTGGCAGTCGATCACGGCGACGCCGCGCGCCGGGCAGTGCTGCGCCAGCCACGCCAGCGCGACCTTGGAGGCATCGTCGCGGCGGCTGAACATCGATTCGCCGCTGAATACCCGCCCGCAACGCACCCCGTACAGGCCCCCGACCAGCTCGTCGCCGCAGCGCACCTCGATACTGTGGGCGACGCCCAGCCGGTGCAGCGCCAGGTAGGCGGACTGCATTTCGGCGCTGATCCATGTGCCGGTATCGGGCCCGCGCGCGGCGGCGCAGGCGGCGATCACGCCCGCGAAGTCCATGTTCTCGCTGACCTGGTAAGTGCCGCGCCGCAGCCGCCGCTGCAGGCTGCGGGAAATATGCAGTTCGCCCGGAAACAGCACCTCACGCGGATCCGGCGACCACCACAGCACCGGTTCGCCGGGCGAAAACCACGGGAAAATGCCCCGGCTGTAGGCCGCGCGCAATCGCTCAGGCGAGAGGTCCCCGCCTGCTGCCAGCAATCCGGATGGCTCCTGCAGGGCCTGTGCCACGGGTGGAAACGCCGTGGGCGGATCCTCCGGCGACAGCCACACGATGCGCCTCATGCGCGGTGGAAGGGCACATGGACAGATGCCGCCGCAGCGTATTCATCCATCGCTGCCTGCTCGCGCGACAGGAAATCGGCCAGCGCGTCGCGGAAACGCGGGTCGACGATGTAGTGTGCCGAGTGGGTGGCGGTGGGCTCGAAGCCGCGCACAATCTTGTGCTCGCCCTGGGTGCCGGGCTCGAAGCGCGCGATGCCCCGCTCGATGCAGTAATCGATGCCCTGGTGGTAGCAGGTCTCGAAATGCAGGCTGTGGAAGTCGCCCGTGCTCCCCCAGTAACGTCCATACAGCGCATCCTGGGAAACCATGAACACTGCTGCGGCCACCGGCTCCTCGCCCTGGCTCGCGAGCTTCACCATGAATGCATCGCCCAGCGTGCGCGTGAGCTCCTGGAAGCAGGCGAAATTCAGGTACGGCTCGTGCCCATGCAGGTGGAAGTTGCGCTCATGCATGGCAAAGGCGAAGCGCAGCTCGGCTGCAGGGATGTCGCTGCCGTGCCAGGTGCGGATCTGGATTCCCTGCTCGGCCACGCGGCGGCGTTCGCGGCGCATCTGCTTGCGCTTGTCGGCGCGGAAGGTGGCGAGGTAATCCTCGAAGCTCGCGAAACCGCGGTTGTGCCAGTGAAACTGCACGTCCGAGCGCATCAGCCACCCGGCTTCCAGGAAGGCGCCATGTTCGCCATCCGCCAGGAACAGCGCATGCGTCGAGGACAGCCGCTGCGCTTCGCAGCGCTGCTTCAGCGCGTTGATCAACTGGGCCCGCAGGGCCGTGGCGGGCAGATCCGGCGCCAGCAGCAGGCGTGCCGCATTGATGGGCGAGAAGGGCACGGCGAGCAGCAGCTTCGGGTAGTAGGCGAGGCCATGCCGCTCGTAGGCCTGTGCCCAGCCGAAGTCGAAGACGAATTCACCCCAGGAATGCGCCTTGCGGTACACCGGCGCCGCGCCCACCAGCCGGCCGCCGTCGAACAATGCCAGATGGGCCGGCGTCCAGCCGGTGCGGCCCCCGACGCAGCCGCTGTGCTCCAGGGCCGCCAGGAACTCATGCCGCAGGAACGGACACTGGGTGCCGTCGAGTGCGTTCCACTCGCTGGCCGTTACTTGATCTATCGCGGAGAGTTCGCGGGCTTCCAAATCATCCGCCGTGCCCGGCCGTCCCGCCATGCCCGATGCCTTCCAGGTAGCGGTCGGCATCCAGTGCCGCCATGCAGCCGGAGCCGGCCGAAGTAATGGCCTGGCGATAGACCGAGTCCGCTACGTCGCCAGCGGCGAACACACCCGGGATGCTGGTCGCCGTCGCGTCGCCATCCAGGCCGCTCTTCACCTTCAGGTAGCCGTCGCGCATGTCCAGCTGGCCATCGAACAGGCCCGTGTTCGGCGAATGCCCGATGGCGATGAACAGGCCCGTGACCGGCAAAGTGTCCGACAGCGCGCCTTCGGCGGTGCGCAGGCGCACACCGGTGACGCCGCTGGCATCGCCCAGCACCTCGTCCACGGCATGGTTCCAGCGCACGCTCATCTTGCCCTCGGCGACGCGTGCGAACAGGCGATCCTGCAGGATCTTCTCGCTGCGCAGCCTGTCGCGGCGGTGGATGAGCGTGACATGCGCGGCGATGTTCGACAGGTACAACGCCTCCTCGACCGCGGTATTGCCGCCGCCGACCACCGCCACATGCTGGTTGCGGAAGAAGAAGCCGTCACAGGTGGCGCAGGCGGATACACCCGTGCCCTTGAAGGTCTCTTCGGACGGCAGGCCCAGGTATTTGGCCGTGGCGCCGGTGGCGATGATCAGCGCATCGCAGGTGTAGCGGCCGGCATCACCGACCAGCTCGAAGGGTGCACCGGTGAGCCGTGCAGTGTGGATATGGTCATTGACCAGCCGCGTGTTGAAGCGCTCGGCGTGGCGGCGCAGGCGTTCCATCAGCTCCGGACCCTGCACGCCATCGGTATCGCCGGGCCAGTTGTCCACCTCGGTGGTGGTCATCAGCTGACCGCCTTGTTCCAGCCCCGTAATCAGCAGCGGCGCGCGGTT
>JBEVNO010000133.1:0-10017 GCA_040508085.1 Steroidobacteraceae bacterium
CGACAACATCAAGATGACGGTGGAGCTGATTGCGCCCATCGCCATGGATGCGGGCCTGCGCTTTGCCATCCGCGAGGGCGGCAAGACCGTCGGCGCCGGCGTCGTTGCGAAAATTTTGAAATAAGGCAGTAAAGAAACATGGCTAACCAGAACATCCGCATCCGCCTGAAGGCTTTCGATCATCGTCTGATCGACACCTCGGCGAAGGAAATCGTCGAGACCGCGAAGCGCACGGGTGCCACGGTGCGCGGCCCGGTGCCGCTGCCCACCAAGATGGAGAAGTTCACGGTACTGGTCGCTCCGCACGGCGACAAGGACGCCCGCGACCAGTTCGAGCTGCGCACCCACAAGCGCCTGATGGACATTCTCGACCCGACCGACAAGACGGTGGACGCGCTGATGAAGCTCGAGCTGCCAGCCGGTGTCGACGTTCAGATCAAGCTGAACTAACAGCACCGAGCCTGACCCGCGCGGCCTGGGCCGCGCCGGGTCAGGCCCCGCTAACCAGGCTCCGACAGCAGCTCGTCAATGCGGCCCAGCACGCGATGGGGCCGATACTTGCCGCGCTGCGCCGCCCATCCAGCCGCGCTGGTCACGCCGGTCGTGACGCCAAAGGCGATGGCGCCCAGCCGGCGGGCCATGACCACCTCCACGCCAGGGTCGTCGCCCACCACACCGACACCGCTGATCGGTACACCCAGCCTGCGGGCCACGAAGCGCATGGCATGGGCTGAGGGTTTGCCCGTGAGGATCATGGGCGCGCGCGTCATGCGCCGCACGGCCCCGACGATGGCATACGAGTAGCCGATGGTGCGCCCCTGGCGCGTGGCGAAGAACGGCACGTCGGAGGCCACATACAACTTCGCGCCGGCCCAGATGGCATGGCAGGCAGCCTCGATGTCGCGCATGTTGCACTCGGGGTGCCAGCCCACGTACACCGCATCCACCGCCTCCGCACCAGCATCACCGGGGAACACCACTTCGATGCCGGCTGCAGCCAGCGCATGAGCCACGCCGCGACTGCCGAGGATGAGCGCACGGCCTACCCTGGCCCGTGTCATGACATGCGCCGTCACGCTGGAGGGTGTCAGCATCTGCGAATCCTCGACCGGCAGTCCCAGCGCGCGCAGCTTCGCCGCCTGTTCTGCCGGCGGGTAGGCGCTGCCATTGGTGAGCACGACGAAGGGCAGGCCACGCGACTTCAACGCTGACAGTGTGTCGACCGCACCGGGCAGCACTTCATAGCCGCCCAGCGAGCGGTCGCTGAGCAGCAGCGTGCCGTCCAGGTCGAACATGAAGCCGCTGACCGGCGGCAGGCGTTCCCGGCCGCGGGCGGTGTTCTTCTTCTTGCTCGCGGTCATGGCTCCTCAGCTGGCGCGCCGCAGGCGCAAGCGGAATCCGGGCTTGTCGATGGCCACATTGCTGAGGTCGTGACGCAGCGCCAGACCCTGCAGCAATCTCAGCAGGGGCTGGACGACCGCGTGGTAGTGGCGCGGCGCGGGTCCTGCGGCCTGCATGGCGTCGACCTGCACCCCAGGCATCACGGCCCGCAGCAGGAACTCCTCGTCCGAAAGCTGCGCGCCGATGCGGCGCCGCAGCTCACCAAGCTCGGCCATGGCGGGCTCGGCGGCCAGTTCGCGGGTACGGGGCAGCGCGTGGATGCGGTCCATCACGAAGGCGGCGATGGGCACATTGGGCCGGCCAAAGCGACCGAGCGCGTAGCGGATCACCTCGTCGGGAATCACCGCGTAGCGTTCCCTGCCGGTGACGTTCATGACCGCCTGGGTCAGCGTCATTTGCGCGAATGGCGTCATCACGATGGGCCAGCCCAGTTCCTCACGCACCCGCGCCAGTTCCTCGATGACCTTTGCCTCCAGATGCGTGAGCCGCGCCTCGCCGAGATGGCGCCGCATGGTGCCGACCATGCCACCGGGCAGCTGGTGGCGCAGGTAGGCCGCGTCGAACGCCTGTGGCTGGCCCACGGGCAGGTCTTCGGCACGCGCGAGGGCGGTGAAGTAATCCGCCACCCGTTGCAGTGCCTCGGCGTCGATGGCCACCTCGTGGCCGAGCGCCGTGAGATTGCGCGCCACGCGCTCGCCCGGCGGATTGGATGTGCCATCGGCGGCACCGCCGGATGCACACTGCAGCGCGGCGATGCCGTAATCCGGCGCGTCCATGTAGACGGCCTCGGCCTGCCCGATGGTGCAGTGGGCATGCAGCTCCAGCGGCTTGCCGGGCGCCACGGCACCGATGGCCGCCTGCACGGCCGGAATCAGCGTCCGCGCGCGTCCGGGAGTGAGCAGGCCGCCCGGATCCTTGATGTACAGCGCATCGACATCGGCGCAGGCCGCCAGGCGCCGCGCCGCGGCCACGTAGTGGGCGTCGTCGTGAATGGGACTGACGGTGAACACCAGCGCCGCGATCACGTACTCGCCGCCGGCCTGTTTCACCATGCGTGCGCAGGTGGCATTGGCGTCCGCATCGTTCATTGGATCCGCCAGGCAGAAACGGCGGATGCCATGGCGGGCCAGCGTGCGGAAAGCCAGCGACATGAACTCCGGGCTGGCGGTCTCCCAGGCGATGAAGCGGAAGCCGGTGGACATGAACTGCAGCGGCGTGCGCGGGCAGGCCTCGGCCATCAGGCGGATGCGCTCCCACGGATCCTGCTGCTTGTAGCGCACGGCCACGCCCATGTGCGTGGAGGTGGTGAAGTCGATGGCGCGGAATCCCGCCTGGTCCATGACCGGAGCGATTTCGAGTGTGCGCGCGGTGTCGATTCCCAGCGCCGCCCACAGGCTCTGGTTACCGTCGCGCAGCGATGTTTCCACCAGTTCGATGCGTGCCATCAGGCCTCCGTGGGCGCGAGTCGCCGCGCAAGCCAATGCGTATCGACGCCGCCGGCCGCGAACTGCGCGTCGGCCAGCAGCTGCGCCTGCAATGCAAGGTTGGTGCGGATGCCTGCCAGCCGCGTGCTGCGGACGGCATTGAGCAGGCGTGCCAGCGCCTCGCTGCGGTCGGTGCCATGCGCGATGATCTTGCCCAGCAGCGAATCGTAGAAGGGCGGCACGCTCGAGCCCGCGGCGATGTGCGTGTCCACGCGCAGGCCGGTACCCGCGGGCCAGGATGCGCTGCTCACGATGCCCGGACTGGGCTGGAAATCCTGCGCGGGGTCCTCGGCGTTGATGCGGCACTCGATGGCGCAGCCGTCGAAGCGCACCTGTTGCTGGCTGACGCGCAGGCCGTCGCCAGCGGCGATGGCGATCTGCTCCGCGACCAGATCGATGCCAGTGATGGCCTCGGTGACCGGATGCTCCACCTGGATGCGGGCGTTCATCTCGAGAAAGTAGAAGGCGCCGCTTTCCTGATCCAGCAGGAACTCCACCGTGCCGGCGCCGCGATAGTCCAGGCGCCGGGCGAAAGCCAGCGCCGCGGCATGCAGGGCAGAGCGCGTGGCAGCGGGCAGGCACGGGGCCGGCGTCTCTTCGATGAGCTTCTGGTAACGCCGCTGCACCGAGCAATCGCGCTCGCCCAGATGCACCACCGCGCCGTGTCCGTCACCAAGCACCTGCACTTCGACATGCCGGCCGCGGGCGACATAGCGCTCCAGGTAGACGCGCGAATCGCCGAAGGCAGCACCAGCCTCGGCAGCGGCCAGTTCCAGCGCGGCCGGCAGGTCCGCCAGCTGCGCCACATGCTTCATGCCGCGCCCGCCGCCGCCGCCCACCGCTTTCACCAGCAGTGGCGCGCCGATCTGCTGCGCCAGCGCCATGGCCGCTGCGGTGGAGGTGATCTCGCCGCCGGGCACCACCGGCACACCGGCGGCCTGCGCGGCGGCGCGCGCCCGCAATTTGTCGCCGACGGATTCGATCTGTGCGGGCGTCGGGCCGATGAACACCAGTCCGTTGCCCTCCGCCAGGCGCGCAAACGACGCGCGCTCGGACAGGAAGCCGTAGCCAGGATGGATGGCGTCACAGTCGGTGGCCAGCGCGGCGTGCACCAGTGCCTGCGCATTCAGGTAACTGCCGGCCGGGCGTGGCGGACCAATGCATATCGCCCGGTCGGCCAGCCGCGCCGGCAGGCTGTCCAGGTCGGCGCTGGAAACACCCAGCACCACGCCTATATCCAGCCGCCGGCAGGTACGCAGCACGCGCAGCGCGATTTCGCCGCGATTGGCGATGAAGACGCGTCGGATCATCCGCCGGCAATGCGCAGCAGCGGCTGGCCGTATTCGACCAGAGCGCCGTCTTCGGCCAGGATGGCGGTGACGCGGCCGCGGCGGCCGGCACGCACGGAGTTCATCAGCTTCATCACCTCGACTATGGCGATGACCGTGTCCGCTTCCACCAGACTGCCCACCTCGACATAGGGCGGTGCGCCGGGCTTGGGAGAGCGATAGAAGGTGCCGAGCAGCGGCGCGGTGACGGCCTCACCGTCATCCCCGGCAGCGGCAACCGCACTGGTTGCGGCCTGTGGTGCAGTCGCCGGCTGTATTGCGATTGCCGGCTGTGGCTCCGGCGGAGGCGCGACCGCTGCGCCACTCCTGCGCAGTGACAGCTTCACGCCATTCATCTCGAGCTCCAGTTCATCGAAGCTCGAGCTTTCCAGCAGCCGCAGGATCTGCGCGACATCCGCTCCAGTCAGGCTCACCGTCGACCTCCGAAGATGTTCATCACATGCGCCAGCGGATCGGCGGCAGGGCGCGCGGCGGGTGCCATATCTTTCGAGGACCACACCGTTTCCGGCCGGCTCTGCAGCAGCAGGATCGCGCCACTGGCATCGATTGCCCATTCGATGTCCTGGGCGCGGCCGTAGTGCTTCTCCACGCGGCGCGCCACCGCGCGCAGCGCCTGCAGTTCATCGTCATTCACGCAGGGCGCGCGCCGCTGCGGTTCCGGTACGGCTTCGTCCACGACACCGCCGGCTGGCGCCGGCCGGTGCCGCAGTTGCTTGTCGGAGATATCACGCACGCTGATCTCGCCGGTGATCTTGCCGAGGACAAAGCGGTCCGGCGTCACTTCGCCGCCCACCACCGCCGAACCCAGGCCCCACGCAGCCTCGATGGTGATCACCGAGCGGTCACCGGTGGTGGGGCTGCGCGTGAACATCACGCCGGCAGTGCGTGCATCGACCATGCGCTGCACCACCACCGCCATGCTGACGCCGGCTTCGGCCACCTTGCGGCGACGCCGGTAACCCACCGATTCCACCGAATAGAGACTGGCCCAGCAGCTACGGATGCGCTGCAGTGCCTGGTCCAGGTCTGTCACCCACAGGTACGTGTCCTGCAGGCCGGCGAAGCTGGCGTCCTCGGCGTCCTCGGTAGTGGCGGAGGAGCGCACTGCCACGGGCTGCGCTGCCCCGCCACAGAGTCGCAGCCAGGCGCTGGTGATCTGCGCACGCAGGGCGGCGGGCAGCGGCGCCGACTCCACGCGCGCACGGGCCGCGGCGCAGCCTGCCTGCAATGCCGGCAGATCATCTGCGGGCAGGGCCTCGATGCCTGCGCGCAGCGGCGCGTTGCGTTCCAGCGCTGCGATGAACAGATCGAAGGCGGCTGTGCTCACCACGAAACCCGGTGGTACCGCGATGCCCGCGCGCTGCAGCTCGCCCAGGCTGCCACCCTTGCCGCCCACCTCGGGCCGGTCGGCGAGGCCGATCTCCTCGAACCACGCCAGAGCCCGCGCCTGGCTCATGGCTCATCCAGCAGTGTGACCACGCCGCGCCCGCCATCTATGCGGATGCGCTGGCCGTCGCGGATGCGTGAGGTGGCATTGCCGGTACCCACCACTGCTGGCAGGCCGTATTCGCGCGCCACGATGGCCGCATGGCTCATGGAGCCGCCAATGTCCGACACCGCGCCGCGGATCTTCTGGAAGATCGGTGCCCAGGTGGGGTTGGTGACCTGACAGACCAGGATGTCACCGGGCTGCAGCCGCGAGATCTCCTCCACCGAACGCACCACGCGTGCCGGACCCTCTGCGATGCCGCTGGACGCAGCAAACCCCTTGATCTCGTTGCCGGGCGGGCCGTCGCTGGCCTGCAGCCAGGCATCGAGGCTCTCGCGCGTAATGCCCCACAGCATGACGATGGCCGGATCATCGATGACATCGGGCACCGGGCCCAATGCGGGCGGCGTGGGGTGCTTCGCCCATTCCTTCAGCGCAGCGCGGCGTTCGGCCACGATGGGCGGCCAGTACTGCGGGCCGCGTGGCGCGGCGCCTGTGGACCAGGCGTTCATCAGGTCGATGATCGCCGCCTCCAGTTCGTAGTGCGTCAGCTGGAACACGTCTTCCGCATCGGCAAAGAAACCGTTCTGCGCCAGCAGCCCGCCGAACTCGCGGATGCGGTTGAAGAACAGGTTGGTGTACCAGTGCTCGCAGTAGAACTTGTGCCCCTCGACATACGGGAACACGCGGTGGGCGAGGCCGATCATCTGGTCATAGGCGGCGCGCTCCTCATCGTCTGCCAGCAGCTCGCGGTAGTCCTCGATCAGCTGGCGGCGCTCGGCCTGCAGGCGCTGCACGGGTCGTATCAGGTCCTCGCCTGCCTGCACGCGGCGCACGTATTCGGGCAGGCCCGAGAAGGGCATGGAGAGATCATCGTTCCATGAACGGTGGTAGTGGTAGAAGCCATCGCCCACATTGATGTTGAACCACGGATCGCGCGACACCGCGAGCTCTGCCAGCCATTTCCTGCCCGGTTCGCCAGCGCCTTCCATGGCGGCGATGATGGCGTCGGCGCTGCGACCTTCGACGAAGTGGCTTGCCAGCCCCAACTCGACCGCGCAGCGCGCGAGCCGGCGCAGCTCATCATCAGGCCGGAAGATCTCCGCCTCGATGCCGGCCACCATGCGCGAGATGGTCTGGTCGCTGATTTCCGGAAATGCCTTCTTGCAGAAGCCGAAGAAGGTGAGATACGCCCCATAACCCAGCAGCAGGAATTCGAAATGGTGGTGCCACATGCGGAAGTAGCCTTCCAGCGTCTTGTGGTAGATCACCATCAGGTCGTGGTTGGAACCGATGCCGCGGCCCGCGTGCACATGTTCCAGTGGCTCGAACTCGGGCAGCTGCAGCGCAGGCATGGCGCGCGATTCATTGATCAGCGCCATCATCTTGTCGCGCCACTGGTCGTAGAGCTGCTCCCAGTTCTCGTAGTAATAGAAGGCGCGCTTCTGGAACTCTTCGGTACGCCGCCCGATCTCCGCCGGATCGGTAACGGCATTGCCCCCGATATAAACGCGGCCATTGATGATGCGGTGATCGATGCCGAGCGTGGTCGGCAGGCAGTGGATGCGGGTGTTGGCGGCGCCCAGAGCGCAGTAGGCCGCTTCCGCAGTGACCATGTCGGAGTGCGACATCGGCTCGGGGAAGTGCATGGAGTTGTAGAACCAGAAGCGCTGGTCGTCATCCGGCGCGAACTGGGTGTGGTAAGGATTGGCTGCCTGGGCCTTCTCGGTGCCAGGGATGACCTGCAGCGAACTGGGCAATGGAAAGGCGCGTGCCGCGGTCGTGGTGCTCATGGCGTGTCCCCCGTGGATCCTTCCGGGATCTCCATGGGAAGGCTAGCGCGCCTGCTGGCGCGCGGCGCGCACGACAGTGCAGGGCGGCGCGTCCTGCAGTGCAACGGCGCCGCAGGCCAGCATGCGGCTATTGCCCGCCCGCGGGCAGGCGTGCACCATCAGCCGGATGCGGGGGGCCGGAGCACAAGTGGCGCGGCAGCGGTGGACGACGTCCGACGTCGAGCCCCGGCACGCGCTCGATTACTGGAAGGACGCTGTCTGTCGCTCCTTTCTCGAGATCGACATCGACAGCAGCGAAGCCGGCGGCTTCGAGGCCTGTCTGGAAGCCGCGCAATTCGCCTCGGGCAGCCTCTACGACGTACAGGCCGGTGCGCAACGCGTGCGCCGCACCCCTGCGCGTATCGCGCGCAGCCGCACGGCATGGATCCTGCTGATGCAGGTGCGCGCGGGCGAGGCGCTGTTCCGCCAGTACGGCCGGGAATGCGCGTTGCGGGCAGGGGACACCGTGGTGGTGGACTGCGCCCAGCCCTATGAGCTGGACTGCCTCGGCGCCACGCGCAGCGTGATGCTGCGCTATCCGCACGACTGGCTGTCTGCCTGGTTGCCCTCGGTGGAGTCTGCGGCGGCGCGGGTGTACCGCGCGGGTGACGGCTGGGGCGGCGCGCTATCCGCAGCGCTGGCGGGCCTCGAAACCACGCATGCCGAGCCGCTGGCGCTTCCGGCCGGAGTGGTGTCGGAGCAGCTGGCGAGTCTGGTGGCCCTGGCCGCGGGGCCACAGGAGCATGCCGTCGATCGACAGCATCACCGGTTCCGGCAGCTGCAGGACAGCCTGCGTGAGCGCTGCCATGACTCGCTGCTGACCCCCGCTGCGTTCGCCGCTGCTCATGGCATCTCGCGACGCTACTTGCACCTGCTGTTCGCGCGCGCTGGCACCACCTTCGGGGCGGAGCTGATGCGGATGCGCCTGGAAGTGGCCCGCCGCCTGCTTGCCGACCCGCGCTGGTCTGCTGTGAGCGTGGCGGAAGTGGCCGCGCGCTGCGGCTTCGCGGAACCCAGTCATTTTGCGCGGCGGTTCCGCGCGGCCCATGGGGTCGCACCGCAGCATTTCCGGCGCGCGCAGGCAGCCGCAACGGCGGGTTGAAGGCGGCGCCCGCTCCGGGCCCTCCCGCCGCCTGTCCGAATCCACCCACTCTCAAAACGACGGGTCGCGGCGCCACCGCCATCTAATTCAGGCTACGGGCCTGCAAGGGCTTGTGTGTGGCGAATCGCGTGCCTATACTGCGCGCCCTTTTGCCGTCGGCTGTTCCGGCGGCCTGCGTTTACGAACGTGGAATCGGGAACGGTTGGCCACCTGCGAAGGATAAGGCCAAGACCACTCGAGCCTCGCAACCCCTTGATTCTATGGGGTGTTGCCTGTCTCGCGTCGTTCCTGACTCCTGGTTCGAGTACGAACTGAGGATTGCGAGATGACAATCGGTTTGGTCGGCCGCAAGTGCGGCATGACACGAATTTTTACGGACGCCGGCGAATCTGTGCCTGTCACTGTCGTCGAGGTGCTGGCCAACCGCGTCACCCAGGTCAAGGGTGAGGCGGTGGATGGCTATCGCGCAGTCCAGGTGACCTACGGCAAGCGCCGCGCGCAGCTGTTCAGCAAGGCTGTGGCGGGTCACTACGCCAAGGCCAAGGTCGAGCCGGGTCGCTCGCTGGTCGAGTTCCGGCTGGGTGATGGCGAAGCTGCCGATGTGCAGCCGGGCGCCGAATTCACCGCCGAGATCTTCAAGGCGGGGCAGCTGGTCGATGTCACCGGCACCACCGTCGGCAAGGGCTTCGCCGGCACCATGAAGCGTCACAATTTCGCGGGCGGCCCCGCCTCGCATGGCCACTCGGTGACGCATCGCGCACCGGGCTCGATCGGCCAGCGCCAGACCCCGGGTCGGGTGTTCAAGGGCAAGCGCATGTCCGGCCATATGGGTGTGGTGCGCCGCACCATCGAAAACCTCCGCGTCATCGAGATCGATGTCGCGCGCAACCTGCTGCTTATCAGCGGCGCGGTGCCCGGTTCGGAAGGCGGCGAAGTGATCGTGCGTCCGTCGGTGAAGGCTGCGCGCCTGGCGCGCCGCAAGAGCATCGTGCCGAACAAGAAAGCCGACGCGAAGACCAAGAAGTAAAGCCGGGAACCAAGGCTACCAATCATGAAGCTCAAACTTGCCAACAGTGGCGCCGAGTTGTCGGTCTCCGACACCACCTTCGGTGCTGAATACAACGAGACGCTGGTGCACCAGCTGATCACTGCCTACCAGGCAGCTGGTCGCTCGGGCACCAAGCGCCAGAAGAGCCGCGCCGAAGTGCGTGGCGGCGGCCGCAAGCCGCATTCGCAGAAGGGTTCGGGCCGCGCCCGCGCCGGCTCGATCCGCAGCCCGATCTGGGTTGGTGGCGGCCGCGCCTTCGCGGCGCGTCCGCGCAGCTTCGAACAGAAGCTCAACCGCAAGATGTACCGCGCG